>NC_017167.1:1249619-1562024 GCF_000219875.1 Alicyclobacillus acidocaldarius subsp. acidocaldarius Tc-4-1
GGACGATTTTTGGTACGCCCCGTGGGCCGAAGGTCTGCGTCACGCGCTGAAGGAGGCCATGGACAAGGTTTCGTATCGAGACTGATGGCCACCATGGGTGGATCGAAGTGACATCTATAATTCCACCTCCCCCGAACATACTACGGTACACCAGGGGGAGGTGAAGGGTGATGGCAAACCAGAACGGAAGCAACAAGGTGCTCGTGCAGGGCGCCAACCGCGCGCTGGATCAGATGAAGTACGAAATCGCGACGGAGTTCGGCGTTCAGCTGGGCCCCGACACGACCGCTCGCCAGAACGGCTCTGTGGGCGGCGAGATCACGAAGCGCCTGGTGGCTTACGCCGAGCAGCAGCTTGCTGGTCACTGAATAAGGTTCGACGAGGGTTGGCGCAAGCCAACCCTCGTCGCGTGATGAAAACGCCACCCCGCGCACTATAATGAGACTTGACCCTGCAATGCATGTGAGAGGCGGGATGGCATATTCGTATAACGAGAGCGGCCTTGTACGCCTTTCCGAAGCGCGCGTACACCTTTTGTCTTCGGCGTTTTGTCGACTCCGGGATCAGTCGCCGGGCCATTCCGTGGTTCATTCGCCATTACAACGTTGAGCTTTGCGACATTGCGGGAGACTTGTCTGACTACCATACCCTCGGCGAGTTTTTTGCTCGGAAACTTCGCCACGGAGCACGCCCCATCGGGGACGGGGTTACGTCGCCGACGGACGGGCTCGTGCGGGAGGTTGGCCGCTTGCAGGGTCACCTTTGGGTGAAAGGGGCCCTGTTCGATCTCGCCCAGTTGGTTCAGGATGACCGCCTTGCGGACGAGTTATCGGGCGGATACGTCGTCACGGTGTATTTAAGCCCCCGCGATTATCATCGCATTCACGCGCCGGTGGACTGCGCGCCAGAACGCGTGTGGCGAATTCCGGGCACGCTGTTTCCGGTCAACCCCGCGTCTACGCGCGTCATTCCAGGTCTTCTCGCGAGAAATGAACGGGTCGTGACGCGCTTTTCCTCTCCTCTAGGGCCTTTTGCCATGGTCATGGTTGGCGCCTGCGGGGTGGGGACTATCCGCCTACGATACGCCGTGAGCCGGGGGCGACGGCTCAAGCTCATCCCGGGCCAAGCCTATCGCCGGGGCGAGGAAATTGGACACTTCGCGCTCGGGTCAACCGTCCTTGTGCTTTTCCCTCCGTCCTGGGGCCTCGAGTGGTCGGTGGAAGTCGGCGATCACGTGCGGATGGGACAAAGTCTAGCAATAGTATCCATGGAGTGAAATGGTTAGGAAGAACCTCGTACTTGCTGCACGGATCGAAAACTTGTACATTGGTAGTGAAGTCAGTAGTGCTATCGGAATGTTGGGGTGAAGACATAACGTGAAGATTATCATTGCTGGCGGTGACGGGTTTTGTGGATGGCCGACGGCGCTCCATTTCTCCGAGCGCGGTCATGAAGTGGCCATCGTGGACAACTGCATCCGCCGCGAGTGGGACAAAGAACTCGGGACCCGCTCGCTGACGCCCATCGCCACCATTCAGGAACGTCTGGCGGCTTGGAAAGAAATTTCGGGCAAAGACATCAAGCTGTATTATGGCGACCTGCAAGATTACGAGTTTGTTCGCCACGTCTTCGAGGACTTCGAGCCGGAGGCGTTTGTCCACTTTGCCGAGCAGCGCTCGGCTCCGTACTCGATGATTGACCGCGACCACGCCGTGTTCACGCAGGTGAACAACGTGGTGGGCACGCTCAACGTCCTCTTTGCCATCAAAGAGACGGTACCCGACTGCCACCTCATCAAATTGGGTACAATGGGCGAGTACGGAACCCCCAACATCGACATCGAAGAGGGATACATTCGGATTCAGCACAAGGGGCGCGAGGACGTCCTGCCCTATCCGAAGCAGCCCTTCTCGTTCTATCACCTTTCGAAGGTACACGACAGCCACAACATCATGTTTACCTGCAAGGCGTGGGGCATTCGCGCCACGGACCTCAACCAGGGCGTCGTGTACGGACTCTGGACGGACGAGACGCGCCGCGACGAAAGGCTGTACAACCGCGTCGACTACGACGGCGTGTTTGGGACCGCGCTCAACCGGTTCTGCGTGCAGGCTGCGGTCGGTCATCCGCTTACGGTCTACGGGAAAGGCGGACAGACGCGCGCGTTCCTGGACATTCGGGACACACTGCAGTGCATTGAGCTCGCGGCGCTTCATCCTGCGGATCGCGGTGAATTCCGCGTCTTCAACCAGTTCACGGAGCAGTTCTCCGTCCTCCAACTGGCCGAGCGCGTGCAGAAGGTGGCCCGCGAGATGGGCCTCGATGCGGAGATCGAGCATCTGCCGAATCCGCGCGTCGAGAAGGAGGAGCATTACTACAACGCTGTCCACACGAAGCTGCTCGACCTCGGCCTGAAGCCGCACTATCTCTCGGACGAGCTCATTCGCGAGCTCATTCAGACCGCCGAGCGCTATCGCCATCGCGTCGATTTTGACGTGATCCGCCCGAAAGTGACCTGGAGGTAACGGTGAGCATGAGGATCGCGATGTTTACGGAGACGTTTCTGCCGTCGACCGACGGGATCGTCACGAGGCTCTGTGCCACGCTGAAATATCTGGAGCGAGAGGGCCACGAGGTGCTGTTATTCGCCCCGTCAGGATCGCCGGAGACCTACGCTTCCGCAACCATCGTCGGGATCCCTGCGATGCCGTTTATCCTGTATCCGGAAAAGCGGTATTCCCTGCCGCTGCCGCGCATCGGTAAGCATTTGCGGGCGTTTCGGCCAGACCTCATTCACGTGGTGAATCCGGCATTCCTCGGCATCGGAGGCATCTACTACGCGTGGAAGTCTCATCTGCCGCTGGTGGCGTCGTATCACACCAACGTACCGGCCTACGCTCGCCACTACAAGTTGGAGTTTCTCGAACCTCTCTTGTGGTGGTATTTTCGAACGCTGCACAATCGGGCTCACCTGAATCTCGCCACGTCGCGCGCGACGCTGCGAGAACTGGAACGCCAGGGGTTTCAGAATCTGGAACTCTGGGAGCGCGGCGTGGACGTCGAGCTGTTCCGAAACGCTCCGTACAGTGAGGAGATGCGCCGTCGCCTAGCGCCCGAAGCGAAGCCGGGAGATCGCGTCCTGCTGTACGTCGGACGCTTGGCGTCCGAAAAGAACATTGAGCGCATGCGCCCGGTCTTGGACGCCATCCCGGACCTTCATCTCGCCATCGTCGGCGACGGCCCGCACCGCCCCGAACTCGAGCGCGTGTTCGCCGGGACGCGGACCCACTTCACCGGATACCTCCATGGGGAGGAGCTGGCGCAGGCGTATCGCGCCGCGGACGCATTCTTGTTTCCGTCGACCACGGAGACGCTCGGGCTGGTCTTGTTTGAGGCGATGGCGGCCGGACTTCCCATCGTGGCGGCGGATAGTCCCCCTACGCGCGAGGTCCTGGAGGACGGCCGAGCCGGGTTGATCTTCGATCCCGATTCCACCGAGTCCGTTATTGCGACCGTCGATCTCGTGATGCGCGACGAGGCGAGGCGAGAGGCGGTCAGGCAGCGGGGCCTGGCCATCGCGGAGCAGCTGGACTGGGAGGGGCCAAGTAAGCAACTGCTCGGTCACTACGAGCGAGTCTTGCAGTCGTTCAGCGTCGTCGCGGGCGCCGTCACTGGCACCCGCTGACGGCGCCTTTCTTATGGCAGGTGGGAGGCGATGTCCGCCTCAATCCGGCGGGCGATGCGAAGGAGTCGGGCGTCGCCTCCAGGTTTTCCCACAATCTGAAGCCCCATCGGCAAGCCCGACACTTGGCCGGCCGGGATCGAGATGGCCGGCGCCCCCGATAAATTCCACGGATTCGTGAATCGCGTGAGGAGCGGCCGAACGGCGCGCTCTTCCCCATGGATCCACACCGAGTTTTCCCCCATGCGCGTCGCCGGAATGGGCGTCACTGGAAGAAGGATGCAGTCGTACTGAGCGAACATGTCCCGAATGAAATGCCGGAAACGGGCTCGAAAGCGCAGACTCTCCGCGTAGGAGGCCGTGTCCACGCGCGCGCCCTCTTCCAGGCGCTCCCGGACGTCCTCGCCGTACGCGTCTTTGTGATCGACGAGCCACGCTCGATGCGTCGCATACGCTTCCGCGCCCAGGATGTTCGCCTGATGGCGGGCGATCTCGTCCGCATCCAGCTCGATGGACCCCGCGATGTCGATGGTGCCGCGGCTTTGGAGGAGGTGGATGAGCCCCTCAAACCACGCGGACACCTCGGGTGACGCAAATCGCTTGACCAAGCCCGGGACGACTGCTGCGCGTAGGCGCCCGGCTGGTGGCGCAGGCGAAAGCCAGGAGTCGGGATCGAGGCCTGCCATGACGGCGGTCACGATGGCCGCATCTTCGACGGAGTTCGCAAGTGCACCGACGTGATCGAGCGTTGGGGCGAGCGGGAGCACGCCGTCCGTTGGGATGAGGCCGTACGACGGCTTGAATCCGACGCACCCCGTCAGCGCGGCCGGAATGCGGACGCTGCCGCCGGTGTCGGTACCCACGCTGGCTTGCGCCAAGCCACCCGCGACCGAAGCGGCGCTGCCGCCGCTGGAGCCGCCGGTGATCCGACTCAGGTCGCGTGGGTTGCGCGCAGGCCCGAAGTGCGGATTCTCATTGGTCACGCCAAATGCGAATTCATGCAGGTGGGCTTTCCCAATGATAAGGGCGTGCGCGCGCTGGAGCCTCGCCACGCACACGGCAGTGCGTTCCGGCACGTGTTCTCGGAACCGGCCATGCCCGTACGTCGTCGGGAGAAACGAGGTGTCGATAAGGTCTTTGACGCTGATGGGGATGCCCGCGAGCGGACCCAGTCCTTCGGGAAATCGCGCCGCCAGTTGGTCGATGGCACTCGCCTGTTGGCGGCATGTCTCGGTCGCCACGCACAGAAGTGCGTTCAGCCGTCCGTTTTCGCGTTCAATCGCGGCAAGCCACTGCGCGAGCGCGGCCGATGCGGAGAGACCTCGGCCCAGCTGGGCTACTTGCTGGCGAATCGAGGGGTTGTTGGGTGACAACGCCATCTCCTCCGTCCTCCAAGGCTCTACGTGCAGAAAAGGTGCCTAGGACGATTATAGCGGACGCGCACCTGGGCATGCGGAGCAAGGGCAGGTCCGGAAATGAAACGGGCCCCGCGCCCGGGTTTGCGCGAGGCCCTGCGTCAGCACGACTGACGCGTTCTGGGAGAGGAGAAACCGGAGGAAGAGTGGATGGGGATCGCCTCTTCGCACTCGGTTGCCACAACAGCTGTCGCCGTTGTCGTTCACAGAATGTCCAAAAGAAGGAACGGATATACGTCCCGTTGGCGCTCGCCCCTCGTTGTGATACGTTGGTGCAGAGAAAGGTGGCCCAGCCACCCGAGAGGAGATCAGGCATGCGGGTCATTGCGGGCAGGTGGCGCGGCATCTTGCTCGAGTCGCCGAGGAGCCAGGCGGTCCGACCCACGACGGATCGCGTCAAGGAATCGATGTTCAATCTTATTCCGCACCGGTTGGAAGGACTCGTCATCGACCTGTTCGCCGGGACGGGGTCTCTTGGCATCGAGGCGCTGAGCCGGGGCGCATCGCGGGCCATCTTTGTCGACAAGGATCCCCGTTCGGCTCGGCTCGTGCGCCGCAACCTGGACCGCGTCGGCGCCGCGTCTCAGGCAGAGGTTTGGGTGCTGGACTGGGCGCGCGCCCTGCGGCGCTTTGAATCGTCTGGGGACGTCGCCACGTACGTGTTCGTGGATCCGCCGTATCACGCCGACCTGTGGATTCCGGTGCTTCTCGCGCTTCCGGCCGCCCGCGTTTCCGGGGCCGTCGTGTGCGAGGCGCCCGCCTCGCTCGACCTGCCTGAGCAGGTGGGCGACTTTGTGCTGCAGAAGTCGCGCCAATACGGCGACATCGCGGTTCGGATTTACAAGGGCCGATCTGGCGTAGAGATATAGGAGGGGTCTTCATGCGCAAAGCCGTGTATCCTGGAACGTTTGATCCCATCACGCTCGGGCACGTGGACGTGATCGAGCAAGTCGCGCCGCTGTTCGACGAACTCGTGGTCGCGGTCTTACACAATCCTTCGAAGCGCCCCTGGTTCGATCTCGACGAGCGGCTCGACATGATTCGGGAGGCCGTTCGCCCCTATCCCCACGTGCGCGTCGACGCGTTCACCGGGCTTCTCGTGGACTACTGCCGCTCGTCTGGAATTGCGTGCGTCGTGCGCGGCGTACGCAATCACGTCGACCTGCAGAACGAGATGGCCATGGCGCAAATGAACCGGGCGCTGTACGCCGATCTCGTCACGCTCTTCATCCCGACTTCGCCCGAATGGTCGTTCGTCAGTTCGTCGCTCGTCAAGGACGTGGCCATGCACGGGGGCGATGTGTCGCGATTTGTGACGCCGCGAGTAGCCGCGGCACTTACCGCGCGCGCGGAAGGGCGAGAGCAACGCCATGTCTGATGGACATCGGGCGCGCGAGAAGGTCAAGGTCGGGGTGGCCCTCGGCTCCGGCGGTGCCAAGGGCTTCGCGCATATCGGCGTGCTGTTGGCTTTCGCGGAGCACGGTGTTCCCGTGCACGCCATCGCCGGCTCGAGCATGGGAGCGCTGGTGGCGGGTGTGTACGCGATGGGAGTGTCGCCGCGCGTGATGCGCGCTCTCGCCGTCAACTTGAGGCGGCGTCACTGGCTGGATTTCACCGTTCCCAAGATGGGCTTCATCCAAGGGGAAAAGGTGCGCGCCGTGGTGGCGACCATGACCCGCCAGGGGACGTTTGCCGATACCGCCATCCCGCTCGCCATCGTGGCGACCGATCTCATCCAGCGCCAATTGGTCGTGTTCCGCTCTGGCCTCATAGCCGACGCGGTCCGGGCGAGCATCTCCATCCCTGGCGTGTTTGTCCCCGTCGTGCGGGACGGTGCCGTGTACGTCGACGGAGGCGTGCTCGAGCGCGTGCCTGTACAGGCGTGCTGGGACCTTGGGGTCGATCTCGTCATCGCCGTGGACGTGGGCGTGACGCCGAGAGGCACGCCCCCCACCTCTGTCATGGACGTGATCATGCAGAGCCTTGAGCTCATGCAGGACGAAGCACTTCGCGCGCGCGACCGGGGCGCAAGCCTCACGCTCGTACCGGACGTCTCTCATATCGGGACGGCGCAGTTCCAGCGCGCATCTGAAGCCATCGATCTCGGCTATCAGGCGGCGGTGGCACAGTTGGACCGGATCTGGGATGCCATTGACCGCGCAGGCGCCTTTGTGTCATAACAGCAGTGTCGGCGTCGGCTTGCGCGGCAGAAAGGGGCTCATGGCTATGAACATCGACGTGGAACGATTGAAAGAAGAGGGCGAGCTCAATCTCGCCGAGATCGTATCGCTGCCGCGCATCGCTCGGGAAGTGGTGGATGTCGAATCGCTGGACGACGTCAACGTCCGCCTGCACGCGACCTATCACCACCCCTACGTGGTCGTGCGCGGCGAACTGGATACCGTAGTGCACTATGTGTGCGCCCGTTGCCTTGCCGAGTTTGCGCGTCCTTTGAGCACACCCTTTCACGAGCGGTACACGACCGACGAGCACAAAGCGGAAGACGAAGTGCGATTTGTCGGCGACGAGATGGTGGATGTCACGCCGGAGCTGGAGCAGGCCATTTTTCTCGCCATCGACAACCGTCCGCTCTGCAAGGAAACGTGCCAAGGGCTGTGCCCGGTGTGCGGGTGTGATCGCAATGTAGAGGTGTGCGGCTGTGATGTGCGGCCCATCGATCCCAGGCTGGAGGCGCTGAAGGGCTTGCTTTCCGACCATGGTTCGGAGTAAGATAGTGCGCGGTACGCGGAAAAGGGGGTGGGTTCTGTGGCGGTCCAACAACACCGGGTGTCGAAGACGAGAAAGCGCAAGCGCCGTACGCACTTCAAGCTGGAGCAGCCGACGCTGGTCACCTGTCCCCAGTGTGGTGAATACAAGCTTCCGCACCATGCGTGCACGAGCTGCGGTACGTACAAAGGGCGAGTCGTTCTGTCGGTCAAGTGAGCGAAAGGTCTAGAGGCTGTCCGTCACCGCGCAGGGAACCGCGGGTGTGGGCAGCCTCTTTTCGCATCAACCGACGGAGGCCGCGCGCATTCGACGCATTGCAACATAGACGGGCGCGCCAATTCTCGGTATCATGATGAGGTGTACTCGGTGGGAATCTTCGTCTCGGCGCCGTCGCGCCGGGTGACAGAGGCATGGATAACCGGAACGTGATGGGTCGAAAGAGGGTATCTGCGCTGAAAAATCGGAGCGCCGGTATGCGCTTGTGGCACTCCTGGAACAGAATCCGTTTGCGACGGATGAGCAGTTGGCGGAACAATTTGGCGTGAGCGTCGCGACGATTCGGCTGGATCGCAGCGCGCTCCACATTCCCGAGGTTCGCGAGCGCATTCGGCGGATGGCCTCGGATCGGCAGGACCAGGTGCGTTCGCTCGACGAGCAGGATCTGATTGGGCGCCTCACGAAGCTCGAGTTGAACCGTCACGCCGAATCGGAGTTGACGATTCAAATAAATCACGTCTTCAAGCGCACCCAGATCGTGCGCGGCCACGTCCTCTTCGCGCAAATCAATTCCCTCGCTGTCGCGGTGATGGATGCGGACTTCGCAGTGACGGCCAAGACGGAACTGCGGTTTCTGCGCCCCGTGCGTCTGGGGGAGACGGTGCGAGCAAGAGTGGACGTGATCGGAGAACACGGCGGGATCGTGCGCTGTCGGGCGGTGAGCCACGTCGACCACGATACCGTGGTGGAAGGTGTGATTTGGGTGTACAAAGATCCTTCCCACGCAGGGGTGCAGTCGATGAACGAGGGGGAAACCGAGTGATCACGATGGCCGTGGACGCGATGGGCGGCGACTACGCCCCGGAGGCCCCGATGGAAGCGCTGTGCCAGGCTGCGACTCAGTACACCGACACGAAATTCGTCGTGATCGGCGATGAGGCGCGGATTCGGGAGTTGGGAGGGGCGAGGCTGCCCGACAATGTCGAGGTGCGCCACACCGATGTGGTGATTGCGGGGGATGAAGAACCCGTCAGGGCTGTACGGCGAAAGCCCAATTCGTCGCTCGTGATGGCTGCCACGATGGTGGCGAACCGGGAAGCGGACGTGATGGTTTCCGCGGGCAACACGGGGGCCATCATGGCGGCCGGAACGCTGATCATCGGGCGTTTACCCGGCGTGGAGCGGCCGGCGCTCGCTCCCATCTTGCCGACGTTCGACGGGCGAGGCGTCTTGTTGCTCGACGCAGGCGCGACGATGGACGCTTCCGCGGAAAACTTGCTGAGCTACGCGTACATGGCGGATGCTTACGTGCGTCACGTTTTGGACATCGAGAAGCCTCGCATCGCGCTCTTGAACGTGGGCACGGAGGACTCGAAGGGCAACGCGGTGGTGAAGCAAGCGTTCGCGCTTTTATCCCAGTCACCGTTGAACTTTATTGGCAACATCGAAGCGCGCGAAATGATGGCGGGCTGCGCGGACGTCGTGGTCTGCGACGGGTTTGTCGGAAACGTCGTGCTGAAGTTAGCGGAGGGCATTGGTCTCGGCCTGTTTTCCGACATCCGCACCGTCCTGACGAAGACCATGAGCGGCAGACTCGCGGCGCTGCTCGTGGGGAAGCGGCTGCGTCAAATGCGAGCTCGGTACGACTGGGCTGAACATGGCGGCGCGCCGTTCCTCGGGGTGAACGGCGGTTGTTTCAAAGCCCACGGCAGCAGCAACGCGCGGGCGTGGTTCATGGCCATCACCCAGGCCCGAAAGTTCATCGCGAATGATCTGTTACACAAGCTGACGGTGGCCATGGGTGAACGGCACGTGTCCGTGCCCAATTCCGAACTCGGAGAGGGTCGAACATGAACGTCGCATTCGTGTTTCCAGGACAAGGCGCCCAGTACGTCGGCATGGGGCGCGCCATCTTTGACGAGTACCCTGTGGCGCGCGCGCTTCTCGAGGAGGCCGACGACTCGCTAGGGATGAAACTGTCGGACATCATTTTGAACGGCCCGGATGAGACGCTTCGCCTCACCTACTACACGCAGCCCGCCCTTCTGACGGTCAGTGTGGCCGTGTGGCGCGCGCTGGTGGATCGCGTCGATATTCAGCCGCTCGCCGTGGCCGGTCACAGCCTGGGCGAATACTCGGCGCTTGTCGCGGCCAAGAGCATTTCGTTCACGGATGCAGTCAAGCTCGTGTATGAGCGCGGAAAGCTGATGGACGAGGCGTATCCGGCGGGGCGGGGCACCATGGCAGCTGTCCTGGGGCTCGACGAGGAGCCGCTTCGCGAGGTGTGTAAGCGCGCGAGCGAGGAAACGGGCGAGACAGTCGAGTTAGCGAACGTGAATTGCCCAGGACAGATTGTCATTTCCGGAGCTAAGGCCGCGGTGGAACGCGCTTCTCTTTTGGCAAAGGAGGCGGGAGCTCGCCGGGTGATGCCCCTCAACGTCAGTGGGCCGTTTCATTCGAGCCTGATGCAGCCGGCCGCAGAGCGATTGGGGCAGCTTCTGGATGACACGGAGTTTGCGGACGCAGAGACGCCGGTGGTGGCGAACATCGACGGGCATCCCCGTCGAATGGCCTCGGATGTGCGCGACGCGCTGAAGAAACAACTGGTCATGCCGGTACGGTTTGTGGACTGCGTCCTGTCGATGAAGCGGCTGGGAGTGGACTGTGTCGTAGAATTGGGGCCCGGGACGGTGCTAAGCGGGCTGGTGCGCAAAATCGACAAGTCGCTTGAGACGGCTCACGCCGAAGATCCTGCGACGTTGGATGAGGTGTGCGCGATGCTGACGCGCGGGGGTGAAGGCAGTGAGTGACGCTCGAGTGGCGCTTGTGACGGGCGCTTCGCGCGGCATCGGGCGCGCCATTGCGCTCGAACTCGCGGCGGAGGGGCGCGACGTGATCGTGAATTATCGCAGCGGCGGGGACCTTGCGGCGGAGGTGGTTCGCGCCATCGAGGAGATGGGGCGCCGCGCTGTTGCCATCCAGGCGGACGTCTCGAAGCCCGAGGAGGCAAAGCGGCTCGTGGCGGACGGATTGGCCGCGATGGGCCGGATCGACATTCTGGTCAACAACGCCGGCATCACGCGCGACGGACTCTTAGTGCGCATGAGCGACGACGATTTCAACCAGGTCCTTGACACGAACCTCCGCGGCGCGTTTTATTTGATTCGCGAGGTTGCGCGGCCGATGATGAAGGCGAGATGGGGGGCCATCGTGAACATCACCTCCGTGGTGGGGCTCATGGGCAACGCCGGCCAAGCGAACTATGCGGCGGCCAAGGCGGGGCTCGTCGGTCTGACGAAGGCCACCGCAAAAGAGCTCGCGCCTCGCAACATCACGGTCAATGCCGTCGCCCCAGGGTACATCGACACGGATATGACGCGAGATCTGGGCGAGGACCGGATGCGGGAGCTCTTAGCGCACATCCCGCTCGGGCGGACGGGGCAGGCGGAGGAGGTCGCGTACGCGGTCGCCTTCCTGACGTCGGAGAAAGCGCGTTACATCACGGGTCAAGTGGTCGCTGTCGACGGCGGCATGGCCATGTAGTATACTGCAAAAGGAGGTGAGACGATGGCAAACGACGTGTTTGAACGCGTGAAGAAGATCATTGTCGATCGACTGAATGTCGATGAGGATAAGGTCACTTTGGACGCGACGTTCAAGGACGATCTCGGTGCGGACTCGCTGGATATCGTCGAACTCATCATGGAGCTGGAAGACGAATTCGATATGGAGATCTCCGATGAGGATGCTGAAAAAATCAGCACGGTCGGCGATGTGGTTACATACATCGAGCAGCACCAGGGATGATGTGCGAAATCTGGGTAGCATAGTCCCCGTGCGCGAGCCGGGGCTTTATGCTATGTAGGGGGGTGAATCCATGGCACGACGCGTGGTGGTGACGGGGCTTGGGGTCGTCTCGCCAGTCGGAAACAGCGTCCCTGCGTTTTGGGACAGCTTGCTTTCGGGCAGGTCGGGCGTTCGCGAGATCGATCGGTTCGACACCTCCGAATACCCCTGTAAAATCGCCGGCTTGGTGAACGACTTTGACCCAGAGCGCTATATCGACAAGAAGGAACTTCGGCATATGGACCTGTTCACGCAGTACGCCTTATATGCGGCGTACGAGGCCGTCCTTCAGTCCAAGCTCGAGATTACGGATGAAAACCGGGATCGCATTGGCGTGTACATCGGTTCCGGCATCGGCGGCATCAGCACGACGCTGTCGAACTACCGGACGCTCATCGAGCGCGGGCCGAAGCGCGTGAGCCCGTTCCTAGTGCCGATGATGATCAGCGATATGGCTTCTGGACAAGTCTCGATCGAATTTGGCGTGCGTGGCCCGAACAGCTCCCCCGTATCCGCGTGTGCGACCGGATCGCACGCGATCGGCGATGCGTTTAAGATCATCCAGCGCGGTGCGGCCGATGTGATGATTGCGGGCGGCGCTGAGGCCGCGGTGGTCGATCTTGCGCTGGCCGGCTTTTGCAACATGAAGGCCTTGTCCACGCGCAACGATGAACCGCAGCGCGCCAGTCGGCCGTTCGACAAAGATCGCGATGGCTTCGTGATGGGCGAAGGCGCTGGCATCCTCGTTCTCGAGGCGCTGGATCACGCCTTGGCGCGCGGCGCCACGATTTTGGCCGAAATCTGCGGCTACGGGATGTCCGGCGATGCGTACCACGTGACGGCCCCGGACCCGGAGGGCGACGGCGCGTATCGGGCGATGAAGGCGGCGCTCGAGGACGCCGGCCTTGCGCCGACGGACGTCGACTACATCAACGCGCACGGGACGAGCACCGACTACAACGACCGCATCGAGACGTACGCAGTGAAGCGCTTGTTTGGCGAACACGCCTACAAGCTCGCGATGAGCTCGATTAAATCGATGACAGGTCATCTGCTCGGCGCGGCGGGCGGCGTGGAAGCTGTGGCGTGCGTGATGACGCTAGTCGACGGCGTCATTCCGCCGACCATCAACTATGAGACGCCGGATCCGGACTGCGATCTCGACTACGTTCCCAATGAGGCCCGACGGGCCGACGTCAACGTGGTGCTCTCGAACTCGTTCGGGTTCGGCGGACACAACGCGTGCTTGGTCTTCCGCAAGTACGTGTCCTGAGTCCGCAAGAGAGAGAAGCCCCTGGCCTGTCCGGGGGCTTTTTACCATGAGGGCTTTGAGGGACCGCCTCCGGCGCGAGACGGCGCCTCAAAGCCCCCAAGGGGGAGAGGAAAGGATTGCAGAACAAGTGGCTTGAACTCCAAGGGTTGCTCAATCTTCAGTTCCACGATATCAACCTGCTCAAGCAGGCCTTCACGCACGCCTCGTACCGCAATGAGCATCGAAAGCTGCACGTGGAGGACAACGAGCGCCTCGAGTTTTTGGGTGACGCCGTCTTGGAGCTTGTCGTGAGCGACTTTTTATACCGCACGTACCCCAAGATGCCCGAGGGCGAGCTCACGCGCATGCGCGCCGCCATCGTCTGCGAGGCGTCGCTGGTCCGCTTCGCGAAGCGGCTGTCGTTTGATCAGTACATTCGCCTCGGCCGGGGCGAAGAGCGCAGCGGCGGACGATCTCGCCCAGCTCTCCTGGCCGACGTGTTCGAAGCGTTCCTCGGGGCACTGTACCTCGATCAGGGTCTGGAGGCCGTTCGCCAGTTCGTCCACGCGCACATGGTGCCGTATCTCCCCGACGTGTCCGCTGGTCTGGACTACAAGACCGCGCTGCAGGAACTTGTGCAGCAGCGCCACCAGACACCTGTTCGGTACGTCATCGTGGAAGAGCGCGGACCCGCGCATGCGCGCGAATTCGTCGTTCAGGTGGAACTGGGCGGCGAAGTTCGCGGCGTCGGAATCGGCCGTTCCAAGAAGGAGGCGGAGCAGCAGGCGGCGGCGATGGCCCTGGCCTCGCTCTCCGAAGAACGCTCGGAGGAGCGTGTCAACGGTGTATCTCAAACAGATTGATATCCTCGGGTTCAAGTCGTTTGCCGACAAGACCCAGATGATCCTTTCTCCCGGCATCACGGCCATCGTGGGCCCGAACGGCAGCGGCAAGAGCAACATCGCCGATGCGCTCCGCTGGGTCTTGGGTGAGCAGAGCGTACGAAACCTTCGCGGCAGCAAGATGGAGGACGTGATCTTCGCGGGCAGCGAGCTGCGCAAGGCGACGAACTTCTGTGAAGTGTCCATCACGCTTGACAACACGGACCATCACCTGCCGGTGACGTTCGAGGAGGTGACCATCACCCGGCGCGCGTTCCGCTCGGGCGAGAGCGAATATTGGATCAATCGCCAGCCTTGTCGGCTGAAGGACATCCACGAGCTATTCATGGACACCGGACTCGGGCGCGAGGCGTATTCCATCATCGGGCAAGGCAAAATTGAGGAAATGTTGTCCACGCGGCCGGAGGATCGGCGGGGGCCGTTCGAGGACGCGGCCGGGATCGTGAAGTTCAAGCACCGTCGCAAAGAGGCGGAGCGAAAGTTGGAAGAGACGGCGGCGAATCTGGTGCGGGTCGACGACATCCTCGCGGAACTCGAGGCTCAGCTTGGTCCGCTCGCGGAGGCGCGGCGGATTGCAGAGCGATATCAAGCGTTGTCGGACGAAATCGAGGAGATGGAGATTGCCCTGCTCGTCGTCGAGATCGACCGGCTGCACGAGCGGTACGTGCAGTTGAAGAACCAGGTGGCTCGCGAGGAGGCTGCGCGTAACGAGGCCCAGGCGCGCATGCGGCAAGGCGAGGAGGCGTGGGAGGCGCGGCGGCAGGCGCTTGCCGAGGCCACGGCGCGGCTCGAGTCGCTGCAGCAGCAGTACGTCGAGGTGGTCGAGGCCCGGCAAAAGGCAGAAGGGTCGCTCGCGCTGGCGGAGGAGCGACTCGCAGCTCTCGCGCAGCGAGCGGAAGACAGGCGGCGGCGCAGGGAGGAGCTGGCGCGCGATCTCGCCGAACTCGACGCCGCCATGGAGGCGGTTGCGCGGGCCGAGGCCGAGGCCGCCGCGGCGCTCGGGGAGAGACAACACCTGCTCGCGGACGCGCGCCAGCGGGCAGACGACGCCAGGAGGTTCGAGCTGGCGGACGAGATCGACCGCCTGAGCGGGGAACTGATCGATGCGAATCACCGCGCGGCCATGCTTCGCAACGAGTGGAAGACGCTCGAGGAGAAGCTTCAGGCGGGCGCGACGCGGCACGAGCGGTTTGAGGAAGAAGCGGCGCGCATTCGAGCGGAGCGGGACCGCATCGAGGCCGAAAAACAAGCACGTGCGGAGCGGGTGGAGCAGACGCGGCGCGAGCTGGAGGAACTCGAGCGGCAATTGGCCGCATTGGAGGCCGAGCGTGAACGGGCGGCGGCTGAGGAGGCGCAGGCCGTATCCGCGTGGCATCGCCTGCAGGCGGATGTGCAAGGACTGTCAAGCCGCCTGGAACTGCTGCGCGATCTCGAGGCGGGTTACGACGGATACGCGCACGGTGTGCGCATGGTGCTTCAGCAAGCCAGGCGCGGGGCGCTCAAGGGGGTGTGCGGCTCCGTCGCCGAGCTGATTCGCGTGGATCGGACGTACGAGCTGGCCGTGGAGACAGCTTTGGGCGGCGCGCTGCAGAACGTGGTCGTCGAGACGGAGCAGGACGCGATGGATGCGATTCGCCTATTGAAGGCGCGCCAGGGCGGTCGGGCGACGTTCATCCCGCTTGACGTCGTTCGGTCGCGTCGCATGGAGGAAGGGCTCGTGTCGCGCGCGGCGAAAGAGCCCGGTTTCCTTGGGCTCGCGAGCGATCTCGTCTCGTTCGAGGAGCGCTTCCGCCACGCCATTGAACACCTGCTTGGAAACGTGGTCATCGCCCAGGATCTGGAGCGCGCGAGCCGCATCGCGCGGACGTTGAACCACCGCTTTCGCGTGGTGACGCTGGAAGGCGATGTCATCGCGCCGGGCGGCCTCATGACCGGGGGGCACGTGAATCGCAAGGGGCCGGGACTGCTCGGCCGCCAACGCGAGCGCGAGGATTTGGAAGGGAAGCTCAAGGCGCTCGAGGCGGAGCGAGCGCGCCTGAGCGCTCGCCAAAAGGAGCTTCGGGCGCGCGTCGTCGAACTCGGGCGCGAACGGGATCGCCTCGAGGCGGAGCGGGCGGTGCGCTTGGGTCGTCTGAAGCAATTCGACGACGAGGACCGGCAGTCGGACTTTCAGCTCAAGACGTTGACTGAGCGCATGGAAGCCCTCGACTGGGAACGAGAGACGCTGGCCGCGGATCGCTCACAGATCGAACGGCGTCAAGCGGAGGTCCGGGACTTGCTGGCGGAAGCGGAGGCCGAGGTGGCCCGGATCACGGCCGCCATCGCGGACCGCCGAGATCGCCTTGCAGCCCTGGAATCGGAGCTCGCGGAGGCGAAGGAACGGCTCACGGGGCTTCGGATTGAGGTGGCGACGCTCGAGCAGGAGCGGGAGAATCTGGCGCAGCGTATGAGCGAGTTGCGCGAGCGAAAGGACCGGCTCGAGCGCGCCTATGTGGAGATGCGCCAGGAGCAGGCACGCGATGATGCGGAGGCTGCGCGCCTTGCCGCAGTGCGCGAATCGGAGCGCGCCGGGGCCTTGCGCCTGGCGGAGGAACTGGATGCGCTCGAACAGGCGCTGGCCGCGGCCCGTCAAGCGCGACAGGAACTGGAGGCCGAAGCTCGCGAGCTCGAGGACGAGGTGCGGCGCAAGCGGCGAATCGCCGAGGAGCAGGAGGCCGCTCTGCAGCGCGCGCTTGTCGCCGTGGAGCGCGCGGATGCCGATCTCTCCCACGCGCTCGCGAAGATGGGCGAGCAATTCGGCATGACCTACGAGTGGGCGAAGGAGCGCTATCCTCTTCAGGGCACTGTGGCCGAGACGGAACGGCGGCTCGAGTCGCTCCGGCGGGAGCGCGCTTCGCTCGGCGACGTGAACCTCGGCGCCATCGAGGAGCATGAGCGGCTGTCGGAACGGGTCCGCTTCCTCACGGAACAGCGGGACGATCTCGTCGCAGCTCGAGAGCAGCTCGAGCAGCTGATCGACGAGATCGATCACGAAATGGCAGAGCGGTTCATGGAGACGTTTCAGCAGATCCGCGCGGAATTTGGCAAGGCGTTTCACAGCCTGTTTCAAGGAGGCGAGGCGGATCTCGTGCTGACCAATCCGGAGGATCCCCTGACCACGGGAATCGAAGTGGTGGCGAAGCCTCCTGGAAAGAAACTGCAGAACCTAAATCTCCTGTCGGGCGGCGAGCGCGCGCTGACCGCCATGGCTCTGCTGTTTGCCATCCTGCGCGTGCGACCGGTTCCGTTCTGTGTCTTGGACGAGGTCGAGGCGGCGCTCGACGAGGCGAACGTGGCTCGCTTCGCGCACGAGCTTCGCCTGCTCGCCGCCGACACGCAGTTCATCGTCATCACGCATAGGCGCGGTACGATGGAGGAGGCGGACGCGCTGTACGGCGTGACCATGCCCGAACGCGGGGTGTCGTCGCTGGTGAGCGTGCGTTTAAGCGACGAGATCGACTATGAAACGGCGTAGGCGGATGAGTCTTTGCGAAGGGAGATAAGTCCTTGGGGCTGTTCGATCGATTTCGAAAGGGACTTGAGAAGTCGCGCGCGGCGATGGCCGACAGGCTCTTGTCGGTGTTCCGCGGCCGAAGGTTGGATGATTCCGTATTCGAGGAGATGGAGGAGACGCTCATCCTGTCTGACGTCGGCGTGGATACCGCCGTGGAGTTGGTGGAGGCCATCCGGCGCGAGGCGCGCAGGCGGCGCATCGAGCGGGCGGAAGACCTGCCCGACGTCATGGTCGACGTCATGGTGGAGTTTTTAGGTCCGCCCGCAGAGATGGCGGAGAACCCGGACGGCCCAACGGTGGTGCTCGTGGTGGGCGTCAACGGCGCCGGGAAGACGACGACGATTGGCAAGCTCGCGCATGCGTACAAGAGCCAGGGCAAACGCGTCATCCTCGCGGCCGCCGACACCTTCCGGGCTGCGGCCATCGAGCAGTTGATGGTGTGGGGTGAGCGCGTCGGCGTTGACGTCGTGCGCCATGCGCAGGGTTCGGATCCCGCCGCTGTGGTGTATGACGCCATTCAGGCGGCGAAGGCCCGGCGATGCGATTTCGTCCTGTGCGATACGGCAGGGCGGCTGCAGAACAAGGCGCACCTGATGAACGAGCTTGCCAAGATCCGCAAGGTCGCGGAACGCGAACTCTCGGGCGCCCCACACGAAGTGCTTCTGGTGATTGACGGAACCACCGGCCAGAACGGCCTCGTGCAGGCGCGCGTGTTCAAGGAGGTCGTACAGGTCACCGGCATTGTGGTGACCAAGCTCGACGGCACGGCCAAGGGCGGCATCGTGTTCCCCATCGTCCGGGAGGAAGGGATCCCGGTCAAGTGGATCGGGCTCGGGGAAGGCATGGACGATCTTCAGCCTTTCGATCCACGGATGTTCGCGGAAGCGATCTGCCGCCCTGAGACACGGGTGTAAAGGAGATTTGCTTGACAGTGACTGAAAACCCGGATAGTATGAGAGACGTCACGCGCGTGGGCGATCTGTACGCCTTTTACGAGCCGCTTCTCACGGAGCGTCAGCGGCAGATTGTGGAACTTTACCACTTCGAGGATATGTCTCTCGGCGAGATCGCCGAGATCTTATCCATCAGCCGGCAGGCGGTTCACGATCAGCTTCGCCGCGTCGAAGATCAACTCGAGTCGTACGAAGCGGCGCTTCACCTCCGGGAACTCGCGCGGGCCGAGCGGAAGGCGTGGGAGCAGATGGTGTCTGCGTGGAGCGAGGCGGCGGCGTACGTTCCCGAAGAAGTGAGGCGTCGCATGGACGATGCGATGCGCGCCATGGGGGCCACGGTTTCGATTCTGTTGGGAGGTGATGCGGATGTTCGAAAGCCTGTCGAATAACCTGCAGGCGGTCTTTCAGCGTCTGCGCGGTCGGGGCCGCTTGACCGAGGCTGACGTCGACGAGGCGATGCGCGAAATTCGCCGCGCGCTCCTCGCTGCGGACGTGAACGTCAAGGTCGTGCGGGATTTCGTCGACCGCGTGCGTGCTCGCGCGGTGGGGCAGGACGTGCTGAAGAGCCTGACGCCCGGCCAGCAAGTCGTGAAGATCGTCTATGAGGAATTGACGGAACTCATGGGCGGATCGCAGGCTCGCATCCGCATGGCATCGAAGCCTCCCACCATTGTGATGCTTGTTGGCCTCCAGGGCGCCGGCAAGACGACCACAGCTGCAAAACTCGCGCTCGCTTTCCGCCAGCAGAGCCACCGGCCGCTGCTCGTGGCCGCCGACGTCTATCGCCCTGCGGCGGTCGACCAGTTGAAGGTGTTGGGCGAGCAGATCGATGTTCCTGTCTTTTCCTTCGATGGGGCGGGTGCGGTCGAGATCGCGCAGGCCGCCTTGCGCGACGCGGAGCGGCGTGGTGCTGACGTGGTCATCGTGGACACCGCGGGGCGTCTGCACATCGATGACGCGCTCATGGGCGAACTCGAGGCGATGAAGAAGGTCCTCGAACCCCATGAGATCCTTCTGGTGGTCGACGCGATGACGGGGCAGGACGCGGTGCACGTCGCGGAGGCGTTCCATCAGCGGCTGGAGGTCACCGGCGTCATCCTCACCAAGCTCGACGGCGACGCGCGCGGTGGCGCCGCGTTGACCGTTCGCGCGGCCACAGGCTGTCCCATCAAGTTTGTCGGCATGGGCGAGAAGATCGAGCCTCTGGAGCCGTTCCATCCGGAGCGCATGGCGTCGCGCATTTTGGGAATGGGCGACGTCCTGAGCTTGATCGAGCGGGCACAGGAACGAATCGACCTCGAAAAGGCGAAAGAGATGGAGGCGCGGATGCGATCCGCGAACTTCACGCTCGACGACTTTCAGGAGATGTTCCGCCAGGTTCGCAATCTTGGACCGCTCGATCAGATCCTCAAGATGCTGCCGGGGATGAATCGGGTCAAGGGGCTGGAAAATCTCGATCTGAACGATCGGCGCTTTCGCCGACTGGAAGCCATCATCTCGTCGATGACACCCGAGGAGCGCCGAGATCCCGGCATTTTGAACGCGAGCCGCCGGCGCCGGATCGCCAACGGCAGCGGTACGACGGTGCGCGACGTGAACCAGTTGATCAATCAGTTCGAGCAGGTTCGTGAGATGATGAAGCATCTGACAGGTGGTGGGAAACGCGTGGGTCGCCGCCAGGCGATGAACGCGCTTCGGGCGATGGGAGGCGTCCCTGGACTCACCGGGGGTGGGTTCCCTGCACTCGGTGGCGCCGAGGGCGGGCCGCCGCGTGAACGCGTGCATCGCAAGAAAAAGAAGAAGTGAAATGGATTTAGGAGGTCGATGTTTTCATGGCGTTGAGGATTCGTTTGAAGAGGATGGGTGCGAAGAAGCGCCCTTTTTATCGTGTCGTGGTGGCTGAGGCCCGTTCACCGCGCGACGGGCGTTTTGTGGAAGAAATCGGAACATACAACCCGTTAACGGATCCGGCGGAAATTCGGATCGATGAGGAGCGCGCGCTTCATTGGCTCCGCACGGGGGCGCAGCCGTCCGATCGCGTCCGCTATCTGTTCCACCTCCAGGGCATCCTGAAAAAATTTCATGAGGAGAAATTCCAGAAGAAGTAATCTGCGGGCGGCCGAGTGCCGCCCTTCGGAGTGATCGGTCCGTGCAGGATTTGGTAGAGTTCTTGTTCCGGTCATTGGTCACGCGCCCGGACGAGGTGCGCGTGGAGGCTCGCCAGGAGGGCGACGTGACCACGTATCGGGTCACGGTGCACCCCGACGACGTGGGCCGCGTCATCGGGCGGCAGGGTCGGATAGCCAACGCTGTGCGGAGCGTGGTGGGCGCGGCGGCACATCGTCAGGGACGGCGCGTCCACGTCCTCATCGGATCGCAAGAAAGCAGTTTCAACGAGGATGCGGGGAGATCGCAATGAAAATTCGACAGCCGGTAGCCGTCAAGTTCATCTTGACTGAAACAGCGAAGCAGCAGATTATCGCCGAACATCGTCGGCAAATTGACCAAATTCAGAACGAACTTGACCAACTGGAGCAGCAGGGGAAGATCGCGATCGAACAGGCGATGGCCCAGGGAGGCGAGATCGCCCAGCAGGTTCGCCAACAGCTGGAGAACGAGCGCCGGGTGCGAGAGCAGCGGCGAGAAGAGTTGTTCCGGCAGATGCAGCAGATTCAGCAGCTGGAGCTCGGCACGGAAATTCAAAATATGACGGTTGAAACGGTAGTCGATGTCAAGCCGGGCGACGATTGGACGAAGGTGTTGCTCGGGGCGGAGATTATCGTAAAAGACGGGATTGTCGTCGAACTCCGCCAAAATGGGCAGCGGATCGAAGGGTGACCGCGTACTACACCGTGGGTGTGGTCACCAAGCCGCATGGGCTTCGCGGCGAAGTGCGCGTGTATCCGCGGACGGACTTCCCTGAGGAGCGATTTTCCCCGGGATCTCGGCTGTGGCTGCGCCCGCCGGGTTCGGAACCGATAGCTGAACTCGAAGTGCGAAGCGGCCGGCAACACCAAAATCTATGGATTGTCGGATTCAAGGGCTATCACGCGATCTCGGACGTCGAATCGTGGCGCGGCTATGAGCTGTGCGTCCCGGAGGACATGCTTCACCCGCTCCCCGAGGGGGCGTATTACTATCATCAACTGGTTGGCCTCGAGGTGGTTTCAGACGAGGGCGAGCCGCTCGGCGTGCTGGCCGAAGTCTGGACCCCCGGCGCCAACGATGTGTACGTCGTGCGAAAGCCGGGGCAGCCAGACCTATTGCTTCCAGCGATACGGGACGTCATCTTGTCGGTAGACCTGGAAGCGCGCCGCATGACGGTCCATCTTCTGCCGGGCCTTCGGGATGGCGAGGAGGACGAGTGACGTGCCGCTCCATGTTGTGGTCATGACGCTCTTTCCCGGCATGTTCACGGGCGTGCTCGGCGAGAGCATGTTGAAACGCGCCCAGGAAGCGGGAGCGCTGCGCGTGGAACTCGTCGATTTTCGCGAATACGCGACGGATCGCCATCGAACGGTAGACGATGCGCCTTACGGTGGGGGAGCCGGCATGTTGTTGAAGCCCGATCCCATCTTTGCGGCCATGGACGATCTGCGGGCGCGTGTGGGTCCGGGCAGCCCGCCGGAGGAGCGCATCATCTTGCTTAGCCCGTCGGGGCGGCGTTTTACGCAGGCTGTCGCGGAGGAATACGCGAAGAGCCAACGACTCGTCATGCTGTGCGGACACTATGAGGGCTTCGACGATCGCGTCCGGCAAGGGCTCGCCACCGAGGAATTGTCGTTGGGAGACTTTGTGCTGACGGGCGGCGAGATCGCCGCCATGGCGGTCATCGACGCCGTAGCGCGGCTGCTTCCGGGCGTTCTTGGGAATGCGGCTTCGGCCGAGGAGGAGTCCCACACGTCGGGCTTGCTCGAGTATCCGCAGTTCACGCGGCCCGCTGAATTTCGCGGCATGCGCGTTCCGGAGACGCTGTTGTCCGGGCACCACCAGAAGATCGAGGTCTGGCGGAGGAAGCATGCGTTATATCGCACGTGGAAATATCGTCCGGATCTTCTCCAAAATGCTCAGTTGACTGAGCGAGATCGCGAATGGCTGCGAGCCTTTGCGGCCGGGGATTTTTCGGGGATCGATGTGTGGTGAACCCGGCTTTATGACAAAGCCCCAGCAGGCGCAAGAGATAAGGCTGTATCCCGATGACGGCGCCTGCCGAGGCTGTGATACCGTACGATCCGTCGAGCGTCGACGTGAGGGCTGAAGTCCAATCGGACGGGATCGTGAGTATGAATCGAGGAGCCCTTGGGCATCGTTTGAATGGACATCCCCCTTGACACAGAGGGGGAGGCGGTGATAGTATCATTCTCGCCGCCCGCGAGGCGGCAGGAAATCCGCGCGGTGGCGCGGGAATCGCTCCTTGAAAACTAAACACACGAGACCACCAAGCCCGTAAGTCCTTGTGACCGAACGGTCAGGATAAAGCACTTGGATTGAGAGTTTGATCCTGGCTCAGGACGAACGCTGGCGGCGTGCCTAATACATGCAAGTCGAGCGGACCTCTTTTGAGGTCAGCGGCGGACGGGTGAGGAACACGTGGGTAATCTGCCTTTCAGACCGGAATAACGCCCGGAAACGGGCGCTAATGCCGGATACGCCCGCGAGGAGGCATCTTCTTGCGGGGAAAGGCCCGGATGGGCCGCTGAGAGAGGAGCCCGCGGCGCATTAGCTAGTTGGCGGGGTAACGGCCCACCAAGGCGACGATGCGTAGCCGACCTGAGAGGGTGACCGGCCACACTGGGACTGAGACACGGCCCAGACTCCTACGGGAGGCAGCAGTAGGGAATCTTCCGCAATGGGCGCAAGCCTGACGGAGCAACGCCGCGTGAGCGAAGAAGGCCTTCGGGTTGTAAAGCTCTGTTGCTCGGGGAGAGCGGCATGGGGAGTGGAAAGCCCCATGCGAGACGGTACCGAGTGAGGAAGCCCCGGCTAACTACGTGCCAGCAGCCGCGGTAAAACGTAGGGGGCGAGCGTTGTCCGGAATCACTGGGCGTAAAGGGTGCGTAGGCGGTCGAGCAAGTCTGGAGTGAAAGTCCATGGCTCAACCATGGGATGGCTCTGGAAACTGCTTGACTTGAGTGCTGGAGAGGCAAGGGGAATTCCACGTGTAGCGGTGAAATGCGTAGAGATGTGGAGGAATACCAGTGGCGAAGGCGCCTTGCTGGACAGTGACTGACGCTGAGGCACGAAAGCGTGGGGAGCAAACAGGATTAGATACCCTGGTAGTCCACGCCGTAAACGATGAGTGCTAGGTGTTGGGGGGGACACACCCCAGTGCCGAAGGAAACCCAATAAGCACTCCGCCTGGGGAGTACGGTCGCAAGACTGAAACTCAAAGGAATTGACGGGGGCCCGCACAAGCAGTGGAGCATGTGGTTTAATTCGAAGCAACGCGAAGAACCTTACCAGGGCTTGACATCCCTCTGACGGGTGCAGAGATGCACCTTCCCTTCGGGGCAGAGGAGACAGGTGGTGCATGGTTGTCGTCAGCTCGTGTCGTGAGATGTTGGGTTCAGTCCCGCAACGAGCGCAACCCTTGACCTGTGTTACCAGCGCGTTGAGGCGGGGACTCACAGGTGACTGCCGGCGTAAGTCGGAGGAAGGCGGGGATGACGTCAAATCATCATGCCCCTGATGTCCTGGGCTACACACGTGCTACAATGGGCGGTACAAAGGGAGGCGAAGCCGCGAGGCGGAGCGAAACCCAAAAAGCCGCTCGTAGTTCGGATTGCAGGCTGCAACTCGCCTGCATGAAGCCGGAATTGCTAGTAATCGCGGATCAGCATGCCGCGGTGAATACGTTCCCGGGCCTTGTACACACCGCCCGTCACACCACGAGAGTCGGCAACACCCGAAGTCGGTGAGGTAACCCCGAAAGGGGAGCCAGCCGCCGAAGGTGGGGTCGATGATTGGGGTGAAGTCGTAACAAGGTAGCCGTACCGGAAGGTGCGGCTGGATCACCTCCTTTCTAGGGAGAAGGACGGGGCTTGCGGGTTTGGGAGGTTGGGTGTGTTTAGTTTTGAGGGAGCGAGAGCTCTCTCGGAGGACCTTGGCAAGTGCATAGGGAGAAAGGCAAGGTGAAGCTAGGAAGGGCACACGGTGGATGCCTAGGCGCCAAGAGCCGAAGAAGGACGGGGCGAACGCCGAAATGCCACGGGGAGCCGTAAGCGGGCTGAGATCCGTGGATGTCCGAATGGGGGAACCCGCTGGCGGGAAGCGCCAGCAGCTTAAGGCCGAAAGGCGTTAAGCGGGGAACCGGGGGAAGTGAAACATCTCAGTACCCCGAGGAAGAGAAAGCAAACGCGATTCCGTGAGTAGTGGCGAGCGAAAGCGGAGGAGCCTAAACCGCATGCGTGGGAAAGGCTGCAGCCGTTGCGCATGCGGGGTAGAGGGGGCTGTTTGCGGCGAGCTGCAGGGTAGCCAGCCCGAGTGAGTGCGTAGGAGAACGGTCTGGGAAGGCCGGCCAGAGACGGTGAGAGCCCGGTATCCGAAACGCGCGCACGAGGGTGGAAACAGACCCCGAGTACTGCGGGACACGAGGAATCCCGTAGGAATCTGGGAGGACCACCTCCTAAGGCTAAATACTCCTTGGCGACCGATAGTGAACGAGTACCGTGAGGGAAAGGTGAAAAGGACCGCGGGAGCGGAGTGAAAGAGAACCTGAAACCGTGTGCCTACAAGCAGTCGGAGCACCGAAAGGTGTGACGGCGTGCCTTTTGTAGAATGAACCGGCGAGTGATGCGGGCGAGCGAGGTAAAGGCGGAGGAGCCTAAGCCGAAGCGAAAGCGAGTCTGAAGAGGGCGTGAGTTCGTCCGCATCGACCCGAAACCGGGTGATCTACCCCCTGGTCAGGGTGAAGTGCGGGTAACACCGCATGGAGGCCCGAACCCACTGGCGTTGAAAAAGCCAGGGGATGAACTGGGGGTAGGGGTGAAATGCCAATCGAACCCGGTGATAGCTGGTTCTCCCCCGAAATAGCTTGAGGGCTAGCGTCAGGGGATTGAGTTGTGGAGGTAGAGCGCTGATGGGGTGCGGGGCCCGCGAGGGCTACCAAGCTTCGTCAAAACTGCGAATGCCACAATGTCGAGGAACCTGGCAGTGAGACTGCGAGCGATAAGGTCCGTAGTCGAGAGGGAAACAGCCCAGACCCGCAGCTAAGGTCCCGAAGTTCCGGTTGAGTGGGGAACGATGTGGCGCTGCGAAGACAACCAGGATGTTGGCTTAGAAGCAGCCATCATTGAAAGAGTGCGTAATAGCTCACTGGTCGAGTGGCGCTGCGCGGAAAATGGAACGGGGCTAAACCGGACACCGAAGCTCGGGATGGCGACATGGTAGGGGAGCGTTCCATGTGCGGGGAAGCTGAGCCGGAAGGCAAGGTGGAGCGCATGGAAGTGAGAATGCCGGTATGAGTAGCGAAAAGAGGGGTGAGAATCCCCTCCGCCGAAAGCCCAAGGTTTCCTGGGGAAGGCTCGTCCGCCCAGGGTCAGTCGGGACCTAAGGCGAGGCCGAAAGGCGTAGCCGAAGGAGAACAGGTTGACATTCCTGTACCACCGTAGGCGCTTGAGCGAAGGGGTGACGCAGGAGGACGAGGGAAGCGGCCGGATGGAAGAGGCCGTCCAAGCAGCGAGCGTGGGGTGTAGTGAAATGCGCACCCTGGAAAGCGTGAGCTGTGATGGGGAGGGAAGGACAGTACCGAAGTCCCGACGTTCACACTGCCGAGAAAAGCCTCTAGCGAGCCGAAGGTGCCCGTACCGGAAACCGACACAGGTGGGCGCGTGGAGAACACGAAGGCGCGCGGGAGAACTCTCGTTAAGGAACTCGGCAAAATGGCCCTGTAACTTCGGGAGAAGGGGCGCTCTTCCTGGAGGAAGAGCCGCAGTGAAAAGGCCCAAGCGACTGTTTAGCAAAAACACAGGTCTCTGCGAAGCC
Organism: Alicyclobacillus acidocaldarius subsp. acidocaldarius Tc-4-1; assembly: GCF_000219875.1. NCBI lineage: Bacteria > Bacillati > Bacillota > Bacilli > Caryophanales > Alicyclobacillaceae > Alicyclobacillus > Alicyclobacillus acidocaldarius. The sequence goes on from NC_017167.1 coordinate 1,276,149, forward strand.
GAAAGGCGACGTATAGGGGCTGACGCCTGCCCGGTGCTGGAAGGTTAAGAGGAGGGCTTAGGGGGTGTACCCCCGAAGGTCCGAATCGAAGCCCCAGTAAACGGCGGCCGTAACTATAACGGTCCTAAGGTAGCGAAATTCCTTGTCGGGTAAGTTCCGACCCGCACGAAAGGCGTAACGACTTGGGCGCTGTCTCAACGAGAGACCCGGTGAAATTGTAGTACCTGTGAAGATGCAGGTTACCCGCGGTTAGACGGAAAGACCCCGTGGAGCTTGACTGTAGCCTGATATGGGACAACGGTGTTCCATGTACAGGATAGGTGGGAGACGGAGAAGCTTGGGCGCCAGCCTGAGTGGAGTCGGCGTTGGGATACCACCCTTGGGACACGGTTGTTCTAACCGGCCTTGTGAGGACGCGAGGCGGGACAGTGTCAGGCGGACAGTTTGACTGGGGCGGTCGCCTCCTAAAGGGTAACGGAGGCGCCCAAAGGTTCCCTCAGCGCGGATGGAAATCGCGCGTAGCGTGCAAAGGCAAAAGGGAGCTTGACTGCGAGACGGACAGGTCGAGCAGGGACGAAAGTCGGGCTTAGTGACCCGGTGGTTCCGAGTGGAAGGGCCATCGCTCAACGGATAAAAGCTACCCCGGGGATAACAGGCTGATCTCCCCCAAGAGTTCACATCGACGGGGAGGTTTGGCACCTCGATGTCGGCTCATCGCATCCTGGGGCTGAAGTCGGTCCCAAGGGTTGGGCTGTTCGCCCATTAAAGCGGTACGCGAGCTGGGTTCAGAACGTCGTGAGACAGTTCGGTCCCTATCTGCCGCGGGCGCAGGATACGTGAGAGGGGTTGTCCCTAGTACGAGAGGACCGGGATGAACCGACCGCTGGTGTACCAGTTGTCCCGCCAGGGGCACCGCTGGGTAGCCAAGTCGGGAAGGGATAAGCGCTGAAAGCATCTAAGCGCGAAGCCCGCCTCAAGATGACGTATCCCATTCCGTGAAGGAAGTAAGACCCCTCGAAGACGACGAGGTGGATCGGTCTGGCGTGGAAGCGCAGTGATGCGTGGAGCGGACAGATACGAATCGGTCGAGGGCTTCACCTGAAAGGCTCCCTATGCACGGAGGCAAGGGCCAAGAAGACAGATGCGAAGCGACATGCGAGCGAGGAGATCTGCAGGCCGAAGGCCGAAGCCCTCCGAGCGAGCATGGAGCGAAGCAGGTCTGGTGACCATAGCGGAGGGGCAACACCCGTACCCATCCCGAACACGGACGTGAAGACCTCCAGCGCCGAGAATACTGGGAGGGAAGCCTCCTGGGAAGGTAGGTCGTTGCCAGGCGAGTGACAAAGGTCAGGCACATCAGCCTGGCCTTTTTTGATTGGAAATCGAGGTGTCTGCGAATGGGACAGTTGAAGCTTGTGTACGACTTTCCTTTGGAGGCGGGTGAGCCCTCCCGTCGACTCGTGTTTCAACATCCACGCCACGTTTGGTGTGCCGTGCGCGTGGAGGACGTGATGGCCGCGATGAAGGCCGCCGCGGCGTGCGCCAAGCAGGGCGCATGGGTCTGCGGATTTGTGTCGTACGAGGCTGCGCCCGCCTTTGCGCAGCATTTGCGAGCCCATCGTCCGTTCGCAGATCTTCCTCTGGCGTGGTTTGCTGCGTTTGACCGAGTTGAGCGAAGTGGACATGGCGAAAAAGCATCCGGCCTGGATCGCACGCCGACCGCCCCATGGGAGACGGGCGCTTACAACCCTACGGGCACATCCCCGATGTGGTGGACTGGGTTCTCGCAACCTCACCGGGAAGCGGTCGACCACATTCGCCGAGCCATCGCCCGCGGGGATGTGTATCAGGTAAATGCCACCGGCCGTATCGCGTTTCGAGGGCGTATGGCTCCCGAACTGCTTTATGAAGCGCTGCGCCGCTCACAGATGGCGTCTTACGCCGCCTGGCTTCACGTGGAGCCGTGGGACATCGTATCGGTCTCCCCTGAACTGTTCTACCGACGAAACGGCAGGAGCATCGTGACGCGTCCCATGAAAGGGACGTCTCCCCGCGCTCGGCGTCAGGAGGACGATCTCGCCCATCGAGCTCACCTACTGCGTTCGGAGAAAGAGCGAGCCGAGAATGTCATGATCGTCGATCTCTTACGAAACGACCTCGGGCAAATTGCGGTCCCTGGGACGGTGCAGGTGGATCGGTTGTTTGACGTCGAGGCCTATCCGACAGTGTGGCAAATGACCTCCACCATTTCTTGTGTGTTGCGGGGGGAGATCGACACGGTGGATATCTTTCGCGCTCTGTTTCCATGTGGATCTGTGACAGGCGCGCCGAAGGCCGCAGCGATGCAGGCCATCGCAGTACTGGAGCGGGTACCGCGCGGCGTGTACTGCGGGGCCATCGGAATTTGGACGCCCGACGACCGGGAGGTGTGGAGCGTCGCTATCCGAACGCTCGTCGGGCGGCGCGATCGCGGCACGTGGATGTATGGCACAGGAAGTGGCGTGACGTGGGACTCGTCTCCAGAGCGCGAGGAAGCCGAGGTCTTTATCAAAGCGGCTGTGCTCGAGCGGGCAGGTATGGGTCCGTTTGTCGAACTTCTGGAGACCATCCGACTGGACGACCAGAGGTGGTTCCTCTACGAGGAACACCGCGACCGGGTGCTTGCGTCGGCGCGCACATTCGGCATTCCGCTTGAGCCGCGCGCGCTGGACGAGGCGATGTTCGCGTGTGCTGCCGAACATCCCGAAGGCACCTGGCGTGTCAGGCTCTGTGTGTCCCTGTCAGGACATATCACCTGGGAAGCAACTCCATTCGAAGATTCGTACTTTGCACGCACCATCCACGAGGCTCTTCGACATGCTGGCCCCCGCACCATGGCCATGTCACCTGAGCCGGTCGATCGCCAGTGGATTTGGTTATATCATAAGACCACCGATCGCGCTTTTTATGATCGCGTTCGCAGCTGCGCGCCAGAGGCGTTTGACGTGTTGTTGTACAACGAGGACGGGGAAGTGACGGAAGGCACGTTCGGGAACATCGCGTACGAAATCGACGGCACCTGGTACACGCCGCCTGTGGAATGCGGGCTCTTGCCCGGGGCCCTGCGTTCCCGCCTGATCCGCCAGGGCGAGCTGTGCGAACGCGTCCTGCACCTCACCGAGATCGACCGCGTCAGGCGCTGGTGTTGGTTGAATAGCCTCCGGGGCGTGATCCCGGTGGTGCTTGTGGATGGCTCCGGACCTGCCCCTCGAAAGCGGTAAGGCGGCTCCAGCGCGAAGAGAGGAGAGGCAACTTTGATTGAAATCGTCATTGGCCCATCCGACGATGGGAAGCCCGTTCACAAGTGGCTTCGGCTGCTCTTGCCGGGGCTTCCTCTGTCGGGCGTGTACAAGAGCATCCGTACGGGACGCGTAAAGGTCAACGGAAAACGCGCCAAGCAGGACACGCGCCTGCACGAGGGCGACATCGTGCACCTCTACTTCCGTGATGAAGACTACGCATCGCTTCACGCTCATCCCGTTGCCAAATACCACGGTGTTTCGCGCGCCATCGACATCTTGTACGAAGATGACGAGATTGTCGCGGTGAACAAACCGGCGGGTGTGCTCACCCATCCGGCAGATGGGGAATACAAGACGAGCCTCGCCGCGCAAGTGGAAGCCTATGTGTACGATCGCGGCGCGCGCCAAGGCGCTTTTCGCGCGGCACCGGTTCATCGCCTCGATCGGAATACGAGTGGGGTCGTCGTGTTCGCGAAGACGGCGCGTGCAGCCAAAGCTTGGGCTGAGGCGTTCCAACGAGGCGAAGTGGAAAAGGAATATCTTGCCATCGCCGAAGGCGAATGGTCCGGCAGCGGCCGCGTGGCGGTGGACGTCCGGCGTGAAGGGAACGTCACACGTGTGGTCGAAGACAGCGGCAAGCCAAGCGAGACGGTGTATGAAGTCGTCGCATCGAGCCGCGGGACGTCGCTGGTTCGGTTGTGCCTATTGACGGGGCGGACGCACCAGATCCGCGTGCATATGGCACACCTTGGCCATCCTCTTCTGGCAGATCGAAAGTATGGCGCTCGCCCCATCCCCGGAGAGAGCTTCTACCTTCATGCGCGTCGCGTGAAATGGCGGGACGTCGATGTGAAGGCGCCCATTCCCGACCGCATGGCGGACAAGCTTCGCGCGCTCGGTTATGAGGTTGGAGATCTCGTCTGAACCCTAGCGTTTTTCAAGCCCCAGGTGCTGCGAGCGCGCGTAACGGCTCGGGCACGAGGACCGGCTTTCCTGTGTCGGGAGAAACCGTCACGAGAACGAACAGCGCTTCACTCACAAGGGCGCCGAATGGACCCGTGATGCGCTGCCGCATCCGCAGGCTTGTTCGCCCTGTCCGCTCGAGCCACGTCGTGATGGTCAGGCGGTCGTTCTGGCGCGCTGCCTGGTGGTAATCGACCTCGGCGCGCGCCACCACAGTGACGGCGCCGAGGCTCTTGAGCGTGTGGTAATCCAGTCCCTGCTGTTCAAACCAATCTTCTCGTCCCCACTCGTAGTACTCCAGATACTTGGCGTTATTCACGTGCCCGTTGATATCGATCTCCGTACAGCGGACCACGATTTCCATTTGTGTGACATTCATGTCAGGATGCCTCTTTCTCCTTCGTCATCCCCGGCATACAATCGGCGCACATGGGGACGGTAAGGCGTAGAAGTTTCGAACGAAGGGGTGGTGTGGTTGCGCCGCACTCATTCTATCACGCGCCTTCCCCGGTTCACACGTCTTCTAAGGGCCAGCGCCTGTCTCTGGATGGCCGCGCTCTTTGCGTTTCCCGTTCAGGTCGAGGCATCCGAGCACCAAAACGCCCATCCACAGGATCAGTTGCTTCATATTTACACGAAATACGGAAATCTGTATGACGTCGATTGGGCCGTGCTCGCGGCCATTGATCGGTATGCCGAGCTGACCAAATCCAAGGACGTCCGCGAACGTGCTCCTTACTACGGTTACGCGATGGACGATCCGGCATGGAGCGGTCCGGCGAATCCCAACCCAGAGGACGTGTTTGCCCCTACCATTGCGCTGTTCGGGGGCCTCGGCCAGGATGCAAACGGAGACCTCCTTGCACTTCCATTCGACCCTGAGGACCGCATCAAATCGCTGGCGCGATTCATCGATGAGGAAGCGGGAGAAGATGAGGACCAGGCCGTGTGGACCTTGTTCCAAGACGCTGTGGCTGTGGAGCGGGTGAACGGGTTCGCGCGGATCTTCCACGCCTTCGGCATCGACCCGCAGGGCCACGCCTTTCCGATTGACAAAAGGTATAACTACACCATCAAGCACACGTTTGGAGCGGGCCGAAGTTACGGTGGGCGCCGGATCCACGAAGGTGTGGACATTTTCGCGAACTACGGGACGCCCGTGCTTGCTTGCGCCTACGGTTATGTGGAACTCATGGGCTGGAACCGATATGGCGGCTGGAGAATCGGGATCCGGGATGCGAACAACACGTACTATTACTACGCACACCTTTCCGCCTACGCGAAGTCGCTTCGCACCGGCGACTTGGTTCGTCCTGGTCAGATCATTGGCTACGTCGGATCGACGGGATACGGACCTCCGGGTACTGCGGGGAAATTTCCGCCGCATCTCCACTTTGGCATGTACAAGGACACGGGCAGACGCGAATGGGCCTTTAATCCCTCGGCGTATCTGTTGCAGTGGCAGCGTCAACCGCAAGTGGTCCTTCGGGGACCCGTCGCGAATCCTTCATCGACGTCATGAAAATCAGGTCGAGACCTGTCCTGCGATGTCGACGATGTGATATTGTATAGGTCGGAGTGAATCCGGAAGACCAAGGAAACGGGTACCCAGGGGCGGTCCGTACCCGTTTTCTTTTGTGTATCCACACCAGATCCAGCAAGGGGGGCGAACCTTGGAACCCAGACCTGCGCGCTTGTCTCGGACCTACATGACCGACTTGGTGCTTCCGCCGGATACCAACCAATTTGGGACCATCTTTGGAGGCAAAGTGATGGCCTACATTGATAAAATCGCAGCCATCAGCGCCATGCGACACGCCCGACAGCGAGTGGTCACAGCGTCCAGCGATAGCTTGGATTTCTTAGCACCCATCCGAGTCGGTCAGGCAATTCACCTCGAGGCCTTCGTCACGTACGCGCACAAGACTTCGATGGAAGTCTTTGTGAAGGTGTTGGCGGAGAACTTGCTCACGGGGGAAACAGTCCTTACGGCGAGATCGTACCTGACGTTTGTCGCCATCGATGAAGAGGGGCGCCCGGTAGAAGTCCCGCCCGTCCTTCCGGAAACGGAAGAGGAAAAGGCGCATTACGAATCGGCTCCGCGCCGCAGGGAACAGCGGCTCGCGCGCCGCCAGGCCGCGTCGCAAGGAGAGTTCCCGATGCCCTGACCCCTGACGGTGAGGGCTGCGATCACGTAGGTGAGGTAGGAGTGTGCCACATGCAAAATCGTTTTCTCGGAACAGCGGATCCCGGGTATCGCGCAGCGCTCGCGCCGTCACGACTCGTGGGCAAGCGCTTAGCCAAGGGATGTGTGACACTGCTGGTTTCCTTTCCCTTGGTCGACTATACGCTTCGACAGTTTGTGCATCCGCTTGGATCGATATGGGACAAAGTTGTACTCGCCGTTCTCGCACTCGTGGCGCTGAATCGCGTGATGCGCGGCCATCGTCCTCAAGTGTTCGCCTGGTCGAAATATGCCGGTTGGTATATCACGTACCTCATCGCATTGCTGTTCATGGGACTCGGCAATCCAGGGACGTCGTTTGATGGATTCAGGGCCGACATTTACGATATGCTGTTTGGTCTTTTGCTGCCATTCGTCGTCGAACCTGAAGATGCGCCGTACTTTTTGTACGTCGCCGCCGCGCTGGCCATGCTCATCGGCCTGGACGGCGTGCTCCAATATGTGTTGGCGGTGCCCATCCCACCCGGTTGGGTGGATGTCGGGGAACACGTGCGCACGAGAGTGTTTTCTGTCCTCAAATCACCGAACGAACTTGGTGCCTACATGGAGACGATGGCGCCGCTCATCATCGGCATGGGCTTTGCAGAAAAGAATCGGGTTCGAAAAATAATCTTTCTCGCAGGAGGCTTCTTCTGCCTGGTCACGCTTCTCCTTACATACACACGGGGCGCCTGGCTTGGTCTTGGCGTCGGCGTGGTCTTGGTGGCCCTCGCATTTGAACGCCGTTTGCTTGCCGTGGTGGTCGTGTTGGGGGTCATTGGCTTTTTCCTCCCCCCCATTCATCACCGGGTCATGGACCTCTTTTCCCAGGTCTATTACATCAAGTCGTCCCAGGGCGGGAGACTGGTGAGATGGCAACAGGCGTTCGACCAGCTCGCTGGAAGTCCATTGTTCGGAGCCGGACTCGGGCGTTACGGCGGCGCGGTGGCTTCGGACAAGGGGCTGTCCATCTACTCGGACAATTACTACGCCAAGGTGCTAGGGGAGTCGGGTCTCGTCGGACTCGTGCTTTTCTTTGCTCTGCATGTACGCATTGTGGTGGAAGTGGTGCAGAAGGTGGTGCGCCGCGCCGTGGGCGCCCATCGCCCCATTGCCTTGGGCGGGCTGATCGGTGTGATCGCGCTCTTGGTGCACAATGTGGTGGAGAACGTGTTTGAGTATCCGGCCAACTGTCTTAACTACTTCCTCATGGTCGGGTTGCTGCTCCTGTGGAGCCGGACCTTCGCTGGTCAGGAGGAGAACCATGGCTAAATCGTGGAAGACCGTCGGATTGTGGATCTGGTACGTCTTTTGGGCGTTGTTTGCCAATGCCGTGTACGTCTGGATATTACGTCCCCTGGTCGACGATCTCGCGCTTTACGGGGTGTTGGCCGCTATCGCAATCATCCTGCTGTGGATGACGTCGCTCAAGCGGCCCATTCGCAAGCGGTGGTTGATCTATACACTATTCGTACTCATGGTGGCCGAAGGTTACAGCACGCTCGCGTTTGCCAGCAAGCTCAAGCAGGGGCTAGTCGCTGTTGCGATGCTTCTCTTGCTTTGGCTTTTGGCCATCCTCGTCGGCCGCGTCAGGCCTGTGGCGTCGCTCCTGGGTGGAGCGAGCGTCGTGATCGCGCAAGTGTTTCTCCCGCTCAATGACTGGGCGTTTCTCACGCACTTCCGGGTCTTACAGGATGCTCAAGTCAACCTGCGGGTTCAGAATTCACCAGAGGCGCCCTTCGCGGTCATTCCCGTCACAGGTGGACAGGCCATCATCACCATTGACAGCCACATTCCGACGCGTCAGGAATTGGAGCAGCGTGCGATCTCGGCCACGGATTCGCCGGATGCGCTCTACAACGTCCTGCAGACGGCTCAAGGGGAGTACGAGATTGTCGAGTTGAAATCGGTCGGAGGCCGACTGAAGAAGGTGATCCCGACACCGCAGGATTTGGCTCGCGTCAACCCGCTCGAGCTCGTCCGCGCGTTTTTTCCGTATGAACTGGCGAATTGGTATGTGGACAACGGCCGGGTATATGAATACCTGACCCCGTTTTTGACAGACCAGGAGGCGGTGGAGGCGGCCCTCGACCCCGCAGCGTACCCTGCGAGCTTCCAGGCCATCGCCAACCAGGCAAGTGCGAAGGAGATCGCGAATTGGGACGACTGCCTCGCGGAACTGGGAGTGAAGCCGGATCGAGCGGGGGCGTACGTCTCCAACGACCGCCTGGTGGGTGTCGGTGCGCCTCGAGGATCGACCATTACCATGCAAGCTGAGAGCGTCGTCGGAGAGGGCCACTTCACGAGCACCAAGGACCTTCAAATTCTGCTCGTCGGAGACAACTCCTTACACGTGTACGACGTGAATCTCGGGAAGATAGTGGCGAGCTACCAAGGTTCCGCCGAGAATCCCGTACCGAACGACATTCGGATTGGACCGCTGGTGCCAGGCGGGCGCGATGCCGTGTTTGTCAACGCGAGCCCGGCGTACATTCTGACCGTGAGCCAGCAGGGCACATGGAAGCGCGTGTACACCGCTCCAAGTCAGACGTTCCGGTTTGAGGCCGTGTTGACAGGCGTCAGGCCGTATCCCGAAATCTTGACCAATGATCCTTCCTACATCCGTAACTCGCCGGTTCGCTACTTTTCGGCGTACCGCTTTATCCCGAATGCCGACGGAACCGGTCAGTTGGTCCGGATTTGGCGGGTGTTTCGCACGAATGTGGTCAACGTCACACCGCTGCATCTGGAGGGAGTACCCGAGGAAGTCCTGGCGCTGGACATTTACGGAACGGGAGACTATCTGATCATTGCTCCGTCAAGTGCTCCGGTCTTGCCCGCTGCGTGTATCGCGCTGGCGGCAGTCATTGTGGGTGGTTGGCTGTACCGGCCTCGCCGAGAGGAAGAGGGGGGATCGCGATGAAGTCGGGCCGACGGAAACTACTTGCGTGTGTGATCTGCGCGGGGTTCCTCTCGACGGGGTGCACGCCTGCTGTTCAGTCTGTATCCATTGCCTCCGGTACGGCGACGCAGGTCGTGAGTGACCACGCGCCGTGGTCCCCGCTGTTGAACGCTCTCGACAAGAGCGAGGCCGCCACCATGTATAAAATGCAGACAGCCGTGAATATCCAAAATGGCAATCTGCACACGAGTTTCACGGTGTATGGAACCATTCAGCAACCGAACATGGCGAGCATTCAGGTGCACGAGAATAACTTCAACATCGCCTTCTATCAACAGGGGCAGGTTGCCTATCAGCAGGATGGGACGATTTGGTCTCCTGCGCAGCCGGTATCCACGCTGAACGCATACGCGGGCTACCGTGACGTCATCGAGTATGCGATAGCGCACCACCTGCCGCTCGAGAAGATGAACCGGACCTACGTGGTGGACGAGTATTGCGACGTTTACCGAGTCGTGGTCCCGAATGGCATCGTTTCCCTTCCCGCGTTCTTGGGTGGGGCGCCTGGCGCTTCGGCGACAGAGCTGTCGAGCCATGCAAGCCAGGTCGCGTACGTGTTTTACGTGGGCGAAACGTCTGGGTATATTCGTCAGATCCAGACCCAGTCTGTTGGCGTCGTGGATTCGGTTGGATCGCTGATCATGCAGACAACGACGATTTTCCAAGATATCAACAATGCGCAATTGGCGAAAGTCCAGATTCCAGTCTCGCTGGTTCAACAACTGGAACAGGGTGTCCAATGATTGCGTGAGCTTTCACGACATGGTATACTCACACCATGACCTGTCGCTGAGTTCCGTATTGGAAGCGGAGGACCCAATGTTTTGGGGTGAATCGCAGCGCTGTGCTGCGTAGGGGCTCCTACACCCGAACCCGTCAGCTAACTCCGTAAGCGTTGTAGGAAGGTCAGGCGTTCCAAATCGGAACTTGGCTGAGAGGTAATCTTTCAGTCAAGGAGCTGATCGAAATGGTCATGAAGCCGGAATTGACGCAGTATGCGCGCGACTTGGAGATCCTGCATGCGCTGAAGCGCATGGAGCGCGGAGAAGGGCGTGGGACATCCAAGGGCGCACGCAAACGGAAGAAGCAAGTTGGACTTTGAGAACGCTTCGTCGGGCGCTTCAGGGCGCCCGATTTTCATGGTGATGAGCTATGAAGACGAGTGGTCGCGGCGTCTAAAAAAGGCCTGGCGTTCGACGGTTTCGTGAGCTATAATGATGCGGGTAATCACAGTGGTCCTCTGTCCATCGAGACACGAACACTGGCTGGGAAGGGAGGTCTACCATGAACTTGCTACGTTCAGTGGTGGAAGACCAACTCCGCAAGGACATTCCGGATTTCCGCCCAGGAGATACGGTGCGGGTTCACGTCAAAGTCCGAGAGGGCGGGCGTGAGCGCATTCAGGTCTTCGAAGGCGTGGTGATTCGGCGCCGCGGGAGCGGCATTAGCGAAACCTACACCGTTCGCAAGGTTTCGTACGGGGTCGGCGTCGAACGGACGTTTCCGCTGCATTCGCCCAAGGTCGACAAGATTGAAGTGGTCCGCCGGGGCAAGGTGCGTCGAGCCAAGCTGCATTATCTTCGTGGGCTTTCCGGCAAAGCAGCGCGGATCGAAGAAGTTCGGCGATAAGACACCAGAAAGCGCAGGGAGAGACCTGCGCTTTTTTCATGTTCCAGAAAAATGGGAGGTGATGGGGTATTGCCTATTCAATGGTTTCCGGGGCACATGGCGAAAGCGAAGCGGCTGATGGCAGAGGAACTTCGCGGCATTGACGTGGTCGTGGAATTGGCGGATGCGCGGTTGCCTGTATCCAGCCGAAGCCCCGTGCTCGACGAACTCGCGCGCCATAAGCCTAGGCTTGTGGTTCTGACGCGGATCGATCTCGCCGATCCTCGTTGCACGGATCGGTGGGTCGAACGGTTTCACCGTGAAGGCGTGATCGCCATTCCCGTCAACGCCCGATCAGGACAAGGCCTGCGCGAATTCAGGCGCGCACTCGACGAGGTTGTGGAGGACAAGATGGACCGAGCGCGCGCGCGTGGGATCGAGCGGGCGGTTACACGCGGGATGATCTGCGGCATCCCCAACGTGGGCAAGTCGACGTTCGTCAATCAGCTTGCGGGACGTGCCGTGGCCAAGACGGGGGATCGGCCGGGTGTGACGCGTGCCTTGCAATGGATTCGCGTGGGACACACGGAGTTACTCGACACGCCGGGAGTTCTCGCGCCCAAGCTCGCGAATGATGAGCAGGGGTTGAAACTCGCCGCGAGTGGGGCCATCAAGGAAGAAATCTTCGAGGCTTACGAAGTGTGCGCCTACGTACTCGCCTATTTAAGCGGGCGGTATCCACAAGCGTTGGCCCAGCGCTATGGTCTTCGCGTGGAGGCGCCCATTGAGTGGACGAACATTCAGGACGTTTGGCCAGCCGTCCAGCCGTGGTTTGAACACATCGGTCGGACGCGCGGCGCGCTTGTCCCTGGAGGAGGCGTCGATGAGGAACGTGTCGCGAAGATGGTCATCCACGACCTCCAGGAAGGTCGGCTTGGGCCTGTATCGCTCGAGTGGCCTGAAGATTGATCTGCACCTGGAGTGCATTGATTTTCCTATCCGCGATGGCGGCCTGATTCGAGACGATGTAGACTAACGCCAAGGAGGCCTGAGATGGAGCCGTGGACGAGGCGTTATCGCCTGGATCTGGCGCTCTGTGGTGGCGGTCGAGCGGCAGGCGTCGATGAGGTGGGCCGGGGGTGCATTGCCGGTCCTGTGGTCGCGGCGAGTGTCGTTCTTCCCTTGGAACCACAGACGTATGCAGAATTGAAAGAGGTCATGGATTCCAAACAACTGAAGCCGAATGTGCGAGCGCAGCTTGCGGATCGCATTCGGGCCCGGGCTCTTGCCGTCGGCATCGGATTGGCGAGCCCTGAAGAAATCGACAGGATGAATATCCTCCAGGCGACGCAGGTTGCCATGATGCGCTCCCTTGACGCTTTGGGGCTTTCTGTCGATCTGGCATTGGTGGACGGAAACCGCGGGTTTCGGCATCGCGTCCCCGTATTGCCGGTCGTCGACGGAGATGCGCGATCGTTGCTCGTTGCTGCAGCATCCGTAATCGCCAAGGTTTTTCGCGATCGGCTCATGGCGCGGTTGGACGAGGAATTTCCTGGATATGGTTTCTCCGAACATGTGGGGTACGGCACACGCGCTCATTTGGAAGCGCTGCGTCGCCTAGGGCCCTCGGTGGTACATCGACTTTCGTTCGCCCCCGTGCGGGCGTGCGTGGGCGAGAGGGAGCAGATGGGCTATGGATCCTAGCATCCATCGCATTTCTCCGGCGGAACTGCAACCTGTTGCGCGCGGGGTCGAGCGCGCCGCGCCCGCCAGCGCGGACCGGGCGGATCGCAGCGCACATCGCGCGGCTGTGGAGGAGCCGCCACTCGCCCAAGGTGAACAGGCTTTGGATAGCCCGGTGGATGCCTTGGACCTCGTGCCGTTTGAGATCCTGCGAGATGATGCCCTGTGGACGAGCGAGCGGGGATGGAGGGCTGCGTTGCTCAACACCGTGCTTCAGGCGAGTGCTCAGGGTGCGTCGGAGGAACTCGCGTCGCAGCGCGCAGGACAGTGGTCACCGGGCGAGTTCACAGCGTCTGTGCCGTTGGACGAAGGAATACGGCGCGGGGCAGACCAGTCAGCCGCGGCGCAGACGGCCACGAACATCGGCGACGCCGACTTCACCGCGCTCCCAGATGGCGCAGTTGTGCAGGAGCCCACATCTCCTGCGCAACTGCGACCGGAGGATGTGGACGTCGGCCATGCGCGGATCCTCGCTGCGTCGGTCAGGCATCTGTGGTCCGTCATCCGAGAACTTGCTCAGTCGACGGAAGGTCACGCGACCCTTCGATTGCGCGAGCGTCCCACGTCTTCCCTGATTTCATTCGCTTCTGTGGGACGCGAATGGATTCATCAAGGCCTTGGGCCCGCGGAGCAGAACCGCCTCATGCAGTGGGTGTTGCTGGACCGGCTTCTTGCGTCGGTCGCGCCCCATCCATTGGATCGACGCGGTACGGGTTTATTCGTGATTCAGAACCCCGCGCGTCGCGATCCTCCCGTAGCCGTTCGCTGGCGTGCTGAGCGGCGGACGCGCGTGGGGCTCCGGGGGAAGCTGGTACACCGGCTGCGTCTCGACCTCGAGTTACACGGTCATCCTGTGACTTGTGTGCTCACGGCCCAGCGGCCAGCCTTGCATGTGCACATCACCTGTTCTCAGGATGCGCCGTTTATCGCCTACCTGCGGGCTGCACAACAGGTTCTGGCGCCTTCTCTTCAGGCCTGTGGCTGGGAACTCACGTCTTGGACCGTCGATGACGAAGGAGATGGCCCCGATGCAACGCACTAAACGAGCGGTGGCGCTTCGATACGACGCTCAAAAGGATTTAGCGCCTCGTGTGGTCGCAAAGGGCGCGGAAGAGGTTGCAAAGGCCATTGTGCGTACGGCCGAGGGACACCATGTCCCCGTGGTGGAGCAGACGGCACTGGTGGATGCCTTGTTTGCACTGGAAGTCGATCAAGTCATTCCGCCCGAGTTGTACCAAGCGGTAGCTGAAATCTTGGCTTATCTCTACCGTTTCCGCAGGGCGTGAACTCCTTATGCGGCCGAATCGGCGCGAACTCGGGGCCTTGGGCGAATCCTTTGTCGGCCAGTACCTTGAGCGGTGTTTGGGATGGCGCGTCATCGAAACCAATTGGAGAACGCGTTTCGGAGAATTGGATCTCATTGCGGAAAACGAAGACGAGCTCGTAGCCGTTGAAGTCAAGACTCGCACATCGCCCGTCGAGGGAGACCCCGTCTACGCGCTGAGCCCAGCCCAAATTCCCAAATTAGTCGCGGCTCTGACGGCCTATGCAGCGCGTGCCGACCGATGGCCGGTGTTTGCGCTGGACGTCGTAGGTATCACGTGGAAGGACGGTGTCGTCGTCCATTTTCGCCACGAACGCCTCTATCCGCTCTGAATCGCGGATGGGCAGTGCCTTGAAAGTGTATCCGTCGCGGCGAAAGTCGCGAATGATGCGCGGCATCGCTTCGATGGTGTATCGGCTCGAACGAATCCCGTCGTGGAACAAAATGATGGACCCAGGCTGTGCGTGGCGCTCCACTTGGCTGACAATCGCACTTGCCGACTTGGCTTTCCAGTCCATCGAATCGACGGTCCACAGGGCGATGGGATGACCCAGCTGGTGCACGCAGTCGATCTCGCTTGCGGCGATGGAGCCGTACGGAGGTCGATAATATAGGGGCTTCGTTCCACAGGTCTTCTCCACGACTGCGTCGGTTTTCTGGATGTCACGCACAAGCTCTTCGAGAGCGTGCTTTTTGGGATCGAAGTGAGAAAAACCGTGATTGCCGATCTCGTGGCCTTCCCGCTGAATCCGACGCACGATATCTGGAAACTGCTCACATCGATAGCCCACCACAAAGAATGTGGCTGGGATGTGCTGGCCGCGCAGGATATCCAGGAGCTTTGGCGTATATCGTTGACTCGGGCCATCATCGAACGTCAGATAGACAACCTTGGTTGCTCCTGATGAGGTTGCGTGCACCGTGGGTGTGCCGACGATTACGAGTGCGGTGGCAGCCAGCCAACCGATCACGGCTGACCCGATGTGGCGCAACACATGCTGTCCCTCCCTCCTCTTGGAACGCCTCGGTGGATATAACTTGCTTCAAATGTCGCTTCCTATGCCTGGATTTCGCTCACGTGATAGCATTTCGCATGGGAGAAAGAGAGCCTGGACGACGCCAGATCATGGCCTCTTCCACGTCAGATGTCAGAACTTCGTCTCGCCCTTCGAGTGCGGCGATGGTGGTCGCGAGCGCCGCGACTTTCACCCGATCGCGCTCCGACGCGTGGAGCCGGTCGCAAGCGCGCCGCAAAGCTCGACGCGCCTCGTCCGAGAGGGTGGAGGTTCGATCCGGGACGCGCGCAAGGAGCGCTGTAGCTGCGCGAACCCTCTCGATCCAGTCGTCGAGCGATGCTTCGCCTAGCTCGCGACCTAGGTCGCGGTTGACGTGATGCACAACATCGATGCGGTCCAGAATCGGGCCAGGACAGCGCGTCCAGTATCTTCGAACGTCAGGGTCGGGGCACGAGCAATCGCCGTATCCTCGATATCCGCATGGACAGGGATTCGCAGTCGCGATGAGCTGAAAGGAAGCTGGAAACCGCATGGCCTTACCGTTCACGACGACTTCCACCATCCCCCTGTCCAAGGGTTCTCTCAGAGCATTCAACGAGACGTGTGAAAACTCCAGCATTTCGTCTAACAGCAGCACGCCGCGATGTGCGAGCGTGACTTCCCCGGGAGAACCCAACCGGCCTCCGCCCAGCATTCCCCTCGCCGTTATGGCATGATGAGGACGCCTGACGGGCGGCCGGAGGGTGAAGGCGTAGTTGGGATTCGCGATTTCCTGCCATGCCGCCACTTCCAGCGCTTCGTCCTCCGTGAGATCAGGCAAAAGATGAGCAAACGCATTCGCCAGTGTTGTCTTCCCGACGCCTGGCGATCCGACCATGAGGAGCGTGTGGCGTCCGGCAGCGCAAATGGCGAGCAGTCGATATTCGACGGGGTGTCCACGGAGTGGAGGGAGGTCGCGAGCGGTTTCGGGCCGTGCGATGGGATGGGGCCGGACGGTTGGGACGTGTACCCGGGACGCTCGGAGTTGTGCCACGACATCGGCCAGAGTGGCAGCCCGCATGAGATCAAACATGTTCTCCAACGGCCACGGAAGATGTTGGTGTGTACTGACGCACAGAGAAGACAGTCCCTCGTCGCGCATGCGCAGCCCTATGGCGCTCAGGCCCTCCTGCGGCACGAGTCCGCCGTCGAGTGCAAGTTCAGCGACAAAGACCGTGGAGTCGTGAGGGAGGGGTGGTGAGCCCGAGGCACGGAGAATGGCCACGGCGATGGCGAGATCCAGCCAAGATCCTTGCTTTTTCAGACTGGCGGGCTGTAAATTAACGGTAATCCTTCCCTTTGGGAAAGGGAGTCCGGCATGATGGAATGCGGAACGGACCCGGGCTTTTGCCTCGCTGACAGACGAGTCGGGGAGCCCCACAATCGTGAAACGGGGAAAGCCTGGTCCCACGTCAGCTTGGACTCGGACGATTTGAACGTCGGCACCGTGGCGAATGGCGCCGAAGGCATGTCCCAACACGTGAATTCGCCTCGCTTTCGGAACTTTTCACAACCTACGTATAGCAATTTCTCGGTGCATGAGCCATAATGTAGGGAAGAATCTCGTTCGCATCGTCCAGGCATGGCGAGTTTCAGGAGGGAGCCGTCATGGAAAACCCGAGGAAGCGGATCGCGAGAGGAGATGCGGAGGGACGGCGCGGCCAAGTGATCGACCTTCGCGCGTATCAAAGGCGGCGCCATCGCCGACTTCACCGAGGCCCGCGCCCGATGGGAGACGATTACGTCGTTCTCAGGGGGAGCGCCATCATCTTGGCGGCGGCGTCTTTCATCTTGGCGGTGATTGGGCTCATGCCGGTCGGGTGGAAGCAGAACGCGCTCGTCGCGAGTCTGTTTGCAGACACGCTCGCGTTGGCTATCGGCGTGATCCTTCACGTGTTGCGGGATCGCACCGCGATGCGTCTACTAGGCGCGCTGGTTGCGGTGTTTGCGTTTTCGTACTTGTGCAGTTTGGTTCACACTGCGTTATAGATACCCTGTCACGAATTTGTCAAGGTTTTCTGTATGCGTTTTCATCGTCTCAACCGGTCAAGACGTTGTCAAACGTGTTGCGAAGTTCTATCCTGATAGATGGCACAAGGTCGGCAGACGGCATGGCAACGTTTGTCCGGTTTTTTTGTGCGCCGTATCCGTAGGGGGACAAAGGAGGACGGACATCGTGAACATCCACGAGTATCAAGCGAAGGCCATCCTGGCTGAATTCGGCGTCAAAGTCCCGCGCGGGAAAGTGGCTTTCACGGTCGAGGAAGCTGTGGAAGCGGCAAAGGAACTCGGTGGCAAGGCTGTGGTGAAAGCTCAAATCCATGCAGGCGGGCGCGGCAAGGCGGGAGGCGTCAAAGTCTCGAAGTCTCTGGAAGAAGTCGAGGCGAACGCACGCGAGCTTCTCGGCAAGCGCCTTGTCACACATCAAACGGGACCACAGGGTCGCATTGTTCGGCGCCTGCTTATCGAAGAACTGACGAACATCGAGAAGGAGTACTACATAGGTCTCGTTCTTGACCGCTCCCAGGGGCGCCTGGTCATGATGGCCTCCCAGGAGGGTGGTGTCGAGATCGAAGAGGTCGCTGCCCAACACCCGGAAAAGATTTTCCGCGAGACGATTGATCCGTTGACGGGGCTCACGCCATTCCAGGCCAACAACCTCGCGTACAAACTTGAGCTGCCGCAGCATGCGGTGAAAAAGGCCGCTCAATTCATGATGGCGCTTTACAACGCGTATGTCGCCAAGGATTGCTCCATCGCGGAAATCAATCCGCTCGTCTTGACTGCGGAAGGCGACATCATTGCACTGGATGCCAAGCTCAACTTCGACGACAATGCCTTGTATCGGCATCCGGAGATTGTGAGTCTGCGCGACGAAGACGAAGAAGACCCCAAAGAAATCGAGGCGTCGAAGTACGGGCTGAGCTACATCGCGTTGGATGGCAACATTGGATGCATGGTGAATGGTGCGGGCCTGGCCATGGCCACGATGGACACCATCAAGTATTACGGTGGAGAGCCTGCCAACTTCTTGGACGTCGGCGGAGGCGCGAGCGAAGAGAAGGTGACGGCCGCGTTCAAAATCATCCTTTCGGATCCCAAAGTGAAGGGCATTCTCGTCAACATCTTTGGCGGCATCATGAAATGCGACGTGATCGCAAACGGCGTGGTCGCTGCGGCGAAACAGGTGGGCCTGGACAAGCCGCTCGTGGTGCGCCTCGAGGGCACGAACGTCGAAGCAGGAAAGAAAATCTTGAACGAATCCGGTCTGAAGTTGGTGGCGGCTGATTCGCTCGCGGATGCTGCCCAAAAGATCGTGGCGCTGGTCTGAGGAGGGACACTCGCGATGAGCATTCTGGTGAACAAGGAAACGCGCGTCATTACCCAGGGCATCACGGGATCTGCCGGACTGTTTCACACGCAGCAGGCGCTTGCCTATGGCACGAAGGTCGTGGGTGGCACCTCGCCAGGGAAGGGCGGCACGAAGGTCGAGGGGTTGCCCGTCTTCAACACGGTCGAGGAGGCCGTCCGCGAGACGGGTGCAAATGCGTCGGTCATTTACGTTCCGCCGGCATTCGCCGCGGACGCCATCATGGAGGCCGTGGCGGCCGGGCTCGAACTGGTTGTGTGCATCACGGAAGGTATTCCAATTCTTGACATGGTCAAGGTTAAGCGGTACATGGAGGGTAAGAAGACGCGGCTCATCGGTCCAAACTGCCCGGGCGTGATCACGCCGAACGAGTGCAAGATCGGGATCATGCCTGGATACATTCACACGCCTGGGAAGATCGGCGTCGTGTCCCGTTCCGGAACGCTGACCTACGAAGCAGTGTACCAGTTGACACAGCTGGGACTCGGCCAGTCGACAGCTGTCGGGATCGGCGGCGACCCGGTGAATGGGACGAACTTTGTCGACGTGCTGAAGATGTTCAACGAGGACCCGGATACTGAAGCCGTGATTATGATCGGCGAGATCGGCGGATCCGCAGAGGAAGAAGCGGCGGAGTGGATTAAGAACAACATGACGAAGCCCGTCGTCGGATTTATCGCGGGTGCGACGGCCCCTCCGGGACGGCGAATGGGACATGCGGGCGCGATTGTGTCGGGTGGTTCCGGAACGGCACAGTCCAAGATCGAGAAGATGAAGGCGTGCGGCATCCGCGTGGCCCCCACGCCGTCCGAGATGGGCTCGACGCTGTATCAGGTGCTAGAGGAGCGCGGCTTGCTCGAGCGCTGCAAGGCGTGAAGGCGTTTCGTTTGTTCCAGCCCAAAGAGTTCGCTTGGTTTCGCCAAGCGAACTCTTTTTTCGCTTACGTCATGGACGATTTGAATCAGCGCGACTTACGATGACTAAAACGGGCTGGAGGGATCGTAGGTGGGCGACGACGAACTCGCCTTGGTGTGGTCCTTGTGTCCAGGGCTCGCGCCAAGCACGTTGCGGCGCTTGGTGCGGGCATTCGGCGGAATTCGCGCGTTTCACGAGGCGCCGGTCGCGGACTGGGTTGCTTGTGGAGGTCTGGACGCAGCGCAGGCAAGTCGGCTGGACGCCTGGCGCCGCGCAGAACCGTCGGCTTATCGGATCAAGTCCCAATTCGAACACCGCGGCATCTGGGTACTCGTGCACGGGGCGGACGATTATCCGCGCCGTTTGTCGGACCTTCCGGACCCACCACTGGTATTGTTCGTTCGAGGGAGAAAGGAATGTCTCTCTCCTGAGCGAGTGGTCTTCGGAATGGTCGGGACCCGGCGGATGACCAGTTACGGCATGGAAGCGGCGCGGTGGATTGCAGGTGAGATTGCGCGGCGGGGTGCGGTGGTCGTGTCGGGACTTGCCATGGGCATCGACGCTACTGCGCACGCCGCGGCACTCGAGGTGGGAGGCGACACCGTCAGCGTGTTGGGATGCGGGATCGACCGCTGCTATCCGCCGTCGAACCGGCGACTCTACCATCAAATCGCGTCGACCGGTACCCTCGTCAGCGAATATCCGCCCGGTACCCCCGTCCGCAAACACCACTTTCCTGAGCGCAACCGATTGATTGCGGCGTTGAGTCAAGCGGTCATCGTCGTCCAGGCCGGTGACCGAAGCGGTGCGCTCATCACGGCCCAGTGCGCGCTCGATCTGGGGCGCGACGTCTATGCCGTTCCTGGCCCCATCACGTCGCGGGCCAGTCGGGGTGTCAACCGTCTGCTTTTCGACGGGGCCATCCCGCTCGTGGATCCCCATGATCTGTTTCCGGAGCAGACGGACGTCGAGAACGGAGGAGCCCAGAAGGTTCCTGCGCACCTCGAGCCCTGCTATCAGGCGCTCGCACGGCATCAGCCCATTCGCGCGGGTGAGCTCGCCTCCGTCGCCCATCTCGACCTCGGGTATGTCTTCGGCGCGCTTCTCGAGATGGAACTCGCTTCGATGGTCACGCGCCACCCAGATGGAACGTATCACATTCGGCCGAACCGAGCGCCGTCCGGCTCATAAGCCAATCCATGGAATACTGTTCGTGCGTCCCGTCGTCCATCCTACATGAGGAAGGTGGGAGGACGATGAGCATGAAGGGGCGTCGCAGTGTATTCGTGGCCTTGGCTCGCATCTTCGCGGTGAGCGCATCGGCCCTCCTGAGCATGTGGGCGAACGAACCCCATTGCGCGGGCGCCACACCCCACTTGATGAATGATGCTCAGCCTGGGATGCGGAGTTTCACCGGCCCTCCGACGTCTTTGGTCTGGACAGTGGGCGATCGCGGTGAACCGATTTGGAGCTTGCACGTTGTCCTTAGTGAACTCGGCTATCTCCCGTGCAGGTATCACGCGATCCTACCGACCGATCGCCTCTATCCTCAGGACTGGGGGCGCGTTCCAATCGGCTATTGGACGTGGAATTCGCCCAATGTCCCCATCGAACTTGAACGGACGTGGAATCCGGAGCAGTACACGGAGATCACGAAGGGCGCGGTGATGCAATTCGAGGCCGATCACGGCCTTCGTGTGGATGGGTACACCGGACCTCGCGTTCGTCGGACACTCGAACTCGCATGGGCCTTAGGTCTCACGGCAACCCATCCGTATCGGATGGTGTTAGTCGACCAATCGCTCCCTGAGCGGCTTCGCGTATGGGAAGATGGACGTGGCGTCGTCTTTGAAACGCCGTGCAGTACCGGCCTGCCGGCCACCCCGACTCAACCCGGGATTCACGCCATCTTTCTGCGAAACCGAGAACAGACGATGCAAGGGATCGGCCCAAGCGGGCGGCCTTACCGAGTGGAGCATGTGCCGTACGTGAGCTTCTTCTATGGAGAACAGGCCATCCACGGCTTCCCGCGTCAGACGTACGGCAAGCCACAGAGCGCCGGCTGCGTGGAGCTTCCGATTCGAGCGGCCAAGCGCGTCTGGGAACTCACGGGATATGGCACACTGGTCGCGATTTCGCCGAACACGATGCGTGGAACCGAGTAGATCCATCGGTTAGAAGCACCTCAGATGTCAACAAGTTTGGGTTTTCTCCGGTCGTACAGGCTGATATGATGGTCGCCGTCCAAGACTTTGCCGAATCGCTCAAGGGCGCGTACGGGGGACTGAAGGCCTTTGGCCTTGGGGTGAATCGCGCCGAGGGGCGCGAAGGGGACTCGTTACCCGAACCCGACAACTAACCTCGGAGGCGTAAACGAGAGGATGGATGACATGCCGTTTCGAACTTGGATCGCAGGGTGTGCCATGGTCGCGACCGCGGCACTCAGTGTGTCGAACGCTTCTGCGGAGACCGTCACCGTAGAGCCAGGGCAGTCGCTGTGGACGATTGCGCATTCGCACGGCCTGCCTGTGCAGCTTGTGGAGGACGCAAATCCGGACGTCAACCCGCAGAATCTGCCGATCGGCAGTTCCGTAAAGGTTCCCGAAGTCGAAAACGTCACGGTCAAACGAGGAGACACGCTGTTTCTCCTTGGGAAGCGATTTGGCGTTTCGACCAGCGAAATGTTAGCCGCCAATCCCGCCGTGAATCCCTTGAATCTCCAGGTTGGATCCACGGTCCGTGTGCCTGTCGGCCCATCTCGATCTTCGCACGTCCCACAGGCCCATGTTGCCGCATCCACCCCCGCGACAAGCAGCGAACTCTACTGGTTGGAGCACGTCATTCACGCGGAAGCCGGAGGAGAGCCACTTCAGGCGCAGATCGCTGTCGGCGACGTCATCATGCATCGAATTCAAGCGGGTGGATACGGGAACACGGTGCAGCAGGTCGTTTTTCAAGTGAGCGACGGTCACTATCAGTTTGAAAGTGTCGCGAACGGTTATATCTATTCGCAACCCGACGCGCAGAATGTCCAGGCTGCACTCGACGCCCTGAACGGTGACGATGTCGTCCCAGGGGCGCTTGTGTTCTACAATCCTTCCGAGACGCCTTCTGGAAGCTGGGTTTGGAGTCAGCCTGTGGTTAGCAAGATTGGTCACCTCGTCTTTGCGAAGTGAGCAGCGGCACACGTTGCCCAAAAGAGCCAGGTTCGGTTCAGCACCGAACTCTGGCTCTCCATTTTCTTCGGATTGCATCGCGGCCTCAGGGATTCGATGGTTCGGCCGCCAACGCTTCTTCCGCCATCTGCAGGATGCCGTCCAGCGTCTCTGCGCCCGCGATGAATCGCGCGGGGTGGCAAAACACCGCATCTTCGACGCCGCAAATGGATACAAGCTCCTCGCCTTCTTTGCCCGCCCATTCGTGCGGCAAAGGCTTGCGAGCTTCGAATGTCCCGGGACCTTTGGGCACAACCTGAAGGCGATATTGGCCGGTCTTATCCGGAAAGGCGACATAGAGCACTTCGCCAGCGGGGTCCATTTCGAGCAGAGTTTCTGTCCAGGGGCAACAGGTTGGCAAGACCAAAAGCGCAGGCTCCTTGCGAGCCGCATAAGCCGCTTTCACAATCTCCGTCGCCTGAATTCGGCTGATCTCGTGGTTCGCGTAGTTCATGAGAATCTGCGTAGCAAAGTCTAAAGCTCGCTCGAAGGCTCGGTTTTCGTCCTCCTGCGAATTCCACGGCGGATTGAAGGAGCTCACGAGCTCCGAGATTCCCTTGATTCGCATGTCCCGCTCTAGGTCGATTCCGTTGTCGATCGCGTCGATAGCCTGAAAGAGTTTGTCGTCGATGTTGCTGGATATCAGCGCTCGATCCTCTTCCCGCTCCACACCAAGGGATTCCAGAAATCGGTCACCAAAATCGCGCCAGATGAGGCCGGCGGAAGCGTAGGGAATGCCGTTCGGGCGATGTACCTTTTGGACGCTGTGGTGATCGTAAGGGCCACCGCCGACGTCGACGACGAGATCGCATTGCGCCAGCACCGATTTATTTCGGGTGCGGACGATGCGGGCGTCTGGATAAATCGCTTTGAGTATCGCGACGGCGAATACTTCATCGGCATGGAACTTTCCATGGTGCGTACCTATTTTCATAAGGATATGAACCACCTTGCCAACGGATGGACGGCGCGATCCGCCTTTGCCTTCACGTTACCATTCACGAAGTGCACAGCACAACTGGAACTTTCGCTCCATCTGTCCAGGACGAAACGGCGCGCGCACGCAAGCTGCGCAAAGTGAGGGACGGCGCGTCCACCGTTTGCAAAGGAAAGGATCCCGGTGATAATATGGTTTGAACCAAGGACAGGGTTTGCCAAGGCTGCGACGAATGGAGGATCGTGGCGTGTCAGACTATCTGGTCATCGTCGAGTCGCCTGCCAAGGCGAAGACGATTGGGAAGTATCTGGGGAGCAAGTACACAGTGAAAGCCTCCATGGGCCACGTGCGAGACTTGCCCAAGAGCCAACTCGGCGTCGACGTGGAACATGGTTTCGAACCGAAATATATTACCATCCGCGGGAAGGGCGATGTCATCAAGGCGCTCCGCGAGGCGAGTAAGAAGGCGAAAAAGGTCTATCTCGCGGCGGACCCTGATCGCGAAGGGGAAGCCATCGCTTGGCACCTGCAACATCTGCTCGATCTCAATCCTGACGATGACTGTCGCGTCGTGTTTCACGAGATCACGAAGGACGCAGTCAAACAGGCGTTTCAACATCCGAGGAAGATCAACCTGGATCTCGTGAACGCGCAACAAACGCGGCGCATTCTGGATCGTCTTGTAGGCTACAAGCTGAGTCCGTTGCTGTGGCGAAAGGTGAAAAAGGGCCTCTCGGCAGGCCGCGTGCAGTCAGTGGCGCTGAGGCTCATTGTCGACCGCGAAAACGAAATTCGAGCGTTTCAGCCTGAGGAATACTGGACTGTCGACGCCCACGGCCAAGTACACGGAAAGAAGCTCGTCGCTCGCTTTCATGGTTATGGTGAGGAAAAGACACCGCTTCCGAACGAAGAGGCCGTGCGCGAACTGTTGGCCCGTGTGGAAGGCCATTCACTGGTCGTGCGTCGGGTCAGGAAATCCGAACGGAAGCGAAATCCCGCTGCGCCGTTCACGACGAGCAGTCTCCAACAAGAGGCGGCACGAAAACTCGGGTTCCGAGCGTACAAGACCATGCAAATTGCGCAGCAGTTATACGAAGGGCTGGATGTGCCGGGCGAAGGCACGGTCGGTCTCATCACCTACATGCGAACGGATTCGACGCGCATCGCGCAATCCGCGCAGGAAGAAGCGAGAGCTTATATTCGGCAATCGTTTGGCGAGGATTACGTGCCGGATCGGCCGCGGCAATATGCAAAAAACGAAGACGCACAAGACGCGCACGAGGCGATTCGCCCCACGTCAGTGATGCGGCATCCGGACCGGCTGAAGGATCACCTGTCGCGCGATCAGTATCGCCTGTACAAGCTCATCTGGGAACGATTCGTCGCGAGTCAGATGGAGTCGGCCATTCTCGACACAACGTCGGTCGATCTCGAGGCAAACGGTGCGTGGTTTCGCGCGACCGGTTCCGTCGTCCGGTTTCCTGGATTCATGGCGCTTTACACCGAGGGGCGCGACGACGAGAGCGAAGAAGAGGAAGGGAAACTGCTCCCTCCCCTCGAAGAGGGTGATGTGGTCCAGGTGAAGACCTGGAAACCCGAGCAGCATTTTACGCAGCCGCCGCCGCGCTACACGGAGTCGTCGCTCGTCAAAGCCATGGAAGAACTGGGGATTGGTCGGCCGAGCACGTACGCGCCGACCATCGACATCCTGTTGAAGCGCGGGTACGTAACGCTTGATCAAAAGCGATTTGTCCCAACGGAACTCGGGGAAATTGTGGTGAACATCCTGAAGGAACACTTTCCCCAACTCATCGACGTGTCCTTCACCGCCGACATGGAAAGTCGACTAGACAAGGTCGAGGAGGGTCATGCGAACTGGATCGAGCTGCTCGATCAGTTTTATCATGACTTTGAGAAGGATTTAAAGAAGGCGGAAAGCGCACTGGGGCACGTGGAATTGAAGGAAGAGGTTTCGGACGTGCGGTGTGAAAAGTGCGGCCGCCTGATGGTCTACAAAACGGGCAAGTATGGGAAGTTTCTCGCGTGTCCAGGTTTCCCCGAGTGTCGAAACACCAAGCCGGTGCTGAAAGAAATTTCGGTCTCCTGCCCAAAGTGCGGGAAACCGCTTGTGGAACGTCGAGGCAAGTCGAGAAAAGTGTTCTACGGCTGCAGCGGGTATCCCGAGTGTGATTACGTGCTTTGGCAGCGCCCAACGGGTCAGGTGTGCCCGGTCTGCGGGCATCCGATGGTCGAAAAGGGCGGGAAGGGAAAGACCGTGGTGGTGTGCAGCAACGAAAAGGCTCATCCAATGGTGGCGACCGAGGCACAGGCAAAATGAGGGGGTGACGACATGACTCATGTCACGGTCATCGGCGCAGGGCTCGCGGGTTCGGAGGCTGCGTGGCAGGCTGCGAATCGGGGCGCCAAGGTCACGCTGTATGAGATGCGGCCGGTTCAGATGACACCTGCGCATCACACCGATCGGTTCGCGGAGTTGGTGTGCACGAATTCCTTGCGGTCCAACAGCATCACGAACGCGGTGGGGCTGCTGAAGGAAGAGATGCGCAGGCTCGATTCCGTCATCATGCGGGCCGCGGATGCTCACGCGGTTCCGGCCGGCAATGCGCTTGCCGTCGATCGCGACAGCTTTTCGCAACGCGTAACAGAACTCGTTTCGCAGCATCCGAACATCACCGTCGTTCGCGAAGAAGTCACCGAGATCCCGAAGGACGGCGTCGTCGTGGTTGCGACCGGGCCTCTCACGTCTCCGGCGCTGTCGGAGGATATCCGCCGCCTGGTGGGGCACGGAGAACTTTACTTCTACGATGCTGCGGCGCCGATTGTCACCAAGGAATCCATCGACATGTCGAAGGTCTTTTTTCAGTCGAGATATGATCAAGGAGATGCGGCGTACATCAACTGTCCGATGACCGAGGAGGAGTTTGAGGCGTTCTACGACGCGCTCGTCCACGCGGAGTGCGCCGAACTCAAGGACTTCGAAGAGGAACGGTATTTTGAGGGTTGCATGCCTATCGAGGCGCTGGCGAAGCGCGGAAAGCAAACCCTCCTGTTCGGCCCCATGAAGCCAGTAGGTCTTCGCGATCCGAGGACGGGCAGGCGTCCATTCGCGGTCGTCCAGCTTCGGCAGGACAACGCCGCCGCCACGCTGTACAACATGGTGGGTTTTCAAACGCACCTGAAGTGGGGCGAGCAGAAACGCGTGTTCCGGATGATCCCCGGGCTTGAACAAGCGGAGTTTGTGCGATACGGGGTCATGCACCGGAATACGTATATCAACAGCCCGGTTGCGCTTCTGCCCACGTATCAGGCCAAGGCGCGTCCGACGCTGTTTTTTGCCGGTCAGATGACGGGCGTCGAGGGGTACGTGGAATCCGCAGCCTCCGGCCTCATCGCGGGCATCAACGCGGCTCGGGTGGCGGCCGGGCAGGACGCACTCGTCTTCCCTCCGACGACCTCCATGGGCAGCTTGGCGCATTACATCACCCATGCGTCGCCGCAAGGGTTTCAGCCCATGAATGCCACCTTTGGCATCTTTCCGCCGCTCGATCCGCCGGTCAAAGACAAAAAGGCTCGCTACGAGCGCTATGCGGAGCGAGCGCTGGAGGATCTCCGGGTTTTCAGTAGGGAGCTGCAGCGCGTGTGACGCCGCCTGTCGAGGATGCGGTACGAGCTTTTCTGGACGATGCGGAACTTCGTTTCAGCCCGCGAACCGTGCGCAGTTACCGGCAAGACCTTGAGGCTTTCCGCCAATGGCTCGCCGGCCGCGGCGTCCACCATCTGGACGCCCTTTCCACTCGCGATGTGCGCATGCACGCGAGCGATCTGCTGATGAAAGGGGCAGCCAAATCAAGCGTGGCGAGGCGGCTTTCATGTCTCCGCACGTTCTTGCGGTTCTGTGCGGAGCGGGGCTGGGTGCGGCAGGTGATGGCTGAACAGGTTCGCCTACCTAAGCAGGACAGGCGACTTCCGCGCTATCTGCACGAGGAAGAAGTGGCGGCGCTCCTCGATCATGTCGCGGGCGACGATTTTTTGGCCCTGCGGGATCGAGCGCTGTTGGAGTTTCTCTACGCGACAGGCGTGCGCGTAAGCGAATGTGTTCAGTTGGATATCGGCGATCTCGACCTGTCGGCCGGTTTTGCGCGCGTCCTAGGCAAAGGGGGGCGAGAACGGTACGTGATGGTCGGGCGGCGGGCCGTCGAGGCGCTTTTGCGCTATCTTCCGCTTCGCGATCGGATGGCGCGCTGCTCTGCGGTGTTCATCAATCGCCGTGGCGGACGCCTGACGGACCGAAGTGTGCGGCGCGTGTTGGAGCGACGGATTCAGGAAGTTCCCGGACTCCGCTCTATTCACGTGCACGGCCTTCGGCACTCATTCGCGACACACATGCTAAACGGAGGAGCGGACCTCCGGAGCGTCCAGGAGTTGTTGGGGCACGCAAGCCTCACGAGCACACAGATTTACACACACACGAGCCGTGAGCAGTTGGCTCGGGCGTACTACGCAGCGCATCCCCGCGCACGCCGAGGGACACAAGGACGGGAGTCGAACGACGATGGGATATGAGATGCACGGTACGACGATTTTTGCTATGCTGCGCGACGGGCGCGGCGCGATGGCGGGCGATGGCCAGGTGACCTTTGGCAACAGCATGGTCATGAAGCACGGCGCCCGCAAGGTAAGACGGCTTTATCACGATCGCATCGTGGCCGGATTCGCCGGCTCCGTCGCGGACGCCTTCACGTTGTTTGAGAGGTTTGAGAAAAATTGGAGGAATTCCAGGGCAACCTTCCGAGGGCTGCTGTGGAACTTGCGAAAGTATGGCGATCCGACAAGATCCTCCAGAAGCTCGAAGCCATGCTCGTCGTCATGGACGCGCGTGACCTCCTGATCGTGTCGGGAGGCGGCGAGGTCATCCAGCCGGACGACGGGATCTGCGCCATCGGGTCCGGGGGCGGATACGCGCTCGCGGCGGGTCGGGCGTTGGCCCGGAATACGGAACTCGAGCCTGCCGAGATCGCGAAGCAGGCTCTTCTCATTGCCTCCGAAATTTGTGTATATACGAACGATCAAATCGTTCTGGAGACTGTTGGGGTATAGGGGGATGGCCATGCCCAGCGAGCGAGAGTTAACACCGAGGGAGATCGTCGAGTACCTCGATCGGTATATTGTGGGCCAAAAGAAGGCGAAGCGAGCGGTCGCCATTGCGCTGAGAAACCGGTATCGCCGTTCGAAGCTGTCGCCAGAAATGCAAGCCGAGGTGACGCCGAAGAACATCCTCATGATTGGGCCCACGGGCGTGGGCAAGACGGAGATTGCGCGCAGGCTGAGCAAGCTCGTGGGTGCGCCTTTCATCAAAGTGGAGGCCACCAAGTTTACCGAGGTGGGCTACGTCGGCCGGGACGTGGAATCCATGGTGCGGGACCTCGTGGAGACGGCGGTTCGAATGGTGAAGGCGGAGCACGCGGAGCGCGTGAAGAGTGAAGCGGAGGCTCGCGCGAACGACCGGATCGTCGAAGCGCTGGTGCCCGATCCGGGGGCGAGATCGCGCGCGAGAAATCCGTTCGAAATGCTGTTCAGCGGGGGATTCGCGTCGGAGCGGCCGCAGGAGCCTTCGTCGGACCAGATACGCGAGGAGCGCCGCCGCGTCAAGCAGAAACTGCTCATGGGGGCGCTTGAGGATCACTACGTGGAGGTCGACGTCGAGGAGCAGGCGGGTCCTATGGCGCTCGGATTCATCCCGGGAATGGGTGCGGAAAGCCTCGGAAATCTGCAGGAGATGCTCGGGAACTTGTTGCCGAAATCCACAAAGAAGCGCAAAATGACCGTTCGCGAGGCTCGCAAGGTGCTCACGCAGGAAGAAGCGCAAAAGCTGATTGATATGGATGCGGTGACGGCTGAGGCCATCTACCGCGCGGAAAATCACGGGATCATTTTCATCGACGAGATGGACAAAATCGCGGGACGCGAAACGCACGGACCGGACGTCTCCCGGGAGGGCGTGCAGCGAGACATCCTGCCCATTGTCGAGGGGTCGACGGTCTCGACCAAGTACGGCGCGGTGAAGACGGATTACATGCTGTTCATTGGCGCGGGCGCCTTCCATGTCGCGAAACCGTCCGATCTCATTCCCGAGCTCCAGGGCCGCTTCCCCATCCGCGTGGAGCTTGAACCTTTGACCAAGGAGGATTTCGTTCGCATCTTGCGAGAACCTGAGAATTCGCTCATCAAGCAATACACTGCGCTCCTCGAAACAGAAGGAGTTCGCGTGGAGTTTACCGACGAGGCCATCGAGCGAATCGCAGAGATGGCGCAGAAGGTCAACGAGGAGACAGAGAACATCGGTGCGCGCCGCCTTCACACGTTGGTGGAGAAGGTGCTCGAAGATCTTTCGTTTGAGGCGCCCGAGATTCACCTCGGTGAAATCAAAATTACACGGGCGTACGTCGACGAAAAGCTCGGCGATATCGTGCAAAACCGGGATCTGAGTCAGTTCATTCTTTGAAGTGCCATGGAAGTTCCATAACGCCCCAAACGGATGGCCTCGATTCCGAGGTCATCCTTTTTTTCTTTGCTTTTGATGGTTGTGCAACCGCTGACGGACCTCTGAGCTCGATTCATAAGAAAAACTTAACTGCTTCTAGCAGGATTCCGGTCGGATTCGACGAATTTGTAGTTTCGACCTGAAGTTCGTCGAATTTTGTCGGGGGAGAGCCCAGGCCATGACGGTTTTCGAGCTGTTGCAGAGCGCTCTCGACGCCTCGACGCTCCGGCAGGCGGTGTACGCAAATAACATCGCGAACGCCGGGACGCCCGGCTATAAGCGCCAGGATGTGGCGTTTGAGACGCTGCTTCAAAGTGCGCTGGGGAGTGGAACGAGTGGCGCGCTCGGCGAGGCGCAGATCCCCATCGGGGAGGAAGAGCCGAAATACGATCTGAGCACGTTGCCGAATATCGTTCCCCAGGTGTACACCGATACGTCCACAACCGTGAACAGCAATGGTAACAACGTGGACATTACGGAAGAAATGGTCTTGATGGCTGAAAATCAGGTGAGGTACGACACCCTGGTGCAGGACATCTCGGACCGACTGGATCGGCTGCGCACGGCCATCATGGGGAGCTGAGGTCCATGTTTGACAACACGAGCATGAA
Organism: Alicyclobacillus acidocaldarius subsp. acidocaldarius Tc-4-1; assembly: GCF_000219875.1. Lineage (NCBI taxonomy): Bacteria > Bacillati > Bacillota > Bacilli > Caryophanales > Alicyclobacillaceae > Alicyclobacillus > Alicyclobacillus acidocaldarius. The sequence goes on from NC_017167.1 coordinate 1,306,919, forward strand.
CATCTCGGCGAGCGGACTTGCGGCGAATCAATTGTGGCTCAACGTGATCGCCAACAATATCGCGAACGTGAATACCACCCGCACTCCGCAGGGGGGACCTTATCGCGCCGAGATCGTCAATTTTTCGCCCGTGGAAAATGACGTGTCCTTTCAAACGGCCCTGGGACAGGCTGTCCAAGGGGTGGGTGGAGGCGTTGAGGTGACAAGCATCACACAGGACACGAGTCCGTTCCAGCTGATTTACGATCCGTCCAATCCGGACGCCGTGAACGGCTACGTGGAGACCTCGAACGTCAACCTAACCACGCAGATGGTCGACTTGATTCAGGCGACGCGCGCCTATCAGGCGAACGCCACGGCCTTTGACGCGGCCAAACAGATGGCCGTGACGGCGCTAGGAATCGGCAAGTGAGGTGAAGGAGTATGGTTGTGCCCGTGTCATCTGCTTTGACACCCAGTGCGGGCGCCACAGCGTCTACGGGGAATGGTTTTTCGGGCGGTCTAAGTTTCTCCGACTATCTTGGAAAGGCGCTCGACGAGGTCAACCAGGTGGCCGCTCGCGCGGACAACCTGGCGGTGGAATACGCGAGCGGCGGCCCCGTGTCCACGGCGGATCTGATGATTGCCGAGACCCAGGCTTCGCTTGCGGTAGACCTTTTGTCTCAAACCGCCACCCGCGTGCAACAGGCGTACACCACGTTGATGAACATGCAGATTTAACCTACTACGAGGGGGATAGGGTGAGATGCGTTGAACGAAGCCCTGCGAAACATCTGGACCCAGGCTCGGGGGAAATGGGCGGGGCTTCCAGCGCGATCGCGCCGAAATGTGATCATCGCCGCGTCCGCGCTTCTGGCAGCCCTTCTGGTGGTGGTGTTTGCGGCGACACGGCCGCACTACGTGACCATCATGGAGGGTTTGGATGACAAGTCCCTTGGCCAGGTTCAGCAAGAGCTAGACACCTTGAAGATTCCCAACGAGATTCAGGGTACGGCGGTGCTTGTGCCTGCGCGATACGCGGACGAGGCGCGCATCCAACTGGCGATGGCGGGGCTGCCCCAAAGCGGTTACGACGCGTATTCGGGGATCACGACCTCGCTTGGTGAGACGCAGGACGAGTTCAACCTGCAGGTGTTGAACGCGCTGCAGCAGAGTCTGTCGGCGACCATCAGCGACATCAATGGCGTCGAATCCGCGCAAGTGCATATCGTCATGCCGCAGCAGCAGTTGTTCGTGACACAGCCGACGACCGATGCCAAGGCTTCGGTTTTCGTCGATCTCGGCCCGGGTGTGCAGTTGTCGTCCGCGCAGGTGTACGGCATTCAGCAGCTTGTGGCGCACTCCGTGCCTGGGCTCACGGTCGGCAATGTGACGGTCGTGGACCAGTACGGCAATGTGCTGTCGAGCGACGTGACCCAAAACAACTCATCCAGTCCGGTGGGTTCGGCGGCGTCAGAACTCGCGATGAGAGAAAAGCTCGAAAACGATCTGCAGCAGACACTCATCTCTGGATTGCAGCAGATTGTGGGGGCCCAGAACGCCGTGGTGGTGGTGCACGCGAACGTGACGTTCAACCAGACGCAGACCACCACGCACACGCTCATCAATGCTCCGGGATCGAACACCGGATTTATCACGAGCCAAGAGGTCCAGAAATCCCAGTCCTCGAGCGGATCGCCCGGGGGCGCGGCGGGCCAGGCCGGGAGCAATCCCAATCTGAACAGCACCTATGCGGCGGCGGGAGGGGGAGCGACGAACTCCACGTCGTCTAACACCATCACGAACTACGCGTACAGCTATCAAAATCAGCAGACGACTGCGGATCCGATGCAAGTCCTCGGCTACTCGGTCGGTGTCTTACTCAACAGCAACGACAAGAGCATTACGCCGGCCGTCGAGGCGCAGATTCGCAATTTTGTGCTCAGCGTGTTGGGATCCACGCCGACCCAGGGCAAGAACGTCGTGAGTGTCTCGGCCGTTCCGTTCGCGAATCCGATGCAGGCTGTTCCTGCGGCGCCCGGCGGGCGGACATGGGTGTTTGCGCTTGGAGGGCTGTTGCTTGCGGCCTTGGTTGTGGTGGGGTATCTGGTCTTCCGCCGTCGTCGGCAGCCTTCCGGCGAGGTGATTGAAATCCCAGCGGGTGAAACGTTCGAGCAGCCGCTCGAGGAGCTGCCGCTGACGCAGGAGGAGGTCCTGCGCAATCAGCTCATCCATCTGGCACAGCATCGACCGGACGACTTCGCGAGCTTGCTGAGGACCTGGCTGTCCGAATGAGGTCCGTACAGAGAGACTGGAGGCGATGGGTGTGCAGCGGCGGTCGTCGTTGACCGGGAGGCAGAAGGCTGCGGTGCTCATGATTGCGCTCGGCCAGGACGTGGCCGCGCAGGTCATGAAGCGCTTGTCGCCGGAAGAGGTGGAGCAACTCACGTTCGAGATTGCCAACGTGAACAAGGTCGGGATGGAACAGCGGGAAGCGATTCTCGAGGAATTTCGCGATCTCGCCATGGCTCGGGACTACATTCAGACAGGCGGGATCGACTATGCGCGCGAGGTGTTGGAGCGGGCGCTCGGCGCACAGGGAGCGCAGGAGGTGCTTGCCAGGCTGACGTCGTCTCTCCAGGTTCGGCCTTTTCACTTTGCGCGCAAGGCCGATCCGAGTCAGATTTTGAGTTTTTTGCAGGATGAACACCCTCAGACGATTGCGCTGGTGCTCGCGTACTTGGAGCCCAGTCAAGCTGCGGCTATCCTCTCGGCCTTGCCCTCTGATCTCCAGGCGGAAGTGGCGCGGCGGATCGCCACGATGAAAGGCACCTCGCCTGACGTCGTGGCGGAGGTGGAAGAGATTTTGGAGAGCAAACTGTCCACCATGACGAGCGTGGATAACCAGCAGGCCGGCGGCATCGAGGCGATCGTCGAGATCCTGAATGGCGTGGATCGCGCCACGGAGAAAACCATTCTCGAGGAGCTGGCCAAACGGGATCCAGAACTCGTCGACGAGATCAAGAAACGAATGTTTGTCTTCGAGGACATCATTTTCCTCGATTCGAAGGCCATCCAGCGCGTCATTCGCGAGGTGGATGCGAGAGATCTCCAGCTCGCGCTTCGCGTCGCGAGGGACGACGTCAAGGAGGTCATCTTCAATAACATGTCCAAACGCATGGCGGAGCAGTTCAAAGAGGATATGGAGTACATGGGCCCCGTCCGGCTTCGCGATGTGGAGGACGCTCAACAGCGCATCGTCGGTGTGATCCGCCATCTCGAGGATCTCGGCGAAATTGTCGTTTCGCGCGGAGGAGGGGACGACATCATTGTCTAGCGTCGTCAAGCGAGGTCGAATCGCGCCATTCGACGATGTTGTTCCGATTCCAGCTTTCTCGCAGGCGGTTGCGCCGGAAGCGAAGTTGGATGCTGCGAGCGCTGCTCCCAGCGTGCCCTCGGAAGAAGCCGCATGGCCGCTGTTGGCAGAGCGCATTCTGGCGGATGCGGAGCGGAAGGCCCAGCAGATCATTGCCGAGGCGATGGAAAGGGCGGCTTCCATCCTGGATGAGGCGCGGCTGGAGATGGAGCGGCGCGCACAGGCGGCCGAGCAGGAGGCACGCGAGCGGGGCATGGAGGAGGGGCGCCGCGCGGCGCGGTTGGAACTTGCGGAGGAGAAGTCGCGGCTACAGGCAAAGATGGACGCGCTCGCGCAGGAGCTTCGCGAGGATCACATCCGCTGGATCCAGGAGCAGCGCAAACCGATGGTCGACCTCGTCATGGCGGCTGCGCGCCGGCTCTTGCAGCGCGAACTGGCGCTATCGCCTGCGGACGTCGCCACACTCGTGGACGAGCTTCTCGGGCAGGTCGTGGCGGCATCCACGGTGTACGTGCGTGTGCATCCCGACGACTGCGAGTCGGTGCGCGAAGCCTCACCGCAGATCTCGCTGCGGCACGGCGGGGCCGTCGCCATTCAGGTGGTGCCCGACGTTTCGCTCGCACGAGGGGACTGCGTGATTGCGGCGGACGCCGTCGAGATCGACGCGCGGGTGGAGGTCCGTCTGAACGAGTTATCTCGCGTGCTTGCCGAACTCGCGGAGGAGGGGCCTCATGGCGCGTGATTCGAGTTGGGTGGCCGAGGCGATTCGGGAGGTGGAGCGGAGGCAGTTCGTACGCCGCGCGGGGCGCGTGATGCGCGTCATTGGCCATACGCTCGAGGTCGCGGGGCCGACAGCGTCCCTCGGCGAACTGTGTGCGCTGGGTCGGGACGCGTCGGAAGGGCTGGGCGAGGTCATCGGATTTCACGAAGGGCGTCTCTATGTGGTCCCTCTGGGGCCTCTGCCTGACGTGTCGCCCGGAACGCCGGTTCGCTTTCTGGAGAGACAGTTTCGCATTCGTTGCGGGCCTGGCTTGGTCGGCCGGGTGTTGAACGGGCTCGGGGAGCCCATCGATGACCGAGGCCCCTTGGAAGGGCCGCTCGTGTGGCGGACCGTGGATGCGCCGGCCATCTCTCCGCTTCGGCGGGGGCGCATCCGGTCGCCTTACGCCACGGGGGTGCGCGCCATCGACGCGCTGCTCACCATTGGCCGAGGCCAGCGCGTCGGTCTGTTCGCGGGAAGCGGCGTGGGCAAAAGTACGCTCCTCAGCATGATGGCCCGCGGCGGCCGTGCGGACGTGCACGTCATCGCGCTCGTCGGCGAGCGGGGCCGAGAGGTGAGAGAGTTCTTGGAGGACGATCTCGGCGAAGAGGGGATGAGGCGAAGCGTCGTGATCGTCTCCACCTCGGATGAGCCGGCCTACGTCCGAAGCAAGGCGGCCTTCGTGGCTACAGCTATTGCCGAACATTTTCGCGACGAAGGGATGCACGTGACGCTCATGATGGACTCGCTCACGCGTTTCGCGATGGCGGAGCGCGAGGTGGGGCTCGCCATGGGAGAGCCTCCTTCGTCTCGAGGGTACACGCCGAGCGTGTTTGCGAAGCTCCCTGTCCTTCTCGAGCGCACAGGACCGGGACCCGTGGGCGCCATTACGGCCGTGTACACGGTCTTGGTGGAGGGCGATGATCTCAACGACCCCATCGCCGACGCGGTGCGAGGCATCCTGGATGGACATATCGTGCTTTCGCGCTCGCTCGCCAATCGAGGTCAGTTTCCCGCCATCGACGTCCTTCAGAGTCTTTCGCGTCTGTTTCCGTCCATCGCCAAGGACGATCACCGTCGAGCGGCGGAGCGCGTGCGGGAATGGATGGCGCGGTATGGCGAGATCGAGGACCTGCTCCGCATTGGCGCGTACCGCGAGGGTACGGATCCGGCGGTGGATGAGGCCATCCGGCGCATGCCGGAGATCCTCGAGTTTCTTCGGCAACAAAAGAAGGAGACGGTTGCGTTTGAACAAGCTGTCGCGCAGTTGTTGAACCTCGCGGGGGATCGGGAATGAACAACTCCATTCACCGGTTGGCGAAGCGATACGAGGCGATTTGTTCCAAGAGGCGAGCCATCGCCGAGCGAGAGTACGCGACCTCGGTCAGGGTAGAGAGCGAGGTCGCGGATCGACTGAAGGAGACGGAAGCGCGCCTCTTCCAAGCGCTCGCGGCGGCATCGAACCTCCGCGAGGCGCGAGAATGGAGCGTTGTGGGGGCGTTTGCGAGCTATCTGGAGCAATTGGAGAGCCGGTTGACAGCCGAATGGGAAGCGAGCGCAGACGATGTAGAACGAAAGCGGCGTGAACTTCAGGCGCGGTACGGTGAGGCCGAGATGTGGAAGTCCTTGCGAGCGCGCCTCGACAACGCCAAGAGAAACCGTGAGGAACGAGCGTGGCAGGCCGAGTTGGACGAATACGCCATCATGCGGGGGGCACGACGTTCATGGAAGCCAAGCGATCTTCGGTGAGTGCGCGGACCAAGTTGGAGGGAACGCCGCGGGGCGCAGCCCGCGAACCGCAACGGACATCAGGCCGGGCACCTCGCGAAGCGGACGGCCTGGGCGATTCGGCCGGACCGGCGCTCGATGACGGGAAGCCAGGGGTGGGCCGGAGAATCGTCACCATCGTCCTCTTGGTGTTCGTGCCGCTGGTCGTCGCCGCCGCTGCCATCGCGGCCGTGCTCGTCGTCCTGGGGGTTCCTGTGTGGCAAGACCTCCAACACCTGTTCAGGGGCAAAGGGTCACAGCCGTCCTCTGCCCAAGATGCAGCGCTGCGGCAGACTATCGCCATTGAGCGTTCGCAGATCCAATCGCTCGAATCTCAAGTGACTTCACTGAATCAACAGCTGTCGGCATCGCGCCAACAGGTTGCCTCGCTGCAGAACCAGGTGAAGAGCTTGCGCGCTGAGTTATCCTCCATCTCCAGCGGGCAGAAGCAGGGCGCGGCGGAGGCGAAGGTCCTCGCCCAGATGGATCCGTCGGCTGCAGCGCAGGTGCTTGAACACATGCCGGCATCTCAAGCGGCGTGGGCCATTGAATCGCTAAGCCCGGACGCGTCCGGGCCCATCCTTCAGGCGTTGCCGCCGGCAATGGCCAGCGCTTTGCTGCAGCAGTCCGCGCGGGACAGTCAAATCGCTTCGCTGTCCAACAGCACGGCGAATGCCGTCCCCTCTCCGTGATCGCTGGACTCCAGAAAGGAGGTGAATCTGTGGACGTGATGCGAGTGACCGGAGCACCGGCCCAGGCGAATGCAGACGATGGAGGCAAAAAACCCGCGGCGAAAGGTAAGCATGAGCTGGACCTGTCCGAGGTTTGGGCAGCTATCTTTGCGCAAGCCGGGGCGCTGTACCGCACGGCCGGACACGCGGCAGCGAGCGCAAGGGGGGAGGTGCAAGAATCCCCGTCGGGGCGCGCCGAAACGCCTTCTGCAGCGGAAACATCGCTTGTCCGTGCGCCAGGCGATGTGAGCACCGAGCGCATGCTCTCTCAGGGATGGGCGATGGTGCACCGGCCGTCTGCGACAGCCACTCCTTCGGATGGCATCCAACGGGCGGACGGAGGCGCGGAGGGTACGCCTCAAGCGGGCGATCGACTTTTGGATACGCGTGACCGCGGGGCATGGGTGCATTCCGCCCGAACCGCACAGGTGGCTGAAAAGGCGCAGGAGACAGCGGCCGTGCAACGTACTCCCCAGGCGGATCCGCACGCAAGTGTCGCCACACGCGGCGTCCAGCGCGTGGCACGCGTGTCGGTCGATCACATCGGGGTGTCAAGTGTGAGAGGCACGAGCGGATCCGAGGTCAGCGTCGAATCAAACCGCGTGCTCCTTGGAAACGACGCCATGGCGAAACCGGAACGGACCCATGGGCGAACCGAGCGTCCGATATCGTCTTCGAGCGGCGAGACGACTTCCCACTCGGCGGCGGTAAACGAATTGCGCGCGTCGGTCGCGGCGCCGGTCATTGGATCGGTTGATCAATACGCACAACGGAGCGACGTCGCGAAATCCGACATTCGAGCATCGGTGACGTCAACGCTCGGCTCGCTGGGCGAGGATCTGCGAGCGTGGGTGACGTCGACGGAGGGCGCCGACCCGAAGACGTTGACCGTGGCGCTCGAACCCAAAGAGTTGGGATCCATGAAAGTGATTGTCCACCACGGCGACGAAGGTCTCCAGATCCAGCTTGTGGCTTCGACCGCCGCAAGCGCGAACCTATTGGCCGCACAGCTTCCGACGCTGATGCAACAGATGGCGCAGGGCGGCTTGTCCGTCCGCGACGTGAGCGTCGGATTGGCGACGGACGCTGGCGAAGCGGGAGGCGGGGAGCGGCAACGAGATCGAGGCGACGGTTCGGTGGGGGGAACCGCGGGCGCCGGGACCCTCAGTTCCAGCCGCCTGGCGCGCGCGGGGTATGGAGCCAAGGGCGAATACCCGATGTCGCTCATCAATCTCTATGCGTGAGGAGGGGAATTGTGGCGGTCAACCCAACTTCGTCTCTCAGCACACCTGTAAACGGTTTGGCCAGCGCGCAGACGGCCGCGCAGAGCGGGACCACGAGTTCTTCCAGTGCCAACGCTTCACAGACCTGGATGAACTCGCTGAACGAGAACGACTTCATGCAGCTTTTGGTCACGCAGTTGCAAAATCAGGATCCGCTCGATCCCGTCGATAACACGCAGATGCTCGCGCAGTTGGCGCAGTTCAGCGCACTCGAGGAGATGACTCAGGTGGCACAGACCGATGCGCAGGTTCTGAACGCTGTCCAAAACTTGGAGAGCGAGATGAGCCTGCTGATGGCGCACAGCCTCATTGGGGCGTCGGTCACGGTCCAGGACGCGAGTGGGAATCAGGTTCAGGGAACGGTGTCGTCTGTGACCATGAATCAAGGCACACCTCAAATCGTCGTCAATGGAACTTCGTATCCGTTGACTCAGGTGGTTGGCATGGCGTGATCGATCCGGTTTCCTGGGCATGGCAGGGTGCCAATCTTTCGATCCATGGAGGCACACTCGCTTCGACAACGCGCAGTGAACCTGGGGCGTTTCGCCAGTTGATGCAGGACGCGCTTGCATCCTGGCGCGTGAGTCAGCACGCCACGCATCGCATGGAGGAGCGCGGCATCTCGCTGACTTCCGCGGACTGGCGGGCGATGGAGCAGGCGGCCAAACAGGCCGAATCGAAGGGCGCGCGGGACGCCTACATGGTGATGGGAGATGTCGGTTTTGTGGTGCACCTGCCGTCGCGAACGCTGGTGACCGCCTTGAAGCACGAGGAACATCCTATTGTCACCCAAATCGACAGCGTCGTCTTTGTGTCCAGGCCGGACCGCTAGGGGGCCTGCCCGGAGGGACCGACCGAACTCCGGGGGACGGCGCGATTGGAGGGAACTTGACATGCTTCGTTCCATGAATTCGGCCATCTCAGGCATGCAGGCCTTTCAGACGGATCTCGACGTGGTGGGCAACAACATCGCGAACGTCGAGACGGTGGGATTTAAGCAATCAGATGTGCAATTCGCAGATCTACTAAGCCAGACGATGTCCTTGGGCACGGCCGGAACAGCGCCGGGCACGGGCGGTTCCAGTGCCACGACAGGCCTCGGCGGAACGAACCCGGAGCAGGTGGGGCTCGGCGTGCAGGTGGCGGCGACCCAGATGGACATGTCGCAGGGTCCGGACGAGACCACGGGCGTTCCGACGAACGTCGCCATTCAGGGCAACGGGTTCTTTGTCGTGACGGATGGGACGAACACGTATCTGACCCGGGCCGGGAACTTCTCGGTGGACAGCGCGGGCAACCTCGTGTTGCCGAACGGGGTGGTTGCCGAAGGGTATGAGGCGACCTCAGGTTCTTCGTCTTCTGGATCGTCGTCTTCTGGTTCGTCCGGTTCTGGGTCGACTTCTAGTTCGACGTCGCCTTCTCCGCCCTCAACCGCGTCCACGAGTCCTCCGTCGAAGCAAGTCAACGTGGCGCAATGGGCTCTGGACTGGGTGCAAAAAACGTATCATCAGCCGGTTCGGCAACTGCTTCCCAGGTCCAGGTGTCGAATGTGAGCATCGGGTCGAACGGTGCGATCACCGCGACGTTTACGTACACTCCATCTTCGGGAAACTCTTCGGGGACTACTGGAACTTCCACGTCGAGCGGGCCGACGACATACACCGAAGTGCTCGGTTACCTCGCCCTCGCCCAGGTTCCGAATCCGCAAGGGCTCGTGAGCGTGGGCGACAACCTGTTCAGCGCGTCGAGCCCGGCGGCTGGTCAGCCGACCTATTGGACACCAGGGCAGGGGACGTACGGCACGCTTGCGTCTGGCGAACTGGAGGGTTCGAACGTCGACTTGTCGCAGCAGTTCGCGGAAATGATCGTCGCGCAGAACGCGTACGTGGCGAACACGCACATGATCGGCACCGACAACGCCATCCTGCAGGCGCTTGTCAATATGAAGAACTCGTGAGGCGAGTGAGGGCGCGGCCTTGCCGCGCCCCAGGGAGATGCGCGCATGATTGCTTTGACGCGATTAAATGGGACCGTCGTTTGGCTTAATCCGCTGCATATCGAGTTGGTCGAAGGGACGCCGGACTCCGTAGTGACGCTGACCAACGGACACAAGTACGTGGTTTTGGAGGATCCGGAGACCATCGCGTCAAAGATGATCGAGGTGTACCGGCGGATTGGCCTCGTTGCGGCGCCCGTGCGCGATGAGGAGGGCGGGGCATGAAGAAGGCTGTGCGGACGATGCTGATGATCGTTCTCGGCATCGTGGTGATCGCCGGAGCGGCCATCGGCTATTTGCTGTATTCCAAGAAACATCACGCTGCAGGCGGCGCTCCGCCCAAGCTCTCCGCGAAACAGATGGCGGATCTTCAGGTCACCTTGCCCCAGATGACCACCAACCTGGCCGGAAGCGGGATCATTCAATTCACGCTGACCTTGCAGGCGGATTCCAAGAGTACGAAGAACGAGCTGAACCTGATGGAGCCGCAGATTTCGGACGCGGTGAACGGCATCATGCGCGAGTTCACGTCGGACGAACTTCGCACCGACGCCGGTTTGAACCGCCTGAAGGCGACCATCGTGAGCCAGGTTAACCGCCTGCTTCCAGCAGGAAAAGTCACGGCGGTGTATCTTTCGCAAGTCCTGGTGCAGTGAGGAGGTGAGACGTTGTCCGAGGTCTTATCCCAGTCTGAAATCGATGCCCTGCTCTACGCGATTCGGACGGGCGAGATCGATCCCGAAGCCGAGCAACGGGCGAACGCCCATCCGCGGGTGAGGGTCTACGATTTTCGGCGCGCGATGCGGTTTTCGAAGGACCATCTGCGCGTGCTGCGGCGCATGCACGAACACTTTTGCCGGCTGCTGACGAGCCAGCTCTCGGGGCAACTGAGGTCGGTGCCGCAGATTCAGGTGGAGTCGGTCGACCAGGTTCCGTATGACGAGTTCATTCGTTCCATTCCGCCGCTCACCGTCCTGCAGGTCTACGATATGCACCCTCTCGAGGGTCGCATGGTGATGGAGATGAATCCGCAAGTCGTGTTCGCCATGCTGGACAAGTACATGGGCGGCGACAGCGCGGGACCGTATCGCGTGCGAGAGCTGACAGACATCGAAGTTTCCCTGTTTCGCCGGTTGTTTGAACAAGTGCCGACCATCCTGGCCGAGGCTTGGAAGAGCGTGATCGACCTCGATCCCCAGTTTGTGTCGCTCGAGAGCAACCCGCAGTTCTTGCAGCTCACCACGCCCAATGAGACGGTGCTCGTGGTGACCATCAGCGTCCGCGTGGGTGAAACGACGGGGCTGGTCAATCTGTGCATTCCGCACGTGACCATCGAACCGGTTCTGTCCAAGCTGAGCAATCGGTATTACATGGACCCGGCGTTTCATAGCGGCAGGCGGCAGGTAAATGACGAACTGCGCGCCAAGCTTTTGAGCGTTCCTGTGAACGTTCGGGTGGAAGTCGGGCAGGCCGAGTTGACCGTTCGGGAGATCCTCGACCTATGCGAGGGCGATACCATCGTGCTGCGGCAAACCATTCGCGATCCGGCCGTCGTCTACGTGGATGGAAGACCTGCGTTCTGGGCGAGCGTTGGGAAGCGAAACCGCATGTACGCGGTGAAGATCGTGGGCCAGTGGGAGGCGGATGTCGATGGTGGACGATGACATGAAACTGTCTCAGGACGAGATCGACGCCCTGCTGCGCGCTGGGGCGGCTGAACAGGCGGCCGCGAGTGGCGGGAAGGCGCAGTTGACAGAGGACGAGATCGACGTCTTGGGGGAAATAGGAAACATCTGCTTTGGATCGGCCGCCACTTCGCTTTCGTCCCTGCTCGGCCGGCGGGTGGATATCACGACGCCCGTTGTGAGCATCCTTCCGCGCTCCGAGGTGGAGAGCCGGTTCCCGACGCCGTACGTGTTAGTGCAGGTGGATTTTACCGAAGGGTTGCAAGGCACGAATGCGCTCGCCATCGAAATTGAGGACGCAAGACGTATTGCGGATCTCATGATGGGGCGGGCGCCGGACGACTCAAGCGGCGACCTTGGCGATCTGGAACTCAGCGCCGTAGGCGAAGCGATGAATCAGATGATGGGCAGTGCGGCCACGGCCATGAGCCAGCTGTTCGGCCGGTACATTAACATCTCTCCGCCCTCCGTCAGGGTGGTGACGTTCACGCCGGACGAAGCGCAGGCGGCCTTTGGGCCTGCGGAGGAACTCGTCAACGTCGAGTTTCGCCTGTATGTGCATGACCTCATCGATTCGCACATCATGCAGCTGATGCCCGTTCCATTCGCGCGCGAATTGGTGCGGTCCATGCAAGTACATACGAACGCGACGGCGTCCGAGGCTTGGCAAGCCGGTGAGGGGCGCGACAGCGTTGCCGCAGATTCCGCCGGAACTGAGCCGCGCGACGATGCACAGGCCTCGAATCGCGGGCAAGCGGACGAAGCGCCGAGCGTTGCCGTCAAGCGTCCGGTTTTTCCAGAGTTCGAAGACGAGACGAAGCCGCGCGACGGGCGACCGGTGGCCAATCTGTCGCTGCTATACGACGTGCCGCTCAACGTGACCGTGGAGCTCGGGCGCGCCAAGAAACTCATTCGCGAGATTCTGGAACTTGCTCCCGGTTCGATTTTGGAATTGGACAAGCTTGCGGGTGAACCGGTGGATATCTACGTGAACCAAAAGAAGATCGCGATCGGCGAGGTGGTCGTGATCGACGAAAACTTCGGTGTGCGCGTCACCGATATTGTGCAGGCGGATAAACGGATCGACCCGCTGCCCTGAGCGAAATACACCTGGTGGGAGGCATGGGCCATGGCAAACATTCTGGTGGTGGATGACGCCGCCTTCATGCGGATGATGATCAAAGACATCCTGACCAAGAACGGGCACGTCGTGGTGGGAGAGGCGGCTGACGGGGCGCAGGCCGTCGAGCGTTATCAAGAGCTCCGCCCGGACCTTGTCACGATGGATATCACGATGCCGGAGGTCGACGGGATTGAAGCCATCAAGCGCATTCGGCAAATCGACCCGAACGCGCGCATTATCGTCTGCTCTGCGATGGGGCAGCAGGCGATGGTCATCGAGGCTATTCAGGCGGGGGCCAAGGATTTTATCGTCAAGCCGTTTCAGGCCGATCGCGTCGTCGAAGCGGTGCAGAAGGCGCTCCGGTGATGCGCTCCATGGGACGATGGTCCGCGGCCCAGAGCGTGGGGAGCGCGGTAGCGTGCGCGCTCATCCTCATGATCCCGCAAACCATATGGGCGGCGAAAGATGAACCGCTTGCGGCGGGCAGCGGCGTGTGGGCGTACATCCAGCTGGTGGTGGCGCTCGCGGTCATTCTCCTCCTCATCGCGTTTTTGTTCCGAGTGCTCGGCAGGCGCGCAGGAGTCTCGGCCCGAGGACATATCGAGGTGGTGGCTGCGCGCCAGGTGGCGCCGAACAAGTCGGTGCAAGTCGTGCGTGTGGGCGCGAAGCTGTATCTCATCGGCGTCGGCGAGGACGTTCGCCTCTTGGCGGACGTCACGGACGAGTATCCGCATTTTCAAGAGGCGCTTGCGGAGGATCCGGAGGGCTTTGCCGCCGCACTGCGGGAGGCCTTGGACCGATTGAGAGAAAGGCGGCGGGAGGAATGAGGAGCAAAGGCCGGGATGGCCGGGGACGGTGCCTCGCGGGCGCGGTCGGAGTGGCTCTGGGGATGGCGGTCTTCGTCTTAGGTTGGCATCCGCCGTTTGTGCACGCGCAAACTTCGCCGACCGCACCTGCGATACCCGGGGTGAGCGTCTCCGTCGGAGGCTCCGGACCCACAGCGGTGGCCAACACGGTGAAGATCGTGCTTTTGTTGACCGCGCTCACGTTGGCACCCGCAGCGCTCATCCTGATGACCTGTTTCACTCGCGTGATTGTGGTCTTGTCGTTTGTGCGCAACGCGTTGTCGCTGCAGACGTCGCCCCCCAACCAGGTGTTGGTCGGGCTTGCACTGTTTATCACGTTGTTCGTCATGCAACCGACGCTGCAACAGGCCAATACACAGGCGCTTCAGCCCTACCTTCGCGGACAGATCTCGCAAACGGTCGCCATCGAGCGGGCGGAAGCGCCCTTCAAGGTCTTCATGGCCAAGCAGACGAGGACAGAGGATCTGGAACTCTTCCTCGCCTATCGCCACGAGACCTTGACCCCCGAGATGGAGCGCCACCCTGAAAGCATCGCGATGTCTGCGTTGGTGCCGGCGTTCACCCTCAGCGAGTTGCAGACGGCGTTCCAAATCGGGTTCATGATCTATCTTCCGTTTCTGGTGATTGATCTCGTCGTGTCCACGACGCTCATGTCCATGGGCATGATGATGTTGCCGCCTGTCATGATCTCGCTACCGTTCAAGGTGCTGTTATTTGTGATGGTCAACGGCTGGTACCTCGTCGTCAAATCGCTGCTCGCCGGCTACGCCTCATAGCGCAGGGAGGAAGCCCGATGACCGATACCTACGTGATTGGCCTTGCGGCCCAGGTGATGTGGCTCGTCGTCAAGATTACGGCGCCAGTCCTTCTTCTCGGATTGGCCATGGGACTGGTAGTAAGCATTTTCCAGGCGACGACACAGCTTCAGGAGCAGACGCTGGCGTTCATTCCGAAGATTATCGCGGTCGTGATCGCGCTCCTGGCCTTCGGACCGTGGATGTTGCAAAACCTCATCGATTTTACGAACTCCATACTCGGCAACCTGATGCAGTACGTGATGTGAATGGTAAACGACATCCTCGAACATGTGAACTTGTTTTTGCTCATGGCCGCGAGAACCAGCGGGTTCATCCTCGCTGCGCCCATTTTGTCCAGCGCCTATTGGCCGAATCTCGCCAAAGTGGCGCTTGCCCTGGCGCTGGCTGCATTCGCGGTGCCTTCAGTCCATGCTTTGGTTCCCGACATTGCGACCCAACCGGGGGCGTTTGTCGTCGACTTCGCGCTCGAGGCGGTCGTCGGGGTCGTGTTGGGTTTTGTGGCCACGTGGCTTTTCAACACCATCAACATCGCGGGCCAACTGGTCGATCTTCAAATCGGCATGGCGGTCGCCGATCTCGCCATGCCGGGATTCGGGCAGCAGGCAGGCGTGTTCAGCAGCGTGTACAACGTGTGGTTTTCTCTGTTGTTCATCGGCATGGGGGGGCTTGGCGGGCTATCGAATGCCGTCCTCGAGTCCTTCCGGCTCATCCCCATCGCGGATTGGCACCTTCCAAAGGACTGGATGACGCTCTGTGCTCAGACCATGGGCACCGTCATGCTCATGGGTGTCGACGTGGCCCTTCCTGTGTTTGCCAGCCTGTTTTTGTGCGACGTCACGTTCGCGCTTCTTGCGCGCGCCGTGCCGCAGATGAACGCTTTTGTGGTCGAGTTGCCCGCCAAGCTCTTCATCGGGCTCGCCTCGTTCGCGGTCGCCCTACCGGTGACCGTGGGTTTGTTCCGTCAGTTGCTGAACGTCGTGTTTCTGAATCTGCAAAGTGTCATGCGCCTAATCGGAGGGTGAAGGATGCGTACGCTGCAACTCCAGCGATTCGCCGCGGGTGAACGCACCGAACAGGCGACTCCCAGGCGGCGCCAGGAAGCACGGAAGGAAGGTCGCGTGGCCCGCAGCTCCGAGCTGACTTCGGCTGTGGCATTTGCGGCGGTGCTTGTGGCGCTTCGCATCCTCGGCCCCGCGGTGTGGGGCGAATGGGAAAACCTGATTCAGCGCGATCTCGGCGGCTCTATCCCGAGGTCGTGGACGGTCGAAAGTGTTCGCGCCTTGATGGCAGCCCAGGTCGTGGCTGCTGCACACATGATGTTGCCCATCGCCGCGGTGGCTGCCGTGATTGGACTGGCCGCGGCGCTGATGCAGGTTCGACCGATGTTTGTCCCGCAGCTTCTGCTGCCAGACTTGAATCGCATCTCGCCTGCGACGGGCTTGCGTCGGATCGCGAGCCTGCAAGGGGCGCTTGAAGCGCTCAAGTCACTGCTCAAGCTCGCGGTCGTGGTGGGTGTCGCGTACACGTCCCTGGCATCGCTCGCCCATCAGATGGTCAATCTTTCCGCGGTGGAACTCGATGCCGTGCCAGGGATCCTCGGCCGCGCTGTCTTCAACCTCGCGATTCGCGTCGCGTGCGCGATGGTCGCCATCGCTGCCATCGACTACGCGTATCAACGTTACAGCCTGGAGCGCAGCCTTCGCATGTCCAAGCAGGAGCTAAAAGACGAACTCAAGGAGACGGAAGGCAATCCGCTCCTCAAGTCCGCCGTGCGCCGGCGCGCCCGCCAGATTGCTTCCAGGCGCATGATGCAGAACGTCGCCAAGGCGGACGTCGTGATTACGAACCCGACACACTATGCGGTGGCCCTGGTTTACCAGAGCGACAAGATGAACGCGCCGCAGGTGGTGGCAAAAGGAGCCGACTTCGTCGCGCAAGAGATCCGCAGGAGGGCCGAAGAGCATCAAGTACCGCTTGTGGAGAATCCACCCCTCGCTCAGACGCTGTACCGAACGGTCGACATCGGTCAAGAGATCCCGCCCGATCTGTATCAGGCGGTTGCGGAAGTGCTCGCGTATGTGTACCGCATGCGGGCAAAAGGGCGGAGGTGACGGGCGATGGCCAAGTGGTTGAAGCGGACCGATCTGATGGTCATGCTGTTCGTCCTTTGGACCATCGTGATGATCGTGATTCCCATCCCGCGCCCGCTGTTGGACGTGCTGATTCTGTTCAACATGTTCGTGTCCATGACCATTCTGCTCGTCGCCATGAACACGGCCGAGCCGCTTGAGTTTTCCATTTTTCCGTCCCTGCTCCTGGTCACCACGCTGTACCGGCTGTCGCTGAACATCTCGACGACGCGGCTCATCCTGAGCCAGGGCAACGCGGGGGCGGTCATTCAGACGTTCGGGAACTTTGTCATCGGGAACAACCCGGTCGTCGGATTTATCGTGTTTCTCATCATTATCATTGTGCAGTATGTCGTCATCACGCGCGGGGCGGAGCGCGTGGCGGAGGTGGCGGCCCGCTTCACGCTCGACGCGATGCCAGGGAAACAGCTCGCCATTGACGCGGATCTCAACGCCGGACTCATTCAGGAGGCCGAGGCGCGCAGGCGGCGCGAGAAGATCCAGCAGGAGGCCGACTTTTACGGAGCGATGGACGGCGCATCCAAGTTTGTCAAGGGCGACGCGATCGCGTCCATGGTCATCGTGGTCATCAATGTCGTCGCGGGGCTCATCATCGGCGTCGCGATGCAGCACGACTCGTTCAGCCAAGCGCTGCACACGTACACGATGCTCTCTGTGGGCGACGGCCTCGTGAGCCAGATTCCGGCCCTCCTCCTGTCGACCGCCACCGGGCTCATGGTGTCTCGCGCAGCCACGGACCAAAACATGGGCGCGGACGTGGTCAAGCAGGTGTTTGGCTACGCCCGGGCCCTGTATGTGGTGAGCGGCGCCCTCTTGTTGCTCGGCCTCATCACGCCCATCGGAATCTTGCCGGTCATCCCCATTGCCGGCGGCGCAACCTTGATGGCTCGGCGGGCCGAGCGAAGCCGGGCGCAGCAGCGGAAGCGGGAAGAAGAGGAGAAGGCCCGGCAGAAGCGGTCCGAGGCGAAGAAGCCCGAGAACGTCTATCAACTCATCACGGTGGAGCCGGTTGAGTTCGAATTTGGGTATGGCCTCATCCCGCTGGTGGACGCGCGGCAGGGCGGCGATTTCATGGAGCGCGTGGCCATGATTCGCAGGCAGCTCGCCACGGACCTGGGAGTCGTCCTGCCCATGGTGCGCATGCGGGACAACGTGCTCCTCAAGCCCACGCAATACGTGATCAAGTTGAAAGGGGTTGAAGTCGCGCGAGGCGAAATCCTCATGGGACACTGGCTCGCGCTGAGCCCCGGGATCGACAATCCGGAGATCAAGGGCATTCCGACCCGAGATCCCACGTTCGGCCTACCCGCGCTCTGGGTGACCGGTGACATGAAGTTGCGCGCCGAGGCGAGCGGGTATACCGTCGTCGATCCGCCATCTGTCATGGCGACGCACCTCACGGAGGTGCTTCGGCGCCACGCGCACGAGCTGCTCGGCCGCCAGCAAGTGAAGGAACTGCTGGATCATCTCAAGCAGACGCATCCCGCCGTGGTCGAAGACGTGTATCCCGGTACGCTGTCGCTTGGGCACATTCAGCGCGTGCTCTGCAACCTGCTCGAAGAAGGCGTTCCGATTCGCGATCTGGTGACCATCCTCGAGGCGCTGGCCGACGCGGGTCGGCAGACGCAGGACGTGGATCAGCTCACCGAGAAGGTCCGGCAGCGCTTGGCGCGCCACATCTGCGCGCAATACACCCAGGGTGACGACGGGCTCACCGTGCTCACGTTCGATCCGGCCCTCGAGCGCGAGATGCAGCAGGCTGTCGTTGAACAGGGCGGCGCGTTGTCCATCGGCCTGGAGCCTCAAAGGGCGCAGGCCTTGTTCCGCAGGCTCAAAGAACAGTGGACCGAGCTCCAAGGCACAGGAAAATCCCCTGTCCTTCTGGTTCATCCTCGGCTGCGGCTGCCACTGAGCCGCTTGGTTCGCCGCTACGTGCCGGATTTGCCTGTCTTGTCGTTTGCCGAACTGGATCCGTCCATCTCGATTCATAGCGGAGGCGTGGTGAATGTGACGTGATCGTGCGCCGTTATGTGGTCAAGGACATGCCTGAGGCCGTCGCGTCCATCCGGCGGGAACTCGGCCAAGATGCGGTCATCCTGAGCACGCGGAATATTCGCGTGCGCAAGTGGCTCGGCCTTCGATCCGAGCGCCGCATCGAGGTGATGGCAGCTGCAAAAGAGGAGCTCGCTGCGACGGCTGGGGCGAGCTTCGGGCAAGCCCTGAGGATGGCGATGTTGGGATCCGCGGGGGAACGTTCGTCCGCGCCGCCGGCTCGGGAGGTGTGGTCTCAGCTAGCGAGTGAGATCGCCGAGATCAAGCAAATGCTCGCCGAGGTGAAACAGCGGGGTGACGCGCCATCGGGCGGTGATCACGAGCCACTGCAACGCTGGCGCACCTTCCTGCAGGCAGAAGGTGTCGACGCAGTCCTGGCGGATCGGTGGGCGCGCATGGCGCTCGGTCACCCCGTCGCGCCGGGAGACCGTCCGGCTCTCGCGGCAGCGCTCATCGAAGCGATTCAGTCCGATCTCGGGGCACTCGCCCTTCCTGCACCCATTCGGCGGGACAGTCGCATGGTCGCCTTCGTGGGTCCGACTGGCGTGGGAAAGACGACGACCATCGCCAAAATTGCCGCACTGCACGTCCTCGCCGGTAAGCGCCGCGTCGGCCTCTTGACCACGGACACGTTTCGCATTGCGGCGGTGGAGCAGCTGAAGACGTATGCGGACATCCTGAACGTGCCGATTGCGATTGCGGATGAACCAGAGGATGTGCCTTCTGCCCTGGCCGCCCTTTCGTCGTGCGATCTCGTCCTCGTGGACACCGCGGGAAGAAACTTTTTGAACCCGGCTTCCATCGAGCAGACCAAGCGCATGCTCGCGCCCATCGAGGCGGATGAGGTGCTGCTCGTCGTCTCGCTCGCCACGAAGCCAGCCGACGCGCTGAAAATTGCTGACATGGCGAAACCGCTGAGCGTGGACAAGTTCATCTTCACAAAGCTGGATGAGACCTCATCCGTCGGCATGATCCCAAGTCTTGTGGCCATGTGCCAGTTGCCCATCGCCTATGTGACCACCGGCCAGAATGTCCCGGACGACATCGACATCCTGTCGGTGTCGGACCTGTTGACGCCGTGGAGGGAGGCTCATGGCCATGGCTGATCAGGCGTCGCGCCTCCGAGAGCAGATGTCGCTCTGGCGGAAAGAACAACAGGTTGCCCCTGACACTTCATCCCAACCTGTCGGCCGCGAGGCGGGTTTTTGGTCTGCGCCCGTGTTTGCCATCATGAGCGGAAAAGGGGGGTCGGAAAGTCGAACCTGTGCGTCAACCTGGCGATCGCGTTCGCGGAAGACGCCATGCGGGTGCTCCTCATTGACGCGGATGCGGGGTTCGCCGACGTGGAGATTCTGTTTGACTCGACGCCCGTCCTGACCCTCTGCGACGTCGCCGCGGGCGCGCCGCTGGAGGAAGCCCTGCTGGCGCCCAGGCCGCACGTGGACGTGCTGGCAGGCGGGAGTGGGAGGTTTTTCGACGACGTGGGCGGAAGTGGCTGGGACAGGCTTTGGCAAAGCATTGCGCGCGTCTCGGCGAGGTATGCCTGGGTGCTCTTGGACTGCGCGCCGGGCGTGCACGCGTTCGCGGAGCGGATGTTGCGACAGGGGGCGCATCCCATTTGCGTGGTCACGCCGGAGCCCACAGCCATCACGGATGGATATGCGCTTTTGAAGTGGATGCACGCGAAGGGACTCGGCGTGGAACCGTGGCTCGTTGTGAATCGAGCGAAGTCCAAGGCGGAAGCTGACGACACGGCCGCGCGTCTTGTGGACGCGGCCGCGAAGTTCCTGCACATGCGGGTGACGTACGCAGGAATGATTCGGGACGATCCGGCGCTGGTGACGAGCGTCATGGCGCGGCGGCCGCTGCTGCAACATGTGCCGGGATCGCCCGCTGCCGTGGGTTATCGCCAACTGGCCCGCTGGATTCGAGAACGAGTGCATTCTCGCGGGCATCGCGTGAACGGAGAGGGGGCGGCCCGATGACCGAAGGCGCGCACGGCATCCGGCAGCTCATCGTGATGGGCGCTTCGACGGGCGGCCCAGCTGCGGTTACCGCGATTTTACGGGAACTTCCGCTTCTCGACGCATGCGCCGTCCTGATTGCGCAACATTTGCCCGCGACCTTCACAGCACCGTTTGCGGAGCGGCTTCATCGGGAGAGTGCCTGGCCCGTGCGCGAGGCGCGAGACGGGTTGGCTGTCACAGCGGGACAATGCTACGTCGCGCCGGGCGGCAGGGTTACCGAGGTCGTGCTTGACGGCGGCGAGCTTCGCTGCCGGGTTCGGCCGCCGACGCCCACAGACCGCTACCTGCCTTCGATCGACGCGTTGTTTTCGAGCGCGGCTTGCCTTCCCGGCATTCGAGCCATCGGGGTGCTGCTCACGGGCATGGGGCGAGATGGAGTGGACGGCCTCCGAGCCATTCGCGAATCTGGGGGCCTTGCCATTGCAGAGGCCCGGGAGACGGCCGTCGTCGACGGGATGCCGCGCCGCGCGAGAGAGTATGGATGGGTGGACGAGGTTGTCCCGCTCGGATCCATCGCCCATCGTCTGACCGACTTGTGTCAGGTCGGGAGGTGACACGGTGCACGAGGAATACCTGGAAGCCTTTTTGGCGGAGGCGATGGAAAACGTCGAACGCTTGGAGACGCTCTGCCTCACGCTTGAGCGAGACGGTTCGAGGCCTGATCTGCTCGACGAGATGTTTCGGGCCGCGCACACCCCGAAAGGCATGAGCGCGACCATGGGGTTCTCCAAGTTGGCGACCTTGACCCACCGCGTGGAGGACCTACTTGGAGCCCTTCGCGACGCGCATGTTCCTGTGGAGCCGCGGCACGTGGACGCCCTGCTGTCGGCGGTCGACCGCATGCGAGCACGGCTACAGGCTATCGCCGCCTCATCTCAGGAACCTGAAGAGACGGATGACGACGTGCTGGCGGCGCTCGCAGGCGCGCTTTCCCGATCCGAAGGCACGTTCGAGCCGCGCGACTCGTCCCGCGCACCTTTTGCGAATCTTTCGGATTGGGCGCGCCGGGCTGCGGCAGAGAACAAAGAGCTTTATACCATCCATCTCCGCCTCGTCCCCGAGTGCATCATGCCCGGCGTGCGTTTGGCGATGGCGTACCAAGCCTTGAAGGCTTCGGCGACGTTCATGGGGGCCCATCCTGCAGAAGACCAAGTCATGGCCGGACAGGTCGAGGCCACAGAGGCTTTCGCGGCCGTCCTCGTATCGCCTGGCGAGATCGCGCGTGTGCGCGAGGCCGTGCTGGACATCACCGACGTGTCGGCCTGTGACGTCTCCAAGGTGAACGAGGTTCCTTCCACGCCTGTGACAGATAAGCCCCGTCCAGAGCGGGACGATCTGTCCGTCAAGGACTCGATGTCGCGGCCATCGTTCGGCGCGCTCGCTTCCGGTGCGGATTTGCGGCGGGACGCGACCCTTCGTGTCCCGGTCCGCAAGGCGGACGAGCTCATGAATGCCTTGAGCGATCTCGTCATCACCAAGACGCGGCTTGCCACCTTGGTGGCAGCCTCGGATGACCCAGACTTAAAGGAGGCGGCTGAGCGGTTGGACCGCCTTGTGGCCGACATCCAGGACGGGCTGACGCGCCTTAGAATGGTCCTGGTCGAAACGGTCTTCCATCGCTATCCGCGCATGATGCGCGACCTCGAGCGCCGTCTTCGCCGTGAGCTCGACTTTGTGATGACCGGCCTGGACACGGAGATGGATCGTGTCGTCCTCGAGGAGATGGGCGAGGTGCTTGTGCATCTTCTCCGAAATGCGGTCGATCACGGCCTTGAGCCCCCCGAAGTACGTGAGTCTCAAGGCAAGCCCCGGCGCGGCACCGTTCGGCTTTCCGCGTACACATCGGGCGGCCAGGTGTTTCTCGAGGTGTCGGACGATGGCCGTGGGATTGACCGCGATCGGGTTTTGCAGACAGCTATTGCCAAGGGATGGGTTGCGCCGGAGGAAGGTGCATCCATGTCGGACGAGTCGGTTTTCGCGCTTCTGTTTCGGCCGGGGTTCAGCACCGCGGAGCGCGTCTCGGACATCTCAGGGCGGGGCGTAGGGCTTGACGCCGTGCGAGAAAAAGTCGAGGCCCTGGGGGGCCAGATTCGCTTGCAGTCGGTTCTCGGGGCGGGGACGACGTTCATCATTCAATTGCCGCTGACGCTCGCTATCCTGCCGGCCCTCTTGGTGTCAGTCCGAGGGCAGGTATTCGCCATCCCGACGGCGAATGTGGATGAGGTGCGAAGGCTGACAAGAGATGACATACGTCACGTGCAGGAGCGACCCGTGCTTCGAGATGAGAAGGGCATTGTGCCCATTGTGGACCTGGCGGAGCGATTGGCGCTGGGCGCTCGCCGCGAGGGGTACCCGCAGACGGTGGTCGTGTGCCGAGATGGGAAGCGGAGGCTCGCTCTTCTCGTCGATCAAGTCCTAGATGAGCTCGAGGTCGTGAACAAGCCGCTCGGCCGATTTCTGCAGCATGTTCGGGAGTTCGCCGGCGCCACAGTTCTCGGCGATGGCCGAGTGTCGCTCATTCTCGACGTGCGCTTTATTGCCAATTCCGCGTAGCGGGGAAGGAGGGACGTTTCGTGGATTCGTATGTCGTCATGCGCGTGGGCTCCGAGCGGTACGGCGCGCATGTCTCTCAGGTGAGATCGGTGGAACGCGTCGGGGATATCACGCCCGTGCCGCGGACCTTGCCCTTCATCAAGGGCGTCATGCATTTGCGCGGCGCGATTGTCCCGGTGATCGATCTCGCGGAACGCGTCGGGTTGAGGCACGTGTCCGTGGACGACGAAGAGAGGCGAATTGTCGTCGCGGAGCTAGACGGGATGGCCGTAGGCATGTTGGTGGATGCGGTCGAAGACGTGGTCCCAATCGCGCCGGAATCCGTGGAGCCCCCGCCGTCTGTCGTTGGAGGTCTGGAGGCCGTGTACCTTCGGGGTGTCGCGCGACTCGGCGACGATCTCCTTGTGCTGCTCAACTTGGAACGGGTCTTTTCGGCCGTTGAATCGGAGCAACTCAAACAGGTGGAAAAGTTGGTGTACGGATGAATCCCTATGATCTTAGCGCAGCCGATCTCGACGCGCTGCGGGAGTTCGGCAATATCGGAGCGGGACACGCCGCCACGGCGTTTTCCGCATTGCTGGGCGGCGTTGTGCGCATGTCGGTCACGGACGCCAGGCTGTGCCGATTCGCGGAGGTGGTGGACGTCGTCGGCGGCAACGACACGATGGTCGTCGCCGTGTATATCCGGATCGAGGGCGAGATCGCGGGGAATATGTTTGTTGTGTTGTCGATCGAGAGCGCGGAGCGCCTCGTGAATGAGCTTATTCCGGGGCGGGAACGCGGCCATCCCTACGGCGAGATGGAGTATTCCGCGCTCGGAGAGGTTGGCAATATCCTTTCAGGGGCCTACGTCGCCGCGATTGCCGATTTGTGCGGCTTTCGCATCACGCAATCCATCCCGGCAGTCGCCGTCGATATGGCCTCAGCGCTTCTCGACATTGGGCTCATGTATGGAAGCGGAGAGGACAATCAGGTGCTGCTCATCTCGACGCTCGTCACACATGGTGGGCGTGAGATTCAAATGCATTTTTTCCTTCTTCCGGATTTCGAGAGCGCTTCGAGACTCTTTGACACCCTTCGGGGAAAGATGCCTCGTGGTTGACGATGAGGTCGAGATTCGCGTGGGCATCGCCGAAGGGGCCATCCTCCGCGGTCCGGGTCGGCTGGTGACGACAGGCCTCGGCTCGTGCGTGGGTGTGGTGATCTACGATGCCGTAGGCCATGTGGCGGGATTGGCACATGTGATGCTGCCCGAGAGCCCTTCGCCTGACACCAAGGCGCCGCAAAAATACGCGGACACCGCGATTGACTGGCTCATCCGCGAGATTGTGCATGCGGGCGGGAGTCCTCTGCGCCTCCGCGCGAAGTACGCCGGCGGAGCGCAGATGTTTCAAGGCGTGAAGATGGAGACGCTTCGCGTCGGAGAGCGCAATGCGGAGGCGGTGAAAAAGCGGCTTGCGGACAGAGGAATCCCTGTTATCGGAAGAGACGTGGGTGGACATCAAGGCAGGACCTTATGGTTTGACTTGCCGTCGTGTGTGCTCACTGTGCGAACGGTCAGAGGCGACATGCGAGTGCTTTGACGCGAGGAAGGGGGGAACGAAAAGGTGTGGGAGACGCTCATCTTGGCCGCGGTGTGTATGGTGCTCCTCGCCATGCTGTACGCCTTAAGTGGCGCTTGGAAAACGCACCCGGGTATCCGAGGTTTTTCCGGTGGATGGCATCTCAATGGCGCTTGCGCGGCGCGAGCCAGGGCTCGCCCAAAAACGCTGGTTTGTCAGCAGAACGCGCGCGGTGGGAACCCGTGGCCGTTGAGAGGACCTCGGACGCGCGTTTGGCGATCCAGGTTCTCGAAGAGTTGTACCGGGAATGGGACCAGCGAAGCCGAATACTCGAGGCGCGAATTCAGGCGCTTGAGACGGCGGTGGCTCGGATGACCGCAGAGGTCGGCGAGGCTCTGCATGGTGCGAGGCATGGCGGGAACCACGCGGTAAACGGCGATTTTGTCCCCAAGCAGATGGAGGGGCTCTCTGAACTTGACTTTCAGCACGAAGCTCCGCTTGAGTCGGCTGCGGAGAAGGGCGAGCAAGGGGCCTCGGCGGGGGCGGTTGACGCGTGGACGGAGGACCGCGAGCCTGCGCGCCCGAGCGTCCATGCGTCTCAAGAGCGCCTGTATTTTTCGATTCTTGACCTCCTTCACGAAGGCCGATCTCGAGACGAGATTCGGGATCTGCTGGGCGTGTCGGCGGACGAGATCGCAAGGGTCGAGCAGCTGTTGTGTAGGGTAGAGCCTTCAGAGCCGGGCGTTCATTGACGAGCCCCTGCGTCGCTTGGGTGCTATCCACGCCCTCCCGAGCCGTCACCGTTTTCCTTCCTCGTCGCGTACAATGGGCCATGCGTGTGTTCAGCCAGCTTTGGCTTTGGACGTCGCTTTACAGACCGCGATGGGGCGAGGGAGAACGGGTGAAGACGAGTGGACATCGTGTGCTGAAGGGGCGGTGCAGGGCTCCTGCCTCGAGGGCGTGGATCGCACCATCGGTGTGGCGTGCAGGGATCGAGAGAGGCGCAGATCCGGGTGGAGGACAAGGAAAAATTCGGTCAGACGAGCGGCGCGTGGGAGAGCCGAATGCGGGCGCAGTAGGTGCTGTGTCTGAAGCGCTCAAGACCCCCATTCGCCTGGAATCCCAGGAGATTCACATCGGAGACGTCGTCACTGTGTACACGCTGGGCCTCGGCCCTGCCAACCCAGGGTTTACCGGCGTGGTGCTGAGATCGACGCCCTCCTACTTGCACCTCGGATTGTTTGCGCACGAGGGAGAGTCTGGCAGCACTCAGTGCCCCGTGGTCGCCGAAGCCATCATTCGCTACGACCAAATCGCCTGTGTGGTGCGCCGCATATCGCGTTGAGCGAGTGGTAAGCTTCTTGGGTGCGACGTGCAAAACAAGGGAATCCGCGAGCGAGAGGAGAGTCCTCTCGCCCGCGAGAACTCACAAGTCGTTTTGGATGATCGACGTGATCTGGCCGAGCGGAATCGTTGCGAGCGCGCCGAACGTGGTTCCGCTTCCCGCTGTGCCGAAGGTTCCGGTGGCGCCACTCGGCGCAGAAGCGGGCGCGAGCAGGAGGTAGAGGTTGTTGCTGTCCACCCCGACGATAGCGCCCGTGTACCCACCTCCGCCCGTTCCACCCGCGGTGGTAAACACGGTGACGACTTCCCCGAGATGAAGTTGGCGAATCGAGTTGGCGATATTGAAGTTGTTCGTCGCCATGGGCTTCCCTCGCTTTCCAGGCAGGTTTTGCACCGCGAACCGCGCGCTTTCGCGGCACACTGTAGACAATGCAGAAGCAGGAAGCCGGGTCACGGACGAAACACCTGGGTGATATGCCTTAAAAATGGAGTGAAATGGGTAGTTCCGGTGGGCGCGCCGATGGCTACGGACGGTTGCTGGTGTTCGTATCGCTGTGGTATAGTATGGAGCGGTGCGTACCTTTGAATCGAATACGCACGGATCGGGATGCGGCGTACGGTGCCCGATGGGTCGGCGTTGCGGATGATCGGTCCGGAGGGAAAACAAAAAGGAGGAAATCGGCTTGGCCATCATTTCGATGAAGCAGTTGCTCGAGGCGGGCGTGCACTTCGGACACCAGACGCGCCGCTGGAATCCGAAGATGGCGCGGTACATTTTCACGGAGCGCAACGGTATCTACATCATCGACCTGCAGAAGACCGTTCGCAAGGTGGAAGAGGCGTACAACTTCGTGCGAGATCTCGCCGCGTCGGGTGGCACCGTGCTGTTCGTCGGCACGAAGAAGCAGGCTCAGGAGGCTGTCAAGGAAGAGGCCGAGCGCTGCGGGATGTTTTACGTGAACCAGCGCTGGCTGGGCGGCACGCTGACGAACTTCAATACGATTCAGAAGCGCATTCGCCGCCTGCAGGAGCTCGAGCAGATGGAGGAGGATGGGACGTTCGAAGTCCTGCCGAAGAAAGAGGTCATCCTGCTCCGGAAGGAACGCGAGCGGCTGGAGAAGTTCTTGGGCGGCATCAAGGGGATGAAAAAGCTTCCGGACGCGCTCTTCATTATTGATCCTCGCAAGGAGCGCATTGCGGTGGCTGAAGCTCGCAAGCTCGGGATTCCGATTGTGGCCATTGTCGACACGAATTGCGATCCTGACGAGATTGACTACGTGATCCCGGGCAACGACGACGCGATTCGCGCCGTGCGCCTTCTGACGAGCAAGATTGCGGACGCTGTGCTGGAAGGCACGCAGGGTGGGGAAGAGACCACCGCGTGAGATGAAAGGTGGCGGGTGCGTCGCGCGCTCTCGTCACCTTTTTTGTGCCGCGCGGCGCGAAATGTGATAGAGGATACAGACGGTTGAGGAGGAAACATCGTGGCTGAAATCACAGCAGCAATGGTGAAGGAGTTGCGCGAGCGCACGGGCGCTGGCATGATGGACTGCAAAAAGGCGCTGACTGAGGCTGGCGGCGATATGGAGCAGGCCATCGTCATTTTGCGTGAACGCGGTCTCGCGCAGGCGGCCAAGAAGGCCGGTCGGATTGCCGCGGAGGGCGTGGTGGAGGCCTATATCCACGGCGGCGGCCGCATCGGTGTCCTCGTCGAGGTCAACTGCGAGACGGATTTCGTGGCGAAGAACGAGGAGTTCCGCACCTTTGTGAAAGACATCGCGATGCACATCGCGGCGTCGAATCCGCAGTACGTGCGTCGGGAAGAGGTGCCGCAGGACGTCATTGAACGGGAACGCGAGATTCTGCGCGCTCAGACGTTAAACGAGGGTAAGCCCGAACACGTGGTGGACAAAATCGTGGAAGGGCGCTTGGAGAAGTTTTTCAAGGAGAATTGCCTCCTGGAGCAGCCGTTCGTCAAGGATCCCGACAAAACGGTCGACACGCTGGTGAAGGAAAAGATCGCGACGATTGGCGAAAACATCTCGATTCGCCGGTTTGCTCGGTTCGTGGTCGGGGAAGGGATCGAGCGCCAGGAGACGAACTTCGTGGAAGAGGTCATGTCTCAGGTTCGCCTGTCGTAAGGCTGGTGCATGAGGGGACACCGTTGCGTGTTCCCTTTCATGCCATTATGGCCACCTATTTTCGCGCAATGGAGGGGCCTGTGTGACGATTCCAAAATACCGCCGCATCGTTCTGAAGTTGAGCGGGGAGGCACTTGCAGGGCGCCACGGTTTCGGGATCGACCCGGCCGTGATCCGAGACATCGCCAGGCAGATCGCCGATGTGGCAAAGCTCGACGTCCAGGTTGCCATTGTGGTCGGGGCGGGCAACATCTGGCGAGGTGCGACCGGGAGTCAGATGGGCATGGATCGAGCCACAGCCGACTACATGGGGATGCTGGCGACCGTGATGAACGCATTGGCGCTGCAGGACGCCCTCGAGAAGCTCGGGGTGGCCACGCGCGTGCAAAGTTCCATCCACATGTCGGAGGTCGCGGAGCCTTATATCCGCCGCCGGGCGATTCGGCATCTGGAGAAGGGGCGCGTGGTCATCTTTGCAGGCGGGACCGGCAATCCGTTCTTTTCGACGGATACCACGGCCGCGCTCCGCGCTGCCGAGATCGAGGCCGAGGTCATCCTCATGGCGAAAAACGGTGTGGACGGCGTGTACACGGCGGATCCACAGAAGGATCCCACGGCGACCAAGTACGCGGAACTCGACTTCATGGAAGTGCTGAAACAAGGTCTCGGTGTGATGGATTCCACGGCGGCGAGCTTGTGCAAGGACAACGACATTCCCATTCTGGTGTTCAACATCAACGAAGATGGCAACATCCTTCGGGCTGTGATGGGAGAAAAGATAGGCACCTTGGTGGGAAAGGGTGATGCGCATGCATGAGGAACTGATCCAAAATCTTCAGGAGCGGATGGACAAGGCCATTCAGAATCTGCGCCGTGAATTTGCCACTGTGCGCGCAGGACGAGCTGCGCCCTCCATGCTCGATCACGTCATGGTCGAGTATTATGGCGCGCAGATGCCGGTCAACCAGGTGGCCAGCGTGACGTCGCCCGAGCCGCGCCTCTTGGTCATCTCTCCTTGGGATAAGTCCATGCTCAGCGAGATTGAGAAGGCGATTCAGAAGTCCGATCTCGGGTTGAACCCCGCGAACGACGGCAACGTCATTCGATTGACGATACCTGCGCTCACGGAACAGCGGCGTCAGGAGTTGGTCAAACAGGTGCGCAAGATGGCGGAAGAGGCGCGCGTCGCCATTCGAAACATTCGCCGGGACGGCAACGAGGAGATCAAGAAGCTGGAGAAGGCCGGAGACCTTTCGGAGGACGACGTGCGCCGGCTGATGGATCGGGTTCAGCAGTTGACCGACAAGGCCATTGCACAGGTCGACCGCCTGTTGGAAGATAAGGAGAAGGACGTGACGCAGGTCTGAGTTCCAAGGTAGCTGGATTAAGGGGGATGCCAGCCTTGTTCAAGGGTTTTGGGCGTTCGCAGCGTGCCAGCGCGGCGGCGGTCGAGCAGGTCGAGCAGCCAGCGCTCGACGTGAAGCCCCGGCATATCGGTCTCATTATGGACGGAAATGGCCGCTGGGCGCAAAAGCGCGGTCTTCCCCGAATTGCGGGTCACCACGCGGGCATGTTGGCCATGAAGGAAGCCATCCGCGCGTGTGACGATTTCGGCATCGAATGCGTCACGCTGTATGCTTTCTCGACCGAAAATTGGAAAAGGCCTGCGGCCGAAGTGGATTACCTCATGCGGCTGCCTGAGCAGTTCTTTCGGAGCGAGATTGACGAGCTGGTGAGGCGCAACGTCCGCGTGCGTTTCATCGGCGACACTGAGCGCCTCCCCGCCCACACGCAGGAAACCGTTCGCCGCGCCATTCAGCGCACTCAGCACAATACCGGGATGATCGTCAACTTCGCGCTCAATTACGGGGGGCGAATGGAGATCGTGGCGGCGATGGAGCGCTACGCCCGCGAAGTCATGGAAGGTCGGGCGACCGTGGGGCAGCTCACGGAGGCCACGTGCGATCGGTATCTCGACACGGCGGGGCTTCCGCCGCTCGATCTCGTCATCCGCACGAGTGGCGAGATCCGACTGAGCAACTTCCTCTTGTGGCAGGCGGCTTATGCCGAACTCTGGTTTACGGATGTGTTGTGGCCGGACTTTACACGCGACGATCTCTACCAGGCGATTTGCGATTACGCAAAGCGCAAGCGGAGGTTCGGCGCGATCGAGTAGGTGTCCATTCCCATGCTCAAGCAGCGGGTCGTCACGGCTGTCATCGCAGGACTCGTGGTCCTGTTCGTGTTGTTGTTTGGGGGACTGACCGGCTGGCGATGTCTTGTGTGGATTGCGACGTTGGCCGGGGTGTTGGAATTTTGTCAGATGTTCGGGCAGCGGTGGTTCGACCCGGCTGCGTGGTTCGGGGCCATCGCGATCACGCTCGCCGATTGGTTCCCGAAACAAGCGTTTCACCCGTTCGTCCTGTTCTTGGCTGTGGCGGTGGTTTTCGCGCTGCCCGTCATCACTCGAAGACCGAATGACTTGCGCACCTACGCCGTGACGGCGTTCGGCGCGCTGTATCTCGCCGCGGGCGGCGCGTCGCTCATCGGCCTTCGCGCTTTGCCAGAAGGATGGTTCTGGATCTGGCTGTTTCTCGTGGCGGCGTGGATGTCCGACACGGCGGCCTATTTTGTCGGCCGATTGGTTCAAGGTCCCAAGTTGCTTCCGGCCATCAGCCCGAAGAAGACCGTGAGCGGTGCCCTCGGCGGAGTGGCGGGCGCGGTCGTCGGCGCAGTGGTGTTCGGAGAGATTGCCGACCCGCGGTACAGCGTTTGGGTGTTCGCGGCCGTGGGGCTTCTGGTGGCGCTGACGGGCCAGGTGGGGGATCTGGTCGAGAGCGCCTACAAGCGCGCGGCCGGTGTGAAAGACTCCGGCCGGATGTTGCCGGGTCACGGGGGCGTACTGGACCGGATCGACAGCTTGCTGTTCGCGGCGCCCTTCGCTTTGTGGTTCATCTCCGGCGTGCTGAACGGCTGGATGTAGAGGAGCCTGGTGGAGGAGAAAACATGAAGCGCATCGCCATTTTGGGGAGCACGGGCACCATTGGAGTGCAGGCGCTCGACGTGTTGTCCCAGTTGGATACATACGAGGTCGTCGCGCTTGCGGCGGGGCGCAATGTGCAGCGGTTGGCGGAACAGATTCGCCGATACCGCCCGAAGCTCGTTGGCGTTGCCGACGAGGCAGCCCGGCGCGCGCTGCTCGAACTCTTACCGGGTGAACAGGTGGACATCGTCGTCGGAGACGAGGGGCTCGTCGCCTGTGCCGCGTATCCGTCGGATGTGGTGCTGAATGCGGTGGTGGGGGCCCGGGGGATTCTGCCTGCGCTTGCTGCGGTCGGCCGCGGCGCGCGGCTGGCGCTCGCCAACAAGGAGTGCCTTGTGGCAGCGGGAGATCTGATCCTTCGCGCCATGCAAGACGCAGGCGGCGAGATTGTCCCAGTGGACAGCGAACACTGCGCCCTTCACCAGTGTCTGCGATCCGGCAGGCCCGAGGAGGTCCTGCAGCTCGTCCTCACCGCTTCGGGAGGCCCCTTCCGCTCCTGGCCGAAGGCGCGCATGGCGGAGGTCACAGTCCGCGATGCTCTGCGCCATCCAAACTGGAACATGGGCCAGAAGATCACCATCGACAGCGCCACGATGATGAACAAGGGGCTCGAGGTGATTGAGGCGCATCATTTGTTTGCCGTGCCATATGATAAGATAGCTGTGCTTGTACATCCGGAAAGCATCGTGCACTCCATGGTGGAGTTTGTGGACGGCTCGGTGGTGGCACAGCTCGCGACGGCCGACATGCGCTTGCCCATTCAGTACGCCGTGACGTATCCTGAGCGCCTCGCCGCGCCTTGGCCGCGGCTGAACCTGGCGGGTGTTGGAGCACTTCACTTCGAGGAACCCGATCTCGACAAGTTTCCCTGCCTGCGTCTCGCCGTCGAGGCGGGCCGCGCAGGCGGCATCGCGCCCTGCGTCCTGAACGCGGCGAACGAAGTGGCGGTCGACGCGTTTTTACATGAAAAGATCCCGTTTTTGCGGATCCCTGAGGTTGTGGAAGCGGTGCTGGAACGCTTGCCGAACGAAGCCCCTCAGTCTGTCGACGATATCCTTCGCGCGGATGCACAAGCTCGGCGTCTAGCTGAATTCTACGTGGCAAAGGGCGGATGAACAGTTGCCAATGTTAGCGCACCTCGAGTTCTATGCAGAGGCGGCGATCGCCATTGTGCTCGTGTTTGGCGTCTGCGTAACGTTGCACGAGTTTGGTCATTTTTACGTCGCCAAACGATGTGGTGTCGCGGTGCCCGTGTTTGCCATCGGCTTTGGCCCGAAGGTGATATCCGTGGTGCGCGGAGGAACGGAGTATTCGCTCAGGCTCATTCCGCTCGGTGGGTTTGTGCAGTTGGCGGGCGAGGCTCCACAAGAGTCGTGGTTTCCCGTCGGCCAATCCGTCGCGTACGAACTCGACGACTTGGGGCGGATCACCGCACTCGGGGAGCCCCGCGATCTGCCCAACGCGCGCGTGGGCGTGGTGCGCGAGGTCGATCTGACCGATGAGATGACCATGACCTTGCAGACGGACGAAGGACTTCGGCGCTTTCCCGTGAAGGAGGGCGCCCGGGTCATGCTGAGCCGGCGCTCGTCCATTCCCATCGTCCCGAAGGATCAGCAGATGATTGGCAAGCCGCTTTGGCAGCGAGCTGCCGTCATCCTGGCCGGACCTGTGATGAACCTCATCCTGGCGGGTGTGTTGTTCTCCGCGGTGAACACGTACACAGGCGTGCCGACAACCACCGTGGGACATGTCGAGCCTGGGACGCCCGCGGCGCATGCTGGCCTCGCTCCTGGCGACACCATCGTGGCCGTCGATGGCCGCCCCATTCACTCCTGGGCGGGACTTGTGCGCGCGGTGTCCGAGGAGGGTGCGCGTGATGGCCATCCGGAACCGCTTGTCCTTGAGGTGAAAACGGACGAAGGCACGCGGTCCGTCGTCGTCACGCCCCGCCTCGTCAGCGGCGAGCCGATGATCGGCATCGACGCCGAGATTTCTCACAGCCCTCTCCACACCGTCCCCGCCGGATTTTCGGCGCTGGTCCGAGACATCGTCATGACCATCCAAGGCTACGTGGGGCTGTTCGTGCATCACCAGTTCCAGTCGCTCTCGGGCCCCGTCGGGATCGCGCACGTGATCACGGAGCAGGTTCGATTCGGTATTTGGAACGTGGTTGCCGTGACGGGCGCGCTCAGCCTCGGGCTCGGCTTGTTCAACCTGCTCCCCATTCCAGCGCTGGATGGCGGGCGGCTGTTGTTCATGGCCATCGAGCTCATTCGAGGGCGGCGGGTGGACCCGGAAAAGAAGGATTTGTTCATTTTGTGGGTTTTGCGATTGTGATGTTGTTCGCGGTCGTGATCACGTATCGCGACGTGACGCATTGGTTCTAGAGGGGAGCGCGAGATGAGGCCATGGCCATCACCGAACACGCCGTCCGGGAGCGGGCGCTCGCTAGGGTTCGAAGCGTCCGCGTGCGTCGGGCGACCCGGGAGATCCGCGTCAACGTGGAGTCACCCTTCGGCACCTTGGGGCCTGAGGCAGACGCGTTCTCTTCCTTCTATCGCGATCTCGCCGAGATCCACGAGCTGTGCGCCTCGGCGTTTGGGACGTCCTGCGCATGGAGCATCGAAGTCATGTCTGCCGACGTCGTATCCACACGGGAGGCGGAATGCGCAATGCGCGCTCTTGCCGCT
Source organism: Alicyclobacillus acidocaldarius subsp. acidocaldarius Tc-4-1 (assembly GCF_000219875.1). Classification (NCBI taxonomy): domain Bacteria; kingdom Bacillati; phylum Bacillota; class Bacilli; order Caryophanales; family Alicyclobacillaceae; genus Alicyclobacillus; species Alicyclobacillus acidocaldarius. The sequence continues at coordinate 1,340,865 of NC_017167.1, forward strand.
GCCTATGAGGAGCGGTCTCACGTTTCGGGCAAATGGCTGTCGCAGGCGAGACTGACCGTGGAGGCTGTGGACGAGCCCGCGCGGTTTCGCGCCAGCATCCGCGTCCCGAGCCAACCGATTGCGGATCAGCTCAAGCAGAAAGGTGTTGCGGAGTGGCTCACCTCGGAGGCTCGTCGCGCGTTTGGCCTTCATGTGACGGTCCTCGTCGAGGTGGATGAGACGGCTTGTGAAGACCTCCTCGCGGCGGGCGAGAAACTGAAGCAGGAGGCCGAGGCGCGTTGGTGGCGCCAGCTTGCCGAAGAGGCGAAATCAGCGAAAGACCAGCCCAAGGAGTCGGAAGGGCGGAGTGACACCGGCGCTGCGCAGGGCGTGGAGCCGCTTGTCGTCGGCCAGATGTACGAGGAGCCCACACCCATCCCATTGCGGGACATCGCCGATGAGATGCGGCGTGCCACCGTGGTGGGCGAGGTCTTCGGCGTAGAACGCAGGACGCTGGCGAGCGGGCGCACGCTCATTCAATTTGCCATCACGGATCACACGGACTCCATCTCGGCCAAGATGTTCGTGCAGTCGGAGCGAGATCTGCAGGCCACGTCTCATCTCGCGGATGGCGTGTGGGTGAAAATTCAGGGTCAGGTGCAGTTCGATCCGTATGCCAAGGAACTCGTGTTTATGGTCCAGTCGATGCGCCCTCAGGATGCGCCTCGGCGGGCGGATACGGCGGAGGTGAAGAGGATTGAGCTGCACGCCCACACCACGATGTCGGCGCTGGATGGCGTCGTGAGTGCTGCAGCGTTGGTGAAGCGCGCCGCGGAATGGGGGCACGACGCCATTGCCATCACGGACCACGGCGTGTGCCAGGCGTATCCGGAAGCGTATCAAGCGGCCAAGAAACACGGAGTGCGACTCGTGCTTGGCGTCGAGGCGTACGTGGTGGACGATGGTGGGCTTTTGGTCTATCGCGAGTGCGATCGGCCGCTGGACGACGAGACCGAGTATGTCGTGTTTGACACGGAGACGACCGGGCTCAACGCGCGGGAAGACACGCTCATCGAGATCGCCGCGGTCAAGGTCAAGGCGGGGCACATCGTGGACACGTACGCGACGCTCATCGATCCCGAGCGGCCGCTCGACCCGAAAATCGTCGAGTTGACGGGCATCACGAACGAGATGGTGGTCGGTCAGCCGAAGCTGAAGGAGGCGCTTGACGGATTCCGCCAATTCGCGCGCGGCGCCGTGCTCGTGGCCCATAACGCGGAGTTCGACGTGGGATTCTTGAATCAATGCGCGGAGCGCTTGGGCCTCGATCCGTGGGAAGAACCCGTCATTGACACCCTGGCGCTCGCCCGCGTGCTCTACCCGGGCGAGAAGAACTACAAGCTGAAGACGCTCACCCAGAAGTTTTCCGTCGAGCTCGTCAACCACCATCGGGCGCTGGCGGACAGCGAGGCGACAGCCAAAGTATTCGTGCGCATGCTCCAAGACGCGAAGGCGCGCGGGATCCACAACCTGTTGGATATGAACCATCTCCGCGGTCAGATTGACATCTCGCGCGTTCGGCCGTTCCACGCCACCGTGCTGGTCCGCAATCGCGAGGGGCTGCGGAATCTGTACCGCCTCGTCTCCATCGCGCATACGCAGTATCTGCACCGCGTGCCGCGCATTCCGAAAAGCGCGCTCGCTCGCCACCGCGAAGGGCTGCTGATCGGCACAGCGTGTCGCCAAGGAGAGCTTATCGAGGCGTTCTTTCGCGGCAAATCCGAGGACGAGATCGACACGTTGCTCGAGTTCTACGACTATCTGGAGATCCAGCCGATAAGTCATTACGAGCCGCTTGTGCGAGAGGGCGTCGTGGCGTCGTTTGAGCAGGTGCGCGAACTCCTGCGCAACATCGTGGAGATTGGCAAGCGCCTGAACAAGCCGGTCGTGGCCACGGGCGACGTGCATTATCTGGACGAGCACGACGCCATCTTCCGAGAGATCTTTCTGCAGTCGCAAAAGCTGGATACCAAGCAGCCGCCCCTTCACTTCCGAACGACCGATGAGATGCTCGAGGAGTTCGCGTTTTTGGGAGAAGAGGACGCGCGCGCCGTCGTGATCGACAACCCGCGCCGTCTGGTGGCGCTGTGTGACGACGTGAAGCCGATTCCGGATGAGCTTCACACGCCGGTCATCGAAGGAGCGGAAGAGGAAATCCGTAGGCTCGCTTACGACAAGGCGAAGCGCATCTACGGGGATCCGCTGCCCGAGCTCGTCGAGAAGCGGCTCGAGCGCGAGCTCAACGCCATTATCTCACACGGCTATGCGGTCATCTACTTGATTGCCCACAAGCTGGTTACGAAGTCTCTGAGCGACGGGTACTTGGTCGGCAGCCGCGGTTCGGTCGGCTCGTCGTTGGTGGCCACCATGACGGATATCACCGAGGTCAATCCACTGCCGCCCCACTACGTGTGCCTGTCGTGTCACTATCACGAGTTTTTCCTGCAAGGTGAGTACGGATCTGGCTTCGACCTCCCGGACAAGGCGTGCCCCAACTGCGGCGCGAAGTTGCACAAGGACGGGCAGGACATCCCGTTCGAGACGTTCATGGGCTTCGATGGGGACAAGGTGCCCGACATCGACCTGAACTTCTCTGGGGAGTATCAGCCGAGGGCGCACCGGTACACGGAAGAGTTGTTTGGGAAGGACCACGTGTTCCGGGCGGGCACCATCTCCGTAGTGGCCGAGAAGACGGCCTACGGGTATGTGCGGAAGTTCGCCGAGGAGCGCGGGTTGGTGCTGCGCAATGCCGAGATCGAGCGCTTGGTCCGAGGATGCACGGGCGTGAAACGGACCACCGGCCAACATCCGGGCGGGCAGGTGGTGGTGCCGCATTATGTCGAGATCTATGATTTCACGCCGATTCAATACCCCGCGGACGATACGTCGTCGGAGACGCTCACGACTCACTTCGACTACCACTCCGGGCTCGAGAACTGCCTGTTGAAGCTCGACATCCTCGGCCACGACGATCCGACCGTCATCCGCATGCTGCAGGATCTCACGGGCGTGGATCCGAAGTCCATCCCGCTCGACGATCCCGACGTGCTGGAGCTGTTTCGGAGCACGCGTCCGCTCGGCGTGACCCCGGAGGAAATCCGGTCGACCACCGGCACGTACGCCATTCCGGAGTTCGGCACGCGCTTTGTCCGCCAGATGCTCGAGGATACGCGGCCCACGACGTTCTCGGAGCTCGTGCGCATTTCGGGGTTGTCGCACGGCACGGACGTCTGGCTGAACAACGCTCAGACCCTCATTCGCGACAAGATTGCGACCCTGTCTGAGGTCATCTGCGCCCGAGACGACATCATGCTCTACCTCATCCAGAAGGGGCTCGATCCGGCGCGTGCATTCAAGATTATGGAAGGTATCCGCAAGGGGAAGGGCGTCAAACCGGAAGACGAGGTGTACATGCGGGAGCACGGCGTGCCGGAGTGGTACATCGAGTCGGGCAAGAAGATCAAGTACATGTTTCCGAAGGCGCACGCCGCGGCGTACGTGCTGATGGCCGTTCGAATCGCGTGGTTCAAAGTGCACCGGCCGCTCGCATTTTACGCGACCTATTTCACGGTGCGTGCGGACGACTTCGACGTGGCCGTGATGACCGCGGGCCGGGAGGCCATCTTGAAGAAGATCGAGGAGATCGAGGCGAAGGGCAACGTGGCCTCAGCCAAGGAGAAGAGCTTCTTGACGGTCCTCGAGGTTGCGCTCGAGATGGTGGCCCGTGGATACCGGTTCTTGCCTATCGATCTGTACAAGTCGCATGCGACCCAGTTCCTCATTGAGGAAGAGGCGCAGGGGCTCAGGCCGCCTTTCGCCGCCATTCCCGGAATTGGGGAGACGGCGGCGCGCAACCTGTATGAAGCGGCGCAGCAGGGCGAATTCCTGTCGCTCGAAGATCTTCAGTCGCGGGCGCGCGCTTCGCGGGCCGTGATCGACGTGCTCATGGAACTCGGTTGCCTCGACGGGCTGCCGGAGACCAATCAGCTTTCCTTGTTCTGAGGAGGTACCCACGCATGGCGATGATCAAGCTGGAACATACGGGCATTATGGTGTCGAATTTGGAGCGCTCCATCGCGTTTTACACCGATGTGCTCGGCATGCAACTCCTGGGCACGCTCGACCACAACACGCCTGGCATCCGGCTCGCGTTTCTGTCCTATCCCGGGCAGACTGCGCAGCTCGAGCTCATCGAGGGCTATGCGGATGAACTGCCGGACGAGGGGCAAGTGCACCACGTGGCCATCACAGTCGATGACATCGAAGCCGAGGTGGATCGGCTGCGCGCGAAGGGCGTGCGTTTTCTCGATGAGGCCATCACGACGCTCCGAAACGGCGCTCGATACATCTTCTTTGCAGGTCCCGACGGCGAGCGGCTGGAACTGTTCCAGCCAGCGCGCGGGTGAAAGGTGAGGTGGATGCGTGAGCGCGTGGGAACTCATGTATCTCGGGCCCGAGGGCACGCACAGCCACGAGGCCGCGGATCGCATCGCGTCGGCTCTCTTGGCGGGCGAGCCGGTCAAGCAAGTGGCGATGCAGAGCTTCGATGAGATCTTCGAGGCGCCGAAATCGGCGCGCCGATTCGCTTGCGTTCCGATTGAAAACAGCATTCAGGGATCCGTCTGGCAAGTTTGGGACGCGCTCACGCGCGAACACCAGGAGGAGGGTGCGCGCCAAATCCTCGCCGCGGTGACGCTGCCCATTCATCAATACGCCATCTATCGGGAGGGGCTCGATCTCGACGAGGTCGACGAGGTGGTCTCTCATCCCCAGGCGCTCGCCCAGTGCAAGGAGCACATCCGGCTCCGATTTCCCGGCGCCCGGGAGGTCGCGGTCTCGAGCACGGCCGAGGCTGTCCGGCAGATCGCCATGGGCGAGCGCGCCCGCGCGGTGGCTATCGGCAGTCGGCGCGCCGCCCAATCGTATGGGCTGTCGGTGTGGCCGGAGCCCTTCGAGGATCGGCCGGGCAACGTGACGCGCTTTGCCCTCGTCGGATCGCCTGAGGTCGCGTTGCCGAATCCTCCATGGAGCCTCACGGACTGGACGGCGTCCTTGTGTCTTCGGGGCGTGCCGCATCGCCCAGGAGGACTCGCGCTCGCGCTGCACACCTTTGCAGCAGCCAACCTGAACCTCACGCGCCTTGAGTCGCGCCCAGTAGGCGATGCTATCGGCAACTACGTGTATTACCTGGATGCCTCCGTCCGGCCCTACGAGGACCGCGGCGAGCGGGTGCTCTCTGTAGTTCGGGAGCTCTTGGCGCTCCAGGGCGTGGAGATTCTCGCGCTCGGCGTCTATCCCGTCTACAGTCCTGTGGGATGATGAAGCGGCGTCAGGTCACGCCTGGCGCCGCTTCACCTTTTCTCGCTCGCTTTTGTTGAGGATTTTCTTCCGAAGCCGAATGGACTGCGGCGTGACCTCGCACAGCTCGTCCTCCTCGATGTACGTGATGGCCTCTTCGAGGGACAAAAGGCGCGGCGCCTTCAGCTTCACCGTCTCCTCTTTGGTCGAGGATCGGATATTGGTCTGATGCTTTTCTTTGGTGACGTTGACGACGAGGTCGTTCTCGCGATTGTGCTCGCCGACAATCATGCCTTCATACACCGGCGTGCCGGGCGTGATGAACATCACCCCGCGGTCCTCGAGGTTGCTGATGGCGTACGCCGTCGCGAGTCCTGTTTCGCTCGCCACGAGCACGCCCTGCCGACGCGCCTGGATGGGTCCCCGCCATGGCGCGTACGCCTGAAAGCGGTGATGCATGATCCCGTAACCGCGGGTCATCGTAAGGAAGAGGGAGCGAAACCCGATGAGCCCTCGGGTGGGCACCTGGAAGACGAGCCTGACCATGCCGCCTTGGCCGAGTGGGTGCATGGCGACGAGTTCGCCCTTTCGCAGCCCGACTTCCGCAATCACGCTGCCGGACGCATCCTCGGGCACGTCGGCGACGAGTTCTTCGATGGGTTCGAGGCGCTCGCCCGCCTCTTCGCGCACGATCACGCGCGGCTTGGACACCGCGAGCTCGTAGCCCTCGCGCCGCAAGGTCTCGATGAGAATGGAGAGGTGAAGCTCTCCGCGGCTCTTGACAAGGAACGCGTCGGTGTCGTCGGTGTCCTCAACGTGCAGGCTGACGTCCGACTGCATCGCCAGGTACAGGCGGTCCCGCAGCTTACGGCTCGTCACGTGCTGTCCTTCGCGGCCCGCAAACGGGCTGTCGTTGACGTGAAACGTCATTTCGAGCGTCGGTTGGTCAATCTCGATGACCGGAAGCGGCTCGGGTCGATCCGGCGCGGCGAGCGTGTCCCCGACCGTGATGTCTGCAAGGCCGGCAATGGCCACGATGTCACCGGCGGATGCGGATTCGACCTCCACGCGCCCCAGACCTTGGTACACGAAGAGCTTCTGCACGCGCCCTTCGACCAGGTCGTCCGCCCCACGCAGACGCACCACGGCCTGCCCTTGGCGGATCTCGCCTCGGTGGACGCGCCCGATGCCGATGCGCCCGAGATACTCATCGTAATCAATGATGGTGACCTGCCACTGAAAGGGGCCTTTGGCGTCCACCTGCGGGCTCGGGATGTGGGCGACAATGGCGTCAAACAGCGGGCGCATATCGGTACCCAGGTTCATGGGATCGGTCGACGCGCGTCCTTCAAGCGCTGATGCATAAATCACTGGAAAGTCGAGCTGCTCCTCCGACGCGCCGAGGTCGATGAACAGCTCGAGCACTTCGTCGATCACGTCCGCGGGGCGCGCGTTCGGCCGATCCATCTTGTTGATGACCACAATCGGGACGAGATCGGCGGACAAGGCCTTGTCGAGGACGAAGCGCGTCTGTGGCATCACGCCCTCGAAGGCGTCTACCACGAGGAGCACGCCGTCCACCATGCGGAGGATGCGTTCGACCTCGCCGCCGAAGTCGGCGTGACCCGGCGTATCCACGATGTTGATGCGGTACGACTCGTACGGGATGGCCGTCGCCTTCGCGAGAATCGTAATTCCTCGTTCGCGCTCAAGGTCATTGTAGTCAAGCGCCCGCTCCGCGATGTGTTGGTTGTCGCGGAAGAGGCCGGATTGGCGAAGCATTTGATCGACAAGGCTGGTCTTGCCGTGATCGACGTGAGCGACAATCGCCACGTTTCGCAATCGATCGGGCGTAATGGTACGCATGACGTCCTCCTTTGCGCGGTTGCGGTAATCACGATAACACGTCGTTTCGCCCAAGACAACGAAGGATGGCGCCTCACGTTGCGAAATCCAGACGGCAGTGATATACTGGCTCCGTCAGGCTTCGTATACCGTGTGCGGACAAGAGTGGGGCCCCCCCACTCTTTGATTTATGCTCGGCACTTTTTGGCGTACGCGAGGCGAGGAATGGAGACACAAGCGGCATGTGGGAGGATGACGCGTGACGAGAGATCGCGTGACCGAAATCGTTGAACGCTTGGTGCTGCCCATCGTGGAGCGGGAAGCGGTCGAACTGGTGGACATCGAGTACACGAAGGAAGGGAAGAATTGGTATCTGCGCGTGTACATCGACAAGCCGGGCGGCGTCGACATCGACGACTGCAGCCGCGTGAGCGAGCAGTTGTCGGAGGAGCTCGACCGCGTGGACCCGATTCCGAACGCGTACTTCCTCGAAGTGTCTTCGCCCGGCGCGGAGCGGCCTCTCAAGAGGCCGGCGGACTTTGAGCGCGCTGTGGGCCGATACGTGCACGTGTCGCTGTACGAGCCGCTTATGGGAGCCAAGACGCACGAAGGGACGCTCGTTTCCTACGACGGGGAACGTTTGATCCTCGAGATCAAGCGCCGCTCTAAGACCGTCACGCTGGCAGTGCCCATGGAAAAGATTGCGCACGCGCGGCTGGCTCTGGAGTGGTGACCCGAACGCGCCTGAGATTTCGCGAAGGGGAGGTTCCCTAGTCATGAATGTGGATTTTCTGGAAGCTCTAGACCAACTGGCGCGCGAAAAGGGGATTGACAAGGAAGTTCTGCTCGAGGCGATTGAGGCGGCGCTGATTGCGAGCTACCGCCGCAACTTCCACTCGGCGGCAAACGTGCGCGTGGAGGTGAAACGCGACACTGGCGAGGTACACGTGTATGCGCGCAAGACCGTCGTCGAGGAACCGAAGGACACGCGCCTCGAGATCTCGCTCGACGCCGCGCGGGACATCAATCCAAGCTATCAAATCGGAGATGTCGTGGAAATTGAGGTCACCCCGCGCGACTTCGGGCGCATCGCCGCGCAGGCCGCCAAGCAGGTCGTCATGCAGCGTGTGAAGGAAGCCGAGCGGTCCGTCATTTACAGCAAATTCGCGGATCGCGAGGAAGAGGTCGTGAGCGGGACCATCAGTCGGCTCGAACCGCGCGTGGCGTATGTCGACCTCGGCGATACGGAGGCCATTCTGCCCCAATCGGAGCAGATGGCGTCTGACAAGCTTCAGGTCGGCAAGCGGTTGAAGGTCTTCATCGCGCGCGTGGAGCGCACGTCGAAGGGTCCGCAGATTGTGGTGTCCCGCACGCACCCGGGCCTGCTTCGCCGCTTATTTGAACTCGAGGTGCCAGAAATCTACGAGGGCATCGTGGAGATCAAGGCCGTGGCCCGCGAGGCGGGATCGCGTTCCAAAATCGCGGTTCATTCGCGCAATCCGGAAGTGGATCCCATCGGGGCGTGCGTTGGCGCACGGGGTTCGCGCGTTCAGGCGATTGTGAACGAATTGAACGGTGAAAAGGTCGACATCGTGGAGTGGAGCGAGGATCCGGCGACCTTCGTGGCGAATGCGCTGTCTCCCGCAAAGGTCATCGACGTGCACATCTACGAGGACGAGCGCGTGGCGCGGACGGTGGTCCCGGATTACCAGCTGTCCCTGGCGATTGGGAAGGAGGGACAGAACGCCCGGCTTGCCGCGCGGCTCACGGGCTGGAAGATCGACATCAAGAGCGAGTCGCAGATGGCCTCTCATTCACTTCTCGATCAGCTCGAGGACACGAACGAGGAAGAGCCCGAGTTCGCCACGCTGTCCGACGACTGGCTGAACGAACCCTGAACCGGGAGGGCGCCGCATGAATCGCGTGAGAAAGGTGCCGCTTCGCAAGTGCGTGGGTTGCCAGGAGATGAAGCCGAAGGCGGAACTCACGCGCATTGTGCGAACGCCAGAGGGAGACATCGTGCTGGATTCCACCGGGAAGCGGAATGGCCGAGGCGCGTATCTTTGCCCGTCTGAAGCGTGCCTCCATATCGCGGTGAAGCGCAGGGCGCTTGAACGGGCGTTGAAAGTGGCCATTCCGCAGGAGATCCATGAATCTCTCCGCCGCCAGCTGGTGGGAGACGGAGATGCGCACTGACAAGGAGAGCATCTTGGGGCTGCTCGGCTTGGCGCGCCGGGCTAGGGCCGTGATCGACGGCCAGAAGCGCGTGTTGGACGCGGTGAGAACGCGGCGAGCCCAATTGGTGATGATCGCGGTAGACGCGGGAGACAATGGCCGAAAGAAACTGATGGACAAGGCGGCGTCGTACGGCATTCAGGTCGTGTGTTTCGGGACCAAAGCGGAGATCGGTCGAGCCATTGGACGGGATACGTCCGGTGCCGTTGCCGTCGTGGAGCCTGGATTTGCGCGCGAGGTCTTGGCGCGGCTTGGGGAATTCCACGGAGGTGGAGCGTTTGACGAAGTTGAGAGTGTACGAGTACGCAAAGCAGATGAACATGTCGAGCAAGGAGATCTTGACCATCCTCAATCGGCTCGGCGTGCCCGTCGCGAATCACATGAGCGTGATGGACGATGAGATGATTCAAAAGGTCGAACAGTTCTTTGAAGACGTGAAGCGCCGTGCGGCGGAAAGGCGTGCACAGGAGATGGAGAAGGAATTGCGCGAGCGCCAGCAGAAGGCGAAGGCCGAAGCGCAGGCTGAGCAGGGCCAGAGCCGGGCGCAGGCGGCGCAGGCGAACGGGCCCAATCGCCACGCCCAAGGTCAGCGAGACGCGGATCCTGCAAGCACCGGCGCTCAGGCGAACCAGCCTCGGCGCGATCGCGACAGCCGGGATCGAGGCGGCGCACAGGGCCGCGGCCGGGATCGGCGGGAAGGAGCGCCAAACGGATCCGGGGATGCGCGGACCCGCTCGGATCGCCCCGCGGGCCAGCGGAACTCGAACGGCAGCTACGCGCGCAACGGTGGGCAAGGGCAAGGGGATAGGAATCGGGATCGAGGGAGCTACGCAGGCCGTCCTCAGGGACAGCAGGGTCACGGGGACCGCGCCAACGGGCGCGGGCGGGACGGCCAGCGTTCCGCGTCTGGCAACGGCGGCGGAGCTCGCTTCCCGCGCGCGCCGCGGCCGCCCCAGGTGGTGGCGGTGCAGGCGGCTCAGCAGAAGCCTGTTGCGCCGGGATCGCAGCGCAAGGAAAAGGAGCGCAAGGAACGCGAAGGGTATCAGCGCCACGAGGAGTTCAACGAGACCAAACTTCAGCGGGCGCCGAAGCGGCGCGCGGGTAAACAGGAGAAGCCACTGCCAACCGAGGTGACCGTCGAGGGGCCGATGACGGTCGGCGAGTTTGCCAAGCTTCTGCAGCGCGAGCCGGCGGAGATCATCAAGCGCCTGCTCATGCTCGGCGTGATGGCGACCATCAACCAGGACATCGACACGGACACGATGGAACTCATCGGTTCGGATCTCGGCGTCACCGTGCACGTGAAGGAGCCGGTCGACGAGGAGGCGCTCGAGCTCCTGGTGGAGCCGGATGATCCTTCGGAGCTCGTGCCGCGTCCGCCCGTGGTCACCATCATGGGCCACGTCGATCACGGCAAGACGACGCTATTGGACGCGTTGCGCGAAAGCCGCGTGGCTGCGGGCGAAGCCGGAGGCATCACGCAGCACATTGGCGCATATCAGGTCGAAATTGGCGGACGGCTCATCACGTTCCTGGATACGCCCGGACATGAGGCGTTCACGACCATGCGCGCCCGCGGTGCCCAGGTGACGGACGTCACCATCCTCGTCGTGGCGGCGGACGACGGCGTGATGCCGCAGACGGTGGAGGCCATTAACCATGCGAAGGCTGCGAACGTGCCCATCATTGTGGCCATCAACAAGATTGACAAGCCGGATGCCAATCCGGATCGCGTGAAGCAGGAGCTCGTGCAGTACGGCCTCGTCCCCGAGGAGTGGGGCGGTGACACGGTCTTCGTCGAGATCTCCGCGCTCAAGCGCTTGAACCTCGACACCCTGCTCGAGATGGTTCTGCTCGTCGCCGACATGCAGGATCTGAAGGCGAATCCGAATGCGCGCCCGCGCGGAACCGTGATCGAGGCGAAGCTCGATCGCGGCCGTGGTCCGGTGGCGACGGTGCTGGTGCAAAACGGCACGCTAAAGGTCGGCGACATCGTGATCGCCGGCACGACGTATGGTCGCGTCCGGGCGATGGTCAACGAGAACGGTCGGCGCCTGAAAGCCGCTCCGCCGTCGACGCCCGTGGAGATCCAGGGCCTCAACGGCGTGCCGCAGGCAGGCGACCAGTTTGTGGTGTACGATGACGAGAAGAGCGCCCGCGCCGTCGTGGAGCGCCGCCTCGAGCGGGAGCGGCAGCAGATGCAGGCGACCGCGCGCGTCACGCTGGACGATCTCTACCGTCAGATCAAGGAAGGCAACGTCGCCGAGTTGAACGTGATTGTGAAGGCGGACGTGCAGGGGTCGGTCGAGGCGCTGGTGCAGTCCATCGAGAAGATCAACGTGGAGGGCGTCCGAGTGCGGGTGATTCACAAGGGCGTCGGCGCCATCACGGAGTCCGACGTGCAGCTCGCCTCGGCGTCGAACGCCATCATCATCGGTTTCCACGTGCGTCCAGACGCGAACGCGCGGCGGGTCGCGGAACAGCAGAAGATCGATATCCGCCTGTACCGCGTGATCTACGACGCCATCGCGGAAATCGAGTCGGCCATGAAGGGCATGCTGGCGCCGGAGTACAAGGAGGTCATCGTCGGCCACGCGGAGGTGCGCGAGACGTTCAACATCTCGAAAGTCGGCACCGTCGCGGGATGTTATGTCACGGACGGTCGTATCCCGCGCGACGCAGATGTGCGCGTGGTGCGCGATGGCGTCGTGATTTACGAGGGCAAGCTGTCGTCTCTCCGCCGCTTTAAGGACGACGTGCGCGAGGTGGCGGCAGGCTACGAATGCGGCATGACCATCGAGAAGTTCAACGACATCAAGGTGGGCGACGTGATCGAGGCGTTCACGATGGAAGAGGTCGCGCGGGTGTGACGAGGAACGCCGTGGAGGTGCGTGAACGTTGACGCGGATTCGGGCACAGAAAGTCGCCGAACAGATGAAGAAGGAACTCGCGGATCTCCTTCAGCACGAGCTGAAGGATCCGCGGATTGGCTTTGTGACCATCACGCGCGTGGAGGTCTCGGGCGACCTCCAGCACGCCAAGATCTACGTGAGCGTGTACGGCAGCGGAGCGGAAAAGGAGGCCACGCTCAGCGTGCTGACCAAGGCGGCTGGGTTTCTCCGAGGCGAGATCGCGCGCAGGCTGCATATGCGTATGGCGCCGGAGCTCGTGTTTCGGCTTGACGAGTCCGGCGAATACAGCGAGCGCATTGAACAGGTGCTGAAGTCGCTCAAAGAACATGAAACGAACGATTGAGCGCCCGAGGGGAGTCAGGGGATGACGAGTTGGCAGCCCGAGCCACGGGACAAGGACGCCATCGCGCGCGCCGCAGAGGCGCTTCGAACCCTCGATGACTGGTTGATTGTCACGCACGAGCGTCCAGACGGGGATGCGCTGGGGAGCGCGCTTGCGGTGGCGCACATGCTGGATGCGCTCGGCAAGCGGTACGCCATCGCGGCCGGCGAGGCATTGCCCCCGCGGTTCCGCTTCCTGCCTATGTACGATCGCATTCAATCCATCGACCATCTGGTTCCACGCCAGTTTCAGCACATCGTCGCGGTCGACTGCGCGGATGAACAGCGGTTTGCGCCGGTCGCGCCGCTCCTCGCGCAGGATCGGTTTGTCGTGAACATCGATCACCACCAGACGAACCCCCGCTACGGGCGGGTGGCGTGCGTGGATCCGTTAGCGGCCGCGACTTGCGAGGTCCTGTATCACGTGGCGAGGGCGCTCGACGTGCCGCTCGCCGTCGATCTCGCCAAGTGCCTGTACACGGGCATCTTGACGGACACGGGCGGCTTCAGCTACCCCAACACGACGCGCGAGGTGCACCAGATTGCCGCGGAACTCTTGGCGAGCGGGGTCCAGCCGTACGACATCGCCGAGCCCGCCCTCGAGGCGCGGACGCTCGAGCAGATGAGGCTTCTCCAGATTGCGCTGCGAGAGATGACCATCGCGCCCGACGGGCAGTACGCGTTCATCCTCGTCAGCCAGGCGATGCTCGCGTCGTGCAATGCCAGCGAGGACGACGTCGAGGGCCTCGTCGCGTTCGCGCGATCCGTCGAGACCGTCGAGGTAGGTGTCCTACTGCGGGAGCGGCCGGACGGGCTCGTGAAGGCGAGTCTCCGCTCCAAGCGGCGTGTGGACGTGGCGGCCATTGCCCAGCGGTTCGGCGGGGGCGGACACGCCCGTGCCGCCGGGTGCGTCCTCGAAGGCCCGTTGGAGGAGGCGAAGCAGGCCGTGGAGGCGGCCGTGATCGCGGCCCTGAAGGAAGTGGATGAAGCGTGCAAGCGTTAGACGGCGTCCTGCTCATCGATAAGCCTAAGGGAATGACGTCCCATGACGTGGTCCATCGCGTCCGCCGCAAGCTCGGCGTGCGGCGCGTCGGGCACGCGGGCACGCTCGACCCGATGGCGACGGGCCTTTTGATGATCTGCGTCGGCCGCGTCACCCGCCTTCTCGAATACCTCGGCCAGGGCGACAAGGAGTACTGCGGCACGGTAGTGTTCGGCGTCGGCACGGACACCGACGACGCGGAGGGCACCGTCGTGGCGCAGGCGCAGGCCACGGGTCTGGATCTCGCCGCCGTGCGCGAGGCCGCGGCCCGGCTCACCGGCGAAATTCGGCAGCGGCCGCCCGCATACTCCGCGATTCACATCGACGGTCGCCGGGCTTACGATCTCGCTCGCCAGGGCAAGAAGGTGGAAATCCCAGAGCGGACCGTTCACGTTCGAACCTTGACCCTCGACGAGTTCCATCACGAGGGCGAACTCGCTGTGGCCCGCTTTCACGTCCGCTGCTCGAAAGGCACTTACGTCCGGGCCCTGTGCCGCGATCTCGGCGCGCTCGTCGGTGTGCCCGCACACATGCGCTCGCTTCGCCGGCTCGCCATCGGCTGCGCGCGCGTCGAGGACGCCATTCCTCTCGACGACTGGATGGCTTCGGCGAATCCCGCCTCGCACCTACGCGATCCGCTCCTGTACCTCGAGGACCTGCCAATGTGGCACCCCCCGCGCGAGGTGCTGGAGCGCCTTGCGAACGGCCAGACGGTCGAGGTGGGCGACGCGCTGTCGCTCTCGCCTGGCGATCTCGTCCTCGTGATACACGCCGGCGCCGTGGCCGCCGTCGGTGAAGTCGTCGATCGCCAGCCGGCCGCGGTCCGGCCGAAGAAGGTGTTTTGGAAGAGGGGATGAGTCCGTGGAATTCATCGTCATGGAGGGAAAGGCGCCCACATCGCCCGCGCCGCAGGTTTTAGCGATCGGGAAATTCGACGGCGTGCACTTGGGTCACCGCGCCATCGTGAACGCCGCGCGAGGGCTGTTGACCCCGGACGAGCGCCTCGCCGTGATGAGCTTTGAGCCGCATCCGACATTTGCGTTGACGGGCAACCCGGAGTACGCCAGATGGCTCACCCCTCGCCCCGAGCGCGTCCGGATCTTCGCCGAACTTGGTGTCGACGCGTTCTACATCGCCCGCTTCGATCGCGCGTTTCAGCAACTGGAACCTGTGGCCTTCGTCGACGGGTATCTCGTGCCCTTGCGCGTGCGGCACGTCGTGGTGGGGCCCGATTTCCGCTTTGGACGGGGTGGACAAGGGACCGTTGACCTTCTGCGCGAACTCGGGCGAGAACGGGGCTTCGACGTGAAGGTGGTCCAGCCGGTGGAAGAGCACGGCCACAAAATCTCAAGTTCTCGCATTCGCGAGCACCTGCGCGAGGGGCGCGTCGAGGCAGCTCAAGCACTGCTCGGCAGGCCGTACATCATCGCCGGTGAGGTCGTCCACGGGGACAAGCGCGGCCGCACCATCGGATTTCCCACGGCAAATCTGGGTGGCATCGACGAGTACGTCTTGCCGAAGGCCGGGGTATACGCCGCGTTTGTCGAAGTGGAAGAGGGGCCTCACCTCTGTTCCGGCCACGCGTTCGGCGTGCTGAACGCGGGATACCGCCCGACGGTCGACGGACGCGCCTTTCAGCTCGAAGTGCACGTGCTCGATTTCGACGGCGACCTGTACGGGAAGACGCTCCGCGTCTCGTTTCTCCGCCGGATCCGCGACGAGATGAAGTTTGCCAGCCTCGAGGCCTTGCGCGCTCAAATCGCTCGTGACTGTGAGCTGGCTCGCGCGCTGGTCGGCCTCTCCAGCGGCGCGCAGTCGGGGCGACCGGTGTCGACCTGAGGGCGGGATGGGCAGACATGGCGCATCATACGGTGTTCGTCTATGGCACATTGCGCCGAGGGCAGCCTAATCGCGTCGTCATGCGACCCCACCTGGTGCGCGATCTCGGCCCAGGCCGCATCCGCGGCGTCCTGTACGACTGGGGATCGTATCCAGCCGCGACCCTCGACGAGGACGGCGTGATCGCCGGGGAGTGGGTGGTCGTCACCGACGAGGGAATGCACGCCCTGGATGCGTTGGAAGACTACCCTCATCTGTATACGCGGACCATCGTATCGGATGAGGTGCGCGACCTTCGCGGGTGGGTCTACTGCATGCCTGCGGAGCAGGCGAGGCGCGGCGGGCCGCGCATCGCGGGTGGCGACTGGGTGGCTCACGTGGCGAGACGCCACGGCCCTCGTTGATGGCGGACCGCATCGCGGGGCACGGCGTGACTGGCATTCGCATGGATACTGTGGTATAGTGTTGACCGTGTGCGCAACACGATGAACTGCACCGCGGATCAGGAACCTCCGGCCTGTTCTTCGATGCAGCGATTCCATGTTCAAGGAGGATCATCATGCTCGAAGCGGACAAGAAGAAGGAAATTATTGCGAAATATCAGTTGCATGATCTCGACACGGGTTCGCCGGAAGTGCAGATTGCGCTTCTGACGGAGCGCATCAATTCGCTGACGGAGCACTTCCGCGTTCACAAGAAGGACCATCACTCGCGCCGCGGCCTTTACAAACTGATTGGCCGCCGCCGCAACCTGTTGAACTACTTGCGGAAGAAGGACATCAACCGGTACCGGCAGTTGATTGAATCCCTCGGATTGCGCCACTGAGACGAGGCGGGCTTCGGCCCGCTTCTTTTGCATGTGGCGTGGAACCCCCGTTTGTACATAGGAAGGCACGCGGCATCCGGCCGCTTGAGAGGGTAGGAGGTAGGAGATCCATGGTGGTTCGCCATGAGTTTGAAGTGGCGGGCCGGCGTTTTGTCCTGGAGACTGGGAAACTGGCTCGACAGGCGACGGCGGCGGTCCACGTTCAGTACGGTGAAACGGTGGTGTTGGCCACAGTCACCGCTTCCAAAGAGCCGAAGGAGCTCGACTTTTTCCCGCTCACCGTGAACTACGAAGAACGACTTTACGCGGTCGGGAAAATTCCCGGCGGCTTCATCAAGCGCGAGGGGCGGCCGAGTGAGCACGCGATTCTCGCGTCGCGCCTCATTGACCGCCCCATCCGGCCGCTGTTTCCAGAAGGATTCCGCAACGACGTGCAGATCGTCGATCTCGTCCTCTCCGTCGACCAAGACTGTGCGCCGGAAATCGCGGCGATGATCGGAACATCGGCGTCGCTCACCATTTCGGACATTCCCTTTAACGGGCCCATCGGCGGCGTCATTGTGGGGCTCGTGGATGGACAATTTGTCATCAACCCCACCGTCGAACAGTCCGAAAAGAGCGACCTGCATCTCGTCGTCGCCGGCACGAAAGACGCCATCGTGATGGTGGAGGCAGGAGCCAACCAAGTGCCGGAAGAGATTGTGCTCGAGGCCATCCTGTATGGTCACCAGGTCATTCAGACCATCTGCGACGAGATCAACGCGTTTGCGGCAAAGGTCGGCGTCAAGAAGCGCGAGGTCGAACTGCACAAGGTGGATCCGGAGCTGGAGGCCGCAGTGCGCGCGTACGCCACGGAGAAAGTGAGCGTGGCGGTTCGGAATCCGGACAAGCTCGCGCGCGAAGAGGCGCTCGCGAATCTGAACGCCGAAGTCCTAGAGCACTTCAAGGAGACGTTCCCCGAGAAGGAGGCGGACATCGCCGAGGTCATGCACACCATCCTCAAGGAGCGGGTGCGCGAGGCCATTCTGCGGGAAGGCATCCGCCCAGACGGCCGGCGCCTAGACGAAATTCGCCCCATCTCGTGCGAGGTGGGCCTTTTGCCGAGGACGCACGGATCGGCGCTGTTCACGCGCGGTCAGACGCAGGCGCTGTCGGTGTGCACCCTGGGTTCCATGGGCGATGAGCAGTTGCTTGACGGGCTCGAGATAGAGAAGTCCAACCGATACATGCACCATTACAACTTCCCGCCGTTTAGCGTCGGGGAGGCGAAGCCGTTGCGCGCGCCGAGCCGGCGGGACATCGGCCACGGGGCGCTCGGCGAGCGCGCGCTCGATCCCGTCATTCCCTCGCCCGAGGAGTTTCCGTACGCCATCCGCGTGGTATCGGAGATCCTCGAGTCGAACGGTTCCACGTCCCAGGCGAGCATCTGCGGCAGCACCATGGCGCTGATGGACGCGGGTGTGCCCATCAAGGCGCCAGTGGCCGGGATCGCGATGGGACTTGTAAAGGAAGGCGATCAGGTCGCCATTTTGAGCGACATCCAGGGCATCGAGGATCATCTGGGCGACATGGATTTCAAAGTCGCCGGCACGGAGCGGGGCGTGACTGCGCTGCAGATGGACATCAAGATCAGCGGCATTGACCGGTCCATTCTGGAGCGCGCGTTGAAGCAGGCGCGCGAAGGTCGGATGTACATCTTGAGCAAGATGATGGAGGCCATTTCCGAGCCCCGCGCTGACCTGTCGAAATTCGCGCCGAGGGTCATCACGGTCAAGATCCATCCCGATAAAATCCGCGATGTCATCGGCCCGGGTGGGCGCGTGATCAACAAAATCATCGAGGAGACGGGCGTCAAAATCGACATCGAGCAAGACGGCCGCGTGTACATTCACAGCACCGACGCCGAGCAGGCGAATCGGGCCCGGGAGATGGTCGAGAACATCGTCCGCGACGTCGAGATCGGTGCCACGTACACGGGGAAAGTCACCCGCGTCGAGAAGTACGGGGCGTTTGTTGAGATTCTCCCTGGCAAAGAGGGGCTTGTGCATATCTCGCAGCTCGACCTGAACCGCGTTGCGAAGGTGGAGGACGTCTGCCAGGTCGGCGACACGCTCACGGTGAAGGTCACCGAGATCGACAACCAGGGTCGAATCAACCTATCGCGCAAAGAGGTGTTGAAGGCCATGCAGCCGCCTGCACCGCCTCAGCCGCCGCGTCCGTCGAGCGGTCCGGGGCGCGGTCCGCAGGGCGGACATGGGCGGCGGGATCACGGCCACAGCGCCGGGCCGAAGGCTGCGCCAAGAAGGACCCATCCGTGATTGACCCCTCGCTTGTGGAGGCATCCTAATCCGCGTGGAATGCGGATGGAGGGATGCCTGATGAAGCCAAGGCAGATGGCCCTTAGTGTATGCGCGGGTGCATGCATTTGGACGTTCGGCGCCTTGTTCTGGACACGCGCGGACGTTGCACCCCAACCGGCGCCCGCCTCGTCGGTGCGCGTGTGGGAGGAGGTGAGCCGCGCGTGGGCGAATCCTCCTGTGGATGCCCGGCGAGACCGCGTGTGGCACAACATTCCGGGCCTGTCCGGCTTTTCCCTCGATGCGGCGGCGAGCGAGCGTGAGACGGCGCGGTTCCACGACGGCGCGCTTCACCTCGTGTGGCGGGTGGTGCCGCCGAAGGTGCGGCTCCGGGACCTCCCGCCTGATGTGATCTATCGCGGTCCGAGGGAGGAAAAGTCTGTCGCCCTCATGGTGAACGTGTCCTGGGGCGAGGCGTACGTTCCGAGGATGCTTCAGATCTTGCGGGACGCGCACGTGAAGGCGACGTTCTTTGTCGACGGCGCCTGGGCGAAGAAGTTTCCCCATCTCGTCCGCGCCATGGCTCGAGACGGGCACGCCGTGGAATCCCACGGATACGGACACCCGGACTTTCGGCGGCTGAACGACGCGAAGCTGGCGGCGCAGATCGACGAAACGAACCGAATACTCGCGGCCATCACGGGCAGAGCGCCGCGGCTCATCGCGCCGCCCGCCGGCTCGTACAATGCTCGCCTCGCGCCGCTTGCAAAGTCGCGCGGCATGTACGTCATCCTGTGGACGGCGGACACCGTGGACTGGAGGAACCCGCCTCCCTCCGACATTGTGGCGCGGGTGCAGCGGGGGGCAGAGCCAGGCGCGCTCGTGCTTATGCACCCGACGGCGTCGACCGTCGAGGCGCTCCCAGCGGTCATCCGCTGGCTCGAGGCGCGTGGGTACCGGATGAAGACAGTGGAAGACGTGATCGATGAGCGGCCGGCCGTGACACCGCCCACGGTCCTGGCGCGGGAGACCATCCGCTCATGAAGGCGCGGCGCCGTGCGACGGCGTCATCAGCGATGTAGGAGGCCATGCGGTTGACATACCGAACCACATTGAGAAACGGGATTCGCGTGGTGGGGGAAGAGATGTCCTCCATCCGCTCGGTGAGCTTGGGGATCTGGGTGGAAACCGGATCTCGCTATGAATCCCAGAGCGAGAACGGCATCAGCCACTTTCTTGAACATATGTTTTTCAAAGGGACGTCGCGCCACTCCGCCAAGGAATTGGCGCATTTGTTTGACGATCTCGGCGGCCAGGTGAACGCGTTCACCGCGAAGGAGTTCACGTGCTTTTACGCGCGCGTGCTCGATGAGCATTTCTCCATTGCGCTCGAAACCCTGGCCGAGATGCTCACGGATTCGCGCTTCGCGCCTGAAGAGATGGAAAAGGAAAAGCGCGTCGTGATCGAGGAGATCCGCATGTACGAGGACACGCCGGACGAGCTCGTCATGGATCTGATTGCGCGCGGCGTCTATGGGGAGCATCCGCTGGGGTACGCCATTCTCGGCCGTGACGAAAATCTGCTCCGGTTTTCGCGGGAGGACCTCGTCCGGTACGTGAACCGGCACTACCGGCCGGAGCGCATGGTGGTTTCGGTCGCGGGGCATGTCCCCGAGGATGTGGTGATTCGCGAAGTGGAGCGCGTCTTTGGCGGGTTGAGCAAAGGCGCGGATGGCGCCCCGGCGTTAGTCCCCCCGCCTTTCCACAAGACCGTGACAACCGAAGATAAGGACATCGAGCAGGTGCACATCTGTTTGGCGGCGCCGGGGTATCCGGCCGGATCGCGCGAATTGTACCCACTGCTTCTGTTGAACAACGTGCTCGGAGGTACGCAATCCTCCCGCTTGTTTCAGGAAATTCGGGAGGAGCGCGGGATGGCCTACTCTGTGTACTCCTTTCACACGGGCTACCGCGATGCGGGCATGTTCGGCATTTACGTGGGCACCTCGCCAGAGACGGCCGAGGAGGTCCTGGCGCTCGTTCAACAGGTCACGGCGCGCATGTGGCAAGAGCCCATTTCTCGCGACGAGCTCGAAAAAGCCAAGCGACAGGTGAAAGGGGCGCTCATGCTTGGGCTCGAGAGCTCAGGGAGCCGGATGAGCCGGCTGGCGAAAAAGGAGATTCTGCTCGGCCGCGAGGTCCCGCTCGAGGAGACCCTCGCGGGCATTGATGCGGTTGCGCCCGAGGACATCCAGCGCGTTGCCGAGGACGTCTTGAGCCACGGGTTCGCGCTCGCGGCTGTTGGGCCGCTCGCCGAGTTCGCGTTCGATCGCGCCGCAAAGGTGTGTGTATCGTCATGATGGAGGGGTGGGAGATGGAGGTCAAAGTCCAAATCGTGTCGCCCCTCCTCACCCCTGACGATCTCCCTCAGTACGCCACGGAGGGCTCCGCTGGGATGGATTTGCGCGCTTGCCTGGAAGCACCCCGGGTCGTGCGGCCGGGCGAGATTGTACCCGTGCCAACGGGCCTCGCCATTCAACTGCCGCGACGGGACGCGGTCGCCCTCGTATACGCGCGAAGTGGGCTCGCAGCCAAACACGGCATCGCGCTCGCGAATGGCGTCGGGGTCATCGACAGTGACTATACGGGCGAGATCGTCGTTCCGCTTCACCACCTCGGCGCGCAGGAGTTTGTCCTGCAACCGAAGGAGCGCATCGCTCAGCTCGTCATTGCGCCCATCTATGTGGCGCGCCTTGTGGCGGTCGACCATCTCGGCGCCACGGCGCGCGGCGCTGGCGGATTTGGATCGACGGGGCGGGTGTGATCTCTCACCTCGACAACTCCATATCGAGGAGGGCCAGGTAGGAGGCTCAGGTGTCAGCGGGCACCTGGGCCTCATTTCGTGCGCACCCCTCGTGGGCGGGCGTCATAAGCTATGGCGCATGCCAATGGCGAGGTGACCTCGATGCTCACTGGGAAACACCTGGTCTTCGTCGGCGGTGACAGGCGTCAGTTGGAAGTCATCGCGCAGATCACCGACAACGACGCGAGCGCCACGCTCATCGGCTTCTCGGAACTCGGGCGGACGTTTGCCGACACGACATTTGCCGAGCCGAGTGAGGCGGTGTTTGCGCAGGCGGACGCGCTCGTGCTGCCCGTCGCGGGCATGGAGGACGACGGGCGCGTCGATACCGCTTTCGCGCCGCAGCCCGTGGAATTGAAAGAGTCCCATTTTCAGGCCATGCGGCCCGGCACCTTCGTCTTCACGGGCATCGCGCATCGCGTGCTCACGGAGTGGTGCGAACGATACTCGCTCCGCCTGGTGAAGTTGATGGAGCTCGACGACGTGGCGATTTTGAATTCGATTCCCACTGCCGAAGGGGCCATTGCCATCGCGATGCAAGAGACAGACATCACGCTGCACGGCGCCAAGACCGTCGTTCTCGGCTTCGGGCGGTGTGGCCAAACCCTCGCGCACAAGTTGCACGCCATGGGGGCCGTCGTCCACGTGTGCGCGTCGGACCCGCGCGATCTCGCCCGGATCCACGAGCAGTCGCTCACCCCTGTACCCCTGAAACACATTGAGCATGCCGTGCACGACGCGGATATCGTGTTCAACACCATTCCAGCCATGGTGCTGCCGGCGGCCGTGCTCAAGCGAATGCGGCGGGAAGCGGTGATCATCGATATCGCGTCCAAGCCCGGCGGCACGGACTTTCGGTACGCCGAGCGGCGAGGCATCAAGGCCATTCTCACGCCGAGTCTGCCGGGACTTGTCGCGCCGCGGACGGCCGGGCGGATCATCGCGGCATCCATCACGCGCATGTTGGCAGACGACGACGAGCCGGAGTTCGAGGAGGAAGAGCTATGGATCTGAGCGGAAAGACTATCGGCTTTGGCGTGACCGGGAGTCATTGCACTTACGAAGAGATATTCCCAGAAGTCAAGCGTCTGTGCGATCTCGGCGCGCGCGTCATTCCTGTATTTTCCCACCACGTGATGCACACCGATACGAGGTTTGGCAAGGCGGGAGAGTGGGCTCGGAAAATTGAAGAAGTCACGGGCAACCAGGCCATCACCACGATTCCGGAGGCCGAGCCTCTCGGGCCGTCCAAGGCGCTCGACGCCTTCGTCATCGCGCCTTGCACGGCCAGCACCTTGAGCAGGTTCGCGCATGCCAACACCGACTCCCCGGTCCTGATGGCGGCCAAGGCCACCCTGCGCAACGGCCGGCCTGTCGTGGTTGCCATCTCCACCAATGATGGGCTAGGCTTGAGCTTGTACAACATCGCGACGCTCATGAACGCGAAGAACATCTATTTTGTGCCGTTTGGCCAGGATGCGCCGCATGTTAAAATGAACTCGCTTGTTGCGCTCATGCGGTTGATTCCTGATACCGTCGCGGCTGCGCTCGAAGGGCGCCAACTCCAGCCGGTGCTCATCGAACGCTGGCGCGAAGATAGGCCTTGAGCGCGGATTCTGGGAGAAGGAGTTTGGGGATGGAGAGAAAAGATCGGTATCACATCGCGATTCTCGGCGCAACGGGCGCGGTGGGCAGGCGGATGTTGTCCACGCTCGAACGCCGCGGCGTTCCGGTCGGAGAGGTACGACTTCTCGCTTCCCCTCGGTCGGCGGGGACACGCATCCCGTTCCGAGGCGAGGAACTCACCGTCCAGGCCGTCCAGCCTGACTCATTCGACGGCGTGGACATCGCCTTGTTCAGCGCCGGCGCGTCCGCGAGCGAAGAATGGGCACCAGTCGCCGTGGAGCGCGGCGCCGTCGTGATCGACAACTCGTCGGCGTTCCGGATGCATGAGGACGTGCCGCTCGTCGTGCCGGAGGTCAACCCGCACGCCCTCGCGGATCATCGCGGCATTATCGCGAATCCGAATTGCTCGACCATTCAATTGGTGGTGGTGCTGCATGCGCTGCGCGACTTTGGCCTCGAGCACGTGACCATCTCGACGTATCAGGCCGTGAGTGGCATGGGTCAGCGGGCGATTGACGCCCTCTTAGAGGAGGTCCGGCGGACGGAAGCCGGTGAGCGCGATGTGACCACGGTGTTCCCGGTGGTCAAACAGGACCGGCACGTGCCCATGGCGTTTAACGTTATTCCGCAGTGCGACATCTTCCTCGACAACGGCTACACCAAGGAGGAAATGAAGCTCGTCAACGAGTCGAGAAAGATCCTGGAGCTCCCATCGCTGCGCGTCACCCCTACAGCGGTACGCGTGCCCGTCCTGTACGGTCATGCCGAGTCGGTCGCGGTGCGCTTTCGCCAACCGGTTACCGTCGCAGAGGTCCGCGAGCGCCTCGCAAACGCCGAAAACGTCGTGTTGGTCGACGATCCGGCGTCCTGCGCCTATCCGCACCCTCGGATGGTGGAGGATCGCGGGGAGACGTTCGTCGGCCGTATTCGCCAGGATTTAGAAGATCCGTGCACGATGCTCCTTTTCATCGTCGCCGACAACTTGCTAAAAGGCGCGGCGTGGAACGCGGTGCAGATAGCTGAGAAACTCATCGAGATGGCGGGTTGAGCGAAGGAGTCGAGCCGTTGTGAAGATTGTGGTGCAGAAGTTTGGGGGCACGTCCGTGGCGACACCGGAGACAAGGCGCGCGGCGTACCGCCACGTCGAGCGCGCCTTGGACGAGGGGTATGCGGTCGCCGTGGTGGTCTCCGCCATGGGGCGGCGCGGAGACCCATATGCGACAGACACGCTTCTCAGCCTGTTGGATTCGGGGGATGGGGCAGGCCACGAGCCCGACCCGCGGGATCGCGACCTCCTGATGAGCTGCGGCGAGATTATCTCGGCGGTGGTCTTTGCGCACGAGCTTCGCAGTCGGGGCCACCGGGTGCGCGTCTTCACCGGAGCGCAGGCTGGGATTGTCACCTCGGACGACTTTGGCAATGCGCGCATCCTGGACGTGCGCACGGATGGGCTGCGGGCCGCGCTCGAAGCGGGTGAAATCGCAGTCGTGACGGGATTCCAGGGCTGCACGGAGTCCGGCGACGTGACCACGCTCGGGCGAGGTGGGAGCGACACGACGGCCACCGCCCTCGGCGTGGCGCTCGGGGCGGAAGTGGTCGACATCTTCACCGACGTCTCCGGGATCATGACCGCGGATCCCCGCATCGTGGAGGACGCGCGCCAGCTGCGCCAGGTGACGTATACTGAGATCTGTAACATGGCCTACCAGGGGGCGAAGGTGATTCACCCGCGGGCCGTGGAGCTCGCGATGCAGGGCAACGTGCCCATCCGGGTGCGAAGCACCCTGTCGGACGATCCCGGCACGCTCGTGACGCAGGCCGCAGCGCATTTGGAGCACGGCCGCGTGATGGATCGCTACGTCACCGGGATTGCGCATACGCCGAACGTCACGCAGATTCGCGTACGGGGCGAGGGCATCGGGGCGTCGTCCATCTTTCGCCTGATGGCGGAACACCGCATCTCAGTGGACTTCATCTCGGTGACGCCCTCGGAGGTGGCGTTCACCGTACCGGACGCGCTCGCCGATGCGGCTGTCCACCACCTGTCTCAGCTCGGCTACCGAGTCGAGACGCGGCCCGGATGTGCGAAGGTATCGGCCGTTGGCGCGGGCATGATGGGCGTTCCTGGCGTGATGGCTCGAATTGTGGACGCGCTGGCGGAGGCCGGGATCGAGATCTTGCAGTCCGCGGATTCGCACACGACCATCTGGGTGCTGGTCGATGGAAGTCAGATGGAAGACGCAGTTCGCGCCCTTCACCGCGCCTTTCAGCTTTCCGGAACCTGAACAGGGGAGATGCGTATGGATTTTGGAAGTCTGATCACGGCAATGGTCACGCCCTTCGATGCCACGGGTGCGCTCGACGAGGGGCGGCTGCGGCGGCTTGTGGATCATCTGATTGACACGGGCACGACCGCGGTCGTCGTGTGCGGGACGACAGGCGAATCGCCGACTCTGAGCCACTCGGAAAAGCTGCGCCTGTTCGATGCCACCCTTCGGGCGGTGGACGGCCGGATTCCGGTGATTGCCGGCACGGGCACCAACTCCACCAAGGATTCCATTGAGCTCACGCTCGAGGCCGCCCGTCTCGGCGTGCAGGCTGTCATGCTCGTGACTCCGTATTACAACCGCCCGTCCCAGGAAGGGCTGTACATGCACTTCGCCAACATCGCGGAATCGACCACCTTGCCCGTGATGTTGTACAACGTGCCGGGGCGCACGGGGGTCAATCTGCAGCCGCAGACCGCGCTTCAGCTGGCGGCCATCCCGAACATTGTCGCGCTCAAGGAGGCGAGCGGCGATTTTTCGCAGATCCTCCGCATTGCAGCCGAAAAGCCAGATGACTTTCTTCTCTACAGCGGGGACGACAAGTTCACGCTGCCCATGCTCGCCATTGGCGCCGCGGGCGTCGTGAGCGTCGCGGGCCACGTCGTCGGCCGGCAGATCCGCACGATGATGGATCTGTTCTGGCAAGGGCAGGTGGACGAGGCGGCCTACTGGAGTGCACGGCTGTTGCCCATCTTTGAAGCCATGTTTATGGAGGCGAGCCCGGCGCCGGTGAAGGAGGCGCTTTCCCTGATCGGCATCGACGTGGGATCCGTCCGCTCGCCGCTTGTGCCGGCCTCGAAGGCGCTCCGCGATCACCTGTATACGCTTCTGAACGCGCTCGGGGTCATTGAGGCAAGCGCATGACAGAGAGGAGAGACGGGCTGTTGCCAACGCGCCTCGTCCTGCGCCGCGATCGAAGGCGGCGCTTGGAACAAGGTCATCCCTGGATTTATCGCTCGGAGGTGGAGCGGGTGGAAGGCCCGCTCGCTCCGGGCGATCTCGTCGACATCGTGAATCACCAAGGCGTCTTTTTGGCCCGCGGCTACGCGAATCCCCAGTCGCAGATCTTTGCGCGCGTCCTGACCTATCGGCAAGGCGAGCCCATCGACGTCGATTTTTCATCCGGCGCTTTCAACAGGCGCTGGAGTACCGCCGCAGGTTTTCACCCGCAGGCGCTCTCCTATGGACGCGCCGTGTACGGCGAGGCAGATTTTGTGCCTGGACTTGTCGTGGATCGGTTCGGAGAGGTGCTCGTCGCCCAGGTGCTGACTGCGGGCATGGAGCGGCTGTTTGCGCAGGCGCTTGAAGCGCTTGTCGAAGTGTACAAGCCCGTCGGGATCCTGGCGCGAAACGACGTGTCCGTGCGAGCACTGGAGGGGCTGCCTCTGGTGGTGGAGACGGTGTACGGCGAGGTCCCCGACGTGGTCGACGTGATCGACAACGGGCTCACATTCGCAGTGGATCTGCGCGAAGGCCAAAAGACAGGGTATTTTTGGGATCAGTCGGAGAACCGGGCGGCGATTCGACCGCTCATGACGGGCTGGACGGCGCGGCGCGCGCTGTTCGGCGAAGCTCCGGGGCATGTGGACGGCGCCCATGTGCTCGACTGTTTCTGCCATACGGGGGCGTTCGCCGTGCATGCGCTGCACTACGGTGCGGCACACGTCACAGCGGTGGACATCTCTGCGGACGCCGTGGAGCTCGCGCGGCACAACGCTCAACGAAACGGCGTGTGGGATCGGATAGACTTCGCCGTGGCCAACGCGTTCGATTACCTGCGCGAACAGGATGCGCGCGGCGCGCGTTACGACGTGGTCATCCTGGATCCGCCGGCTTTTGCGAAGTCGCGGCACTCCGTCGATAGCGCGGCGAGAGGCTACAAGGAGATCAACCTCCGCGCCATGCGCATCCTGCGGGAGGGCGGCTTCCTCGTCACGGCGAGCTGTTCCTACCACATGTCGCCCGAGCGGTTTCGGGAGACCGTCCTGGAGGCGGCTGTCGATGCCCACAAGGTGCTGCGGGTCGTGCGCGACGCGCGCGCCGCAAGCGATCACCCCCAAATCGCCGGTGCCCCAGAACAGCACTACCTGAAGTTTCTCATCTACGAGGTGCGCAGTCGGCGGTGAGCCGACTGCGCCGGACCCTTGCGCTCCAGGTCGCCGTCGGGGTATAGTGAATCTATACAATGATTGCATAATGTTGTGCGCGAGCCGGGCGAGGGTTCGCATAAACTTGTGGACCTGCTTGAAACCGTTTGCATACGGCTCGGCGGAAGGAGATGCGTCGCACGGTGGATGTCACCCAGGAATTTCACCTAGGTTTCGAAGACGCGCTCACGCCGGAGCGCCGAAGCGACGAGCATGATCTCATCGAGGAAACGGCCCGATCCTTCGTGGGACGAGATGTGCTTCCGCGCATGGAGGCGCTCGAGTCTGGCGACGTCGCTGTCCTGAAAGCGCTTTATCGGAAGGCCGGGGAATTGGGCCTCATCGGAGTGGATCTGCCGGAAAAGTACGGCGGGCTGGAATTGGATCTTCTCTCGTCCCTGTTGGTCTCGGAGACGCTGGGGGAAACGGCAGGATTCGGCGTGTCCATCAACATTCACAGCGGGGTTGCGCTTCACCCAATTCTCTATTTTGGCGATGAAGCGCAGCGTTCTTCCTATCTGCCGCGGCTCGCTGCGGGCGAAGTCATCGCGTCGTACGCGCTCACGGAACCGGATGCGGGGTCCGACGCGCTCCACGGCAAGACCAGCGCCCGCTTGGACGAAGCTCGTAAATGCTATGTTCTCTCTGGGCAAAAACAGTGGATCTCGAACGCGCGCGTGGCCGGCGTGTTTGTGGTGTTCGCGCAGCTTGCCGGCCGTGGCATGACCGCCTTCGTGGTGGATCGAGATCGACCTGGTGTGTCCGTCGGCAAGGAGGAGAACAAGGTGGGCATTCACGCGAGCCCGACGGCCTCCCTGATCCTCGACGACGTGGAGGTTCCGGCGTCGGCCCTGCTCGGCGCGCGTGGTCATGGACACCGGATTGCCCTTTCCGTTCTCAATCTCGCAAGGCACAAGATGGCGCTCTACGCACTGGGGCAAACGAGGCGAGCCATCCGGATTGCCGCGGCGTACGCCAAGGAGCGCCGCCAGTTCGGCGTACCCATCGCGTCGTTCGGCATGATCCGGGAAAAGCTCGGCTACATGGCGGCGCGGTACTTTGTGGCGCGGAGCGCGGCCTATCGAACGGCGGGGGAACTTGCCCCAGGCAAGAAGCGGGCGCTGGACCTCGCGTTCCGGTCGGACCTCGAGCCGGAGGAGAAGGTGCGCAGCGTGGCTTCGGCTCTGTCGTCGTGTATCGCCGCGTGTTCGCTGAACAAGGTGCTTGCCACGGAGGTTCAGGCGTTCGTCATCGACGAGGCGGTGCAGATTCACGGCGGATACGGCTACATGGAGGACTACGAAATTGCGCGGATGTACCGAGACGCGCGGATCACGCGCATTTTCGAAGGGACAAACGAGATCAACCGGCTGGCGATTGTGCGGGACCTGATTTCGTCTCGCGCTCGGGAAGCGAGCGCTTGTTCATCAAGCGCCGCATCGCCTGGTGGATCGGCTTCCTTAGCCGCAGCTCTCCCTGCAGGCCGTCTTCGCGCGACCCTCGAGGGCGCGGAACAGGTGCTTCGGGCCATGAAGAAGGGCTTTGATACTGTCGTCGAGGCGGCAGTCGCCCGTGAGGGCGCGAGACTCGTGGATGAGCAGCCCCTCGTGCGTCGGCTCGCGGATGCCCACATGTGGATGTACGCGTTGGAGTCCGCGCTCGTGCGGGTGGCATTGGCCGCCGACGGGCGAGGTGTCGCGCGCGATCTCGGCGCGGAGTTCGCCGCCGTCGCCTGGGCGGACGCGGTTCGCCATGGTGTCACACCGCTCCTCGAGGCCGCTCGCCACGTCGGCGTGAAGCTTGATGGCTTGGACTACCCGGACGAGATCGGCCAACTTCAGGCCATCGCAGAGTACGTATTGGATAAGGTGAGG
Source organism: Alicyclobacillus acidocaldarius subsp. acidocaldarius Tc-4-1 (assembly GCF_000219875.1). Classification (NCBI taxonomy): domain Bacteria; kingdom Bacillati; phylum Bacillota; class Bacilli; order Caryophanales; family Alicyclobacillaceae; genus Alicyclobacillus; species Alicyclobacillus acidocaldarius. Next base: position 1,370,416 of record NC_017167.1, read on the forward strand.
TGAGAGACTCATGGAAAAACCGGTGGTTGGATTTTTGGGGCTCGGCAAGATGGGCCTGCCCATGAGCCTGAATTTGGTGCGCGGCGGGTATGAGGTGTACGGCTATGACGTCGTGGAGCGATCTCGAGGCGCGTTCGCGCAAGAGGGCGGCAAAGCGTGTGAATCCGCTCTCGACGTGGTGCGCGCGGCGGACGTGTTGTGCGCGAGCCTGCCAGGGCCCGCAGAAGTGACCCAGGTGTTCGGCGAACTCGTGAGCCAGGAGGGGCGCGCGGGGCAGCTTGTGATTGACTTCAGCACCGTGTCGCCTCAGGTGAATCATCAGGTCGCCGAGGCGCTCGCCAACCGCGGCATCGACTATCTCGGCGCCCCGGTCTCGGGCGGCGTCGAACGAGCGGTGGATGGGTCGCTCACCGTCATGGTGGGTGGGGCAAAGGCGGCCTTTGACCGCGCGAAGCCGCTGCTCGACCTCATCGGCCAAAACGTGTTTCACATCAGCGAGGACGTCGGCGCCGGATCGGTGGTGAAGCTGGTCAACAATTACTTCATTGGATATTACACACTTGCGGTGGCCGAGGCGCTCACGCTCGCAGGCGAGATGGGGATGGATCTGGAGCAGTTGTTTTCCATCCTCAACGTGAGCTACGGCCAGAGCCGAATCTACGAGCGCAACTGGAAATTGTTCATTTCGAAGGATTTCTACGAACCCGGTTTTACCACGAGGCTTCTCATTAAAGACCTGCACCTCGCCAAGGACATGGCCGCGGCCAAAGGACTCGAGTTGCCGATGACCGAGGTGCTGATTGACATGTACGAAAGGGCGGCGGAACGCGGATACGCGGATCTCGACATGGCCGCCATGTACCGCTACATCCAGGATGTCAAAAACGAGCAACGGGCGTGATCGCCTGGAAAGAGGGGAACCTGCATGCGCCGTCTCCAGAACTACGTGAATGGAACTTGGGTGGAAGTTGAGAGCGAAGGCGCCGTACCGGTCTACAACCCTGCGACAGGCGAGGTGATCGCCGAGGCGCCGCTATCGGCACACGCCGACGTGGCTCGTGCCGTCGAGGGCGCGAAGCGGGCGTTTGCTTCGTGGAGCCGCGTGCCCGTCGTGAAGCGGGCTCGGGTGGTGTTCGATTTCCTGGCGAAGCTGAAGGCGGAGCGGGACAACATCGCGAAGATGATCACGACGGAGCACGGAAAGAGCTACCTGGACGCGCAAGCCGAGGTGGATCGCGGTATCGAGGGACTTGAACACGCCTTGTCCGCGCCCACGCTGATGATGGGCGAATCGCTCGCCGAGGTGTCCGAGGGTCTGGAGCAGACGTACTACCGATATCCCCTGGGCGTTGTCGCGAGCATCACACCGTTCAACTTCCCGGCCATGATCCCCTTGTGGGTGATGGGGTGGGCCATCGTCACGGGCAACGCGCTGATCCTGAAGCCGTCGGAGCAGACGCCGATGACCACCCTTCGCTTAGTCGAGATGTTTCACGAAGCGGGGTTGCCCCCGGGCGTACTTCAAGCGGTGAACGGCGGCAAGGAGGCTGTGGACGCCATCCTGACGCATCCTGAGATTGTCGCCGTGAACTTCACCGGCTCGACGAGGACGGCCGCCTACGTGTACGAGACGGCCGCGCGCCACCACAAGCGGGTACAGGCCTTCGCGGGCGCGAAGAACCACGCCATTGTGCTGGAAGACGCGGTGCTCGAGCCGACCGTCGACGGCATTCTGCGCGCGGCGTTTCACAACGGCGGCCAGCGCTGCATGGCCACCTCCGTCGTCGTGGCCGTGGGCTCCGTCGCAGACGAAGTGGTGGAGCGGCTGGCCGAGGGCGCGCGGCGCATGAAGATTGGCCACGGTTTTGAGGAAGGCGTCGATGTCACGCCGCTGATTCGAAAGGAACATCGCGATCGCGTCCGGGCCTACGTCGACGAAGCCGCGATGTCTGCGCGGCTCGTGGTCGACGGCCGGCCGGCCATCGAGGAACACCCGGAAGGATTTTATCTCGGCCCGTGCTTGCTCGATGGCGTCACGACTGACATGCGCGTCTGGCAGGAAGAGCTGTTCGGCCCTGTGCTTTCCGTCGTGCGGGCGCGCGATCTCGACGAGGCCATTGCCATCGCGAATCGCTCGCGCTACGCAAACGGCGCCATCCTGTATACGCAGAGCGGCAAGGCCGCACAGGTGTTCCGCGATCGCATTGACGCCGGCATGGTGGGCATCAACGTCAACGTTCCGCTGCCTGTGGCCTTCTTCCCGTTCGGAGGACACAAGGACTCCTTTTACGGCGTGACAGGCGAGAACGGCAAGGAACTCGTTCAGTTCTTCACGCGAAGAAAGGTTGTCTCGACGCGTTGGTTTTGACTTCAAGCGAGGTGGACTATGGACAGCATCGTGTTTCGAAGGACAGGATCGGTCGCTTGGCTCGCACTCAACCGCCCGAAGCAGTTGAACGCGCTCAGCCTCGAGATGATCCGCCTACTTCGCCATCACTTGGACGAGATGGCGCAGGATCCGTCGATCCAACTCGTGGTGCTGTACGGCGAGGGCGACCGCGCCTTCTGCGCCGGCGGCGACATCCGTGCGCTATACGACGCCAAGGATGAACCGAATCTCGACACCGCGGCCGCCTTTTTCTCCGAGGAGTACGCGCTCGACGATCGCGTCGCGCGGTTTCCAAAGCCGGTCGTCGCGCTGTGGAACGGCATCGTGATGGGAGGCGGCGTTGGGCTCACGTATGGCGCGGCGTGGAAGGTCGCGACGGACCGCACGCGGTTTGCCATGCCCGAGACCGGGATCGGCTTCTTTCCGGACGTCGGCATGTGCCACGCGCTCAGCCGAATGCAGGGTGGGCTCGGGCATTATCTGGCGCTCACCGGCGAGTCCGTTGGGGCCGATGTGCTCCTCGCGGCGGGCGTGGCCAACGGCTGGCTCGCGAGCGGCGAGCGCCCGTCCTTTGAGGCGGAGCTCGCGAAGCGAGGTGAACAGGGAGAAACCGCGGAGCAACTCCAGCGCTGGTTGAAAGAAAAGCTTACCCCAGAGCACCGGCCATCCGAGGAGGTCGCGAACTTTCTCCAGCGGGTGCAGGCATACTTCGACAGCCCGTCGCTCTCCGACATCTTGGCTCGCCTGCGGGAGGGATCCACGCGCGACCCGTTCGCCGCGCAGGCGCTCGAGATCCTTCGCCAGCGCTCGCCGCTCTCGTTGGCGGTGACCTTCGAGGCGCTCCGCCGCGCGCGGAACGCCACGTACCGCGAGGTCCTGGAGACCGATCTCAATCTCGCTCTTCAATTCATTCGCCGGGGCGATTTTGTCGAAGGGGTGCGCGCCCAGCTCGTCGACAAGGACCGGCGCCCCCGGTGGCGTCACGCCGACCTGGCGAGCGTGACGCCCGACGAAGTGGAAGCGTTTTTCGAACCCATCACTCACCTTTCCATCCCGTTTGCCGATTAAGCGCCCCATGAGCTTCCTGGAGAGGAGCGTCGTGAGATGGAGCCAACCCAAACCGCTGCATTTGCGGACCTTCTGGCGCCGGACGTGTTTAACATCGCGGGCGCCATTTTGGACCGGGACGAGTCGAGGCGCGCGCTCGTGTGGCGCTCGGAAACCGGAGCGAAGCGGACGCTGACCTACGGCGAACTTCGCCGCGAGTCCCTTCGCCTGGCGCACGCCCTTCACGATCTCGGCCTTCGAAAAGGCGACCGGGTGCTGGTGTTGATGCCGCGCCGCCCGGAGACCTACGCCGTGTATCTCGCCATCCTCTCGATCGGCGCCGTGGTTCTGCCGGGGTCGGAATTGCTCATGCCGAACGACATCGCCTATCGCCTGAAGCATGCGGAGGCGAAGGGCGTGATCGCCCACGCGGCACTCGCGGAGCGGGCCGAGGCGGCCATCGCCGAGGCGCCGTGGGTGCAGTTGCGCGTGGTGGTGGAGGGCTCGCGCGAAGGCTTTTTGGCGTACGAGGACCTCGTGCGCGGCGCACCCGGAGAGTGGGACGTGGTTCCGACCCGTCGGGACGATCTCGCCTTCCTGTCGTACACCTCCGGCACGACGGGCTACCCCAAAGGCGTGATGCACGTCCACGGCTGGGCATATGCGCACTGGCACATCGCTGCGAAGCGCTGGCTTGGCATTGAGCCGGACGACGTCGTGTGGGCCACCGCCGGGCCCGGATGGGCGAAGTGGATCTGGAGTCCATTCGTCGCCACGCTCATGTCGGGAGCCACAGGGTTTCACTACGGCGGCCGTTTCGACGCGGAGACGTTCCTTCGGCTCATCGACGAAGAAGGGGTGAATGTGCTCTGCGCGACCCCTACGGAATATCGGATGATGGCGAAGGTGGATGGACTAGACAGGTTTCGCCTCTCGTCGCTGCGCCAGGCCGTGAGCGCGGGCGAGCCTCTCAATCGGGAGGTCATTGATACGTTCCGGCGGCATTTTCAGATCACCGTGCGCGACGGGTACGGGCAGACGGAGAACACGCTTCTTGTCGCGACGTGCGTCGATACGGAGGTTCGCCCCGGGTCCATGGGGCTGCCGACGGTGGAAGGGGCTGTCGACATTGTCGACGAAGAGGGCAGGTCGCTTCCGCCGGGCCAGGTGGGAGACATCGCGGTCAGGCGGGACTTCCCGGCCCTCTTTCGGGGCTACTACAAGGACGAGGAGCGGACGGTAGCTCAGTTTCGTGGCGCGTGGTACATCACGGGCGATCGCGCCGAGAAAGACCAGGACGGCTATCTGTGGTTCAGCGGCCGGGCGGACGACATCATCATCAGCGCGGGATACACCATCGGGCCGTTTGAGGTGGAGGATGCGCTTGTGAAACATCCGCTGGTGCGCGAGTGCGCGGCGGTATCGAGCCCGGATGAGGTGCGGGGTGCGATTGTCAAGGCGTTCGTCGTCTTGAAGGATCTCAACCTTCATCGAGAGTTGGCATCCGACGCCGAGCGGCGCGAAGCGCTGGTGCGCGAACTTCAGGAGCACGTGAAGCGGATCACCGCGCCCTACAAGTATCCGCGCGCAATCGAGTTTGTGGAGGATTTGCCGAAAACGACGTCGGGGAAGATTCGCCGCGTCGAGCTCAGAGAGCGAGAGTGGAAACGGCACCGCGAGCTGAACGCGGGGCAGGGAGGGTGACATCATGTACGAGGCCGTGATCGTCGACGCTATCCGCACGCCCATCGGGCGCAGAAACGGCTCGCTGAAGGACGTGCACCCGGTGGATCTTTTGGGACACGTCCTGCGCTCCATCGTCGAGCGCAACCAGTTGCCGCCCGAGGCGGTGGACGACGTGATCGCAGGGTGCCTGACGCAGATTGGCGATCAGGCGGTGAACATCGCGCGAAATGCCTGGCTCGCGGCGGGGCTCCCGGAGTCGGTGCCGGGGTGCACCATCGATCGCCAGTGTGGATCGAGCTTGCAAGCGCTTCACTTCGCGGCGCAGGGGGTGATGAGCGGCGCGTACGAGATCGCCATCGCCTGTGGCGTCGAGGCAATGTCGCGCGTGCCGATGATGTGTTCCATTGGGGTCTATGGGACGCCGATGACGGAATCGCTGGAAGCGCGTTATCACATGCGCCAGTACAACCGCTCCTTCTTCGATCAAGCGCTCGGGGCCGAGCTCTTGGCGAAGGAATGGGGCTTTTCCAGGGAGGATCTCGACCGATTTGGTCTCCGGAGTCATCAATTGGCAGCCAAGGCGAGGACCGAAGGGAAGTTTCGGCGCGAAATCGTGCCGGTCCCGCTTTCGCTCGCCAAGTCCTCCGGGTACTTTGCAGAGGACGAGGGCATTCGGACGGACACCTCCCTCGAGAAGATGTTGTCGCTGAAGCCGGCCTTCCCCGATCTGGAACTCATCACCGCCGGCAACGCGAGCCAGATCTCGGATGGCGCCAGCGCAGCGCTGGTTATGCGCAAGGAGACAGCGGAGAAGCTGGGACTGCGGCCGCGCGCGCGGTTTGTCGCGTTCAGCGTGGTGGGCGTGAACCCCGTGACGATGTTGACCGGTCCGATTCCGGCGACCGAAAAGGTGTTGCAGAACGCTGGGCTCAAGGTCGAAGACATCGATCTGTTCGAGGTGAACGAGGCGTTCGCGCCCGTGGTCTTAGGGTGGCAAAAGGAGATTGGCGCGCCGTGGGACCGCGTGAACGTCCATGGAGGCGCCATCGCGCTCGGACATCCGCTCGGCGCGACGGGGACTCGAATTGCGGCGACGCTGTTAAACGCGCTCGAGGATCGCGGAGGGCGCTATGGGCTCATCGCCATTTGTGAAGGGGCGGGCATGGCGAACGCGACCGTGATCGAACGGATGGATGCCTGAAATGGCAGTAGGAAGATCAGGGAGGTTGCGGAATGAAACTTGACGGAGCGACGTTCATTGTGACAGGCGGCGGATCCGGGCTCGGCGAAGCGACAGCGCGGGCGTTCGCCGAGGCCGGCGCGCGCGTCGCCATCTTCGATATTCAGGAGGAACGAGGAAAGCGAGTGGCGGAGGAGATCGGCGGCCAGTTTTTCCGCGTCGACGTGACGGACGAAGACGCGGTGCGCCGCGCGGTGGGCGAAGCTGCGGAGGGCGGCGTGCTCCGGGGCGCCGTGAACTGCGCCGGGATCGCCGCGGTGGAAAAAATTCTCTCGAAGCGTGGCGTGCATGCGCTGGAGAGCTTCGCGCGCGTGATCCAGATCAATCTCGTCGGTACGTTCAACGTGTTGCGCCTCGTGGCGGCGCGCGTAGCCGAGGCGCCAGCGCTTGAAGACGGCGAGCGGGGGGTGATCATCAACACCGCGTCCATCGCGGCGTACGAGGGTCAGATTGGCCAGGCGGCCTACTCGGCGTCCAAGGGCGGCATCGTCGGGCTCACGCTTCCCGCGGCGCGAGAGCTGGCGGCGTACGGCATTCGCGTGGTGGCCATCGCGCCGGGCATCTTTGAGACGCCGCTTCTCATGGGCCTGCCCGAGGCCGCGCGCCAGTCGCTCGGGCAGCAGGTACCGTTCCCGCAGCGGCTGGGACGGCCGCGCGAGTACGCGTTCTTGGCGCGGCATATCGTGGAAAACCCCATGCTGAACGGCGAAGTCATCCGCCTGGACGGGGCGCTGCGGATGCAACCGAGGTGAATGGGCGGATACGAAAGGCGCGGGGTAGGTCCCCGCGCCTCGCACTTTTTTAGGTCAGCGCCCGCGACGCAGCGGTTCGTGATGACCCAAGTGCGTGCTCCGGACCTGCCGCAGGGTTTCGATGCGCTTCATGGCCATCTCGTCAGCGGCCCGATGCGTCGGAATGCGCCGCTCGGCCGAGAGCTTGTACAGGTTGAGCATAATCTCGTAAATTCGCTCGACCTTGGACCGAGCGCGATCCGGATGATACCCTTCGAGCTCGTCCGCCACGTTGATAAGTCCACCGGCGTTGATCACGTAATCCGGTGCGTACAAAATACCTCGCTCGTGCAACATGTCTCCGTGCCGCTCCTCGGCCAGTTGGTTGTTCGCTGAGCCTGCGATGATCTGCGCCCGGATCCGCGGAATCGTCTCGTCGTTCAAGACCGCGCCCAGTGCGCACGGCGCGACGATGTCGCAGTCAGCGCTCAGGATGTCTTGAGGAGCCAGCGCCTGTGCGCCGAATTCGTTGACCGCCCGTTCTACCTGCACAGGGTTGACGTCGGCCACAAGCAGTTGGGCTCCGGCCCCTCGCAGGAGGCGAGCTAGTTCGTACCCGACACTTCCCAGCCCCTGAATCGCGACGCGGCGCCCGGCGAGATCGTCCGTGCCGTAGAGATACTTGGCACTCGCCTGGATCCCGCGAAAGACGCCAAGGGCGGTCATGCCGCTCGGGTTGCCGCTCGAACCGTAACTCGGCGAGATGCCGCACACGTACGGCGTCTCGAGGTGAATGAGATCCATGTCCTGAACGGTGGTGCCGACGTCTTCGGCGGTGATGTAACGCCCGCCCAGGCTGTGGATATACCGCCCGAGGGCGCGAAACAGGGCCTCACTCTTGTCCTTGCGAGGATCTCCCATGATCACGGTCTTGCCGCCGCCGAGGTTCAGTCCGGCCGCGGCCGCCTTGTAGGTCATGCCACGCGCCAGGCGCAGCGCGTCGACGACCGCATCTTCTTCGGACGGGTAGGTCCACATCCGGCACCCGCCGAGCGCAGGGCCGAGCGTCGTGTCGTGGATGGCAATGACGGCGCGCAGGCCCGAGGCCTCGTCGTAGCAGAACACCACCTGTTCGTAGTCGTATTGGGCCATGCGGGTAAACAGTTCCATGTCGTTGAAGACCTCCCCACTGGAGTATACCGCTCCGGCGGTCCTACCAGAACGATAGGGCGGCGCTCGCGTAATTGCAATCGCTTTCAATCAAACTCAATTGTAGCATGATTTCTGATTCAAGACTACATCTTGTGGGCGACGCCGCGGTCGGTCGGATTCCTTGTTCGCGCCGTAGGCGGCGATGGATGGTTGTATGAGGATCCGAACGGGAGTATAATGACAATGATAGTGACATGTGCGGCTTATTCGCGCGAGGGGCGTGCGAACCCTGGCGCGGAGACAACGAATGGCGTGAAAGCGGATGGAACGGGTCGGGTGGTCCGTTTGAGCGCGTTCGATGCACAGAAAGACACGGCCTTGGTCTGAGCGGGCTTTTTTTGCATGTTGAGGGAAGTGCGAAAAGAGACCGGGCGGGCGGGTCGTGATCGTGTCGCTGAATTCCATAAGTGTGGCAACGGAGGTGCAAAATGCCAAGATCCAAATCGAGACTTTCCATCATCCCGCTCGGCGGAGTCGGGGAGATTGGAAAGAACATGACGTTGTATTGGTACGGGCAGGACATGATTGTGGTCGATGCGGGGCTGAAGTTTCCCGACGAAGATATGCTCGGCATCGATATCGTCATTCCGGATATCACGTTTTTGGTCGAGAATCGCGAGAAAATTCGCGGCATCTTTCTGACGCACGGACACGAGGACCATATCGGCGGGCTTCCGTACGTGCTTCGGGAGATCAAGGTGCCAGTGTACGGGACGCGGTTGACGCTCGGTCTCGTCGAGAACAAGCTGCGCGAGGCGGGCGTTCACGACGTGAAGCTCGTGACGATGGACGGCAAGTCGCGCGTTCAGCTCGGCCAATTCGCAGTGTCTCCGTTTTACGTGAACCACAGCATTCCGGACACGGTCGGGTTTGCCATCGAAACGCCGGAAGGTATTGTCATCCACACGGGCGACTACAAGTTCGATCAGACGCCAATTGACGGGCGGCACGCGGACATTCATAAGTTGGCGCAGTGGGGGGCGCGGGGCGTGCTCGCGCTCGTCGGCGACAGCACGAATGCAGAGCGGCCCGGTTACACGCCGTCCGAGATGACGGTCGGGATTCGAATTGACGAGATCATCAGTCAGGCCCCTGGGCGCGTCATTCTGTCCACTTTTGCGTCCAACATCCACCGCCTGCAACTGATGATTCGGGCGGCGGAGCGACATGGCCGCAAGGTCGCCATTGTCGGCCGCAGCATGGTCAACAATGTCCAGACGTCGCTGCAACTCGGGTATTTGGAGGCGCAGCCGGACACGCTGATCGATCCCGACGAGGTGAACAAGTTGCCGCCAGAAAAGGTGGTCATCCTCTCCACGGGCAGTCAAGGAGAGCCCATGTCCGCGCTTACGCGCATGGCTCGCGCCGCGCATCGGAAGATCGAAATCGTGCCGGGCGACACCGTGGTGTTAGCGAGTTCGCCCATTCCGGGCAACGAAAAGTTCGTGGCGAGGACCATCGATCAGCTGTTCCGCGCGGGAGCTCACGTGATTTACCGCGGCGTGCACGCCTCAGGGCACGGAAGCCAGGAAGAGCTCAAGTGGATGCTCCAACTCGTGCGCCCGAAGTACTTCGTCCCGGTTCACGGCGAGTTTCGCATGCAGCGAATTCACGCCGATCTCGCCATGCAACTCGGCATTCAGCCGGACCACATCTTCATCACGGAGATTGGCGATGTGGTCGAATTTGAAGACGGGCGCGCCCGACTCGGCGGCAAGGTGCCGGCTGGATCGGTGATGATCGACGGGCTCGGCGTGGGAGATGTCGGCAATATCGTGTTGCGAGATCGCAAGTTGTTGTCGCAGGACGGCATCCTGGTCGTGGTGGTCACGCTGTCCAAGACGACAGGACACATCCTGTCGGGTCCCGACATCATCTCGCGCGGGTTCGTCTATGTGCGCGAGTCAGAGGCGCTTTTGGACGAGGCGAATCGCCTCGTGGAGAGCACACTCAGCAAACTGGTCTCGGACAACGTGAGCGAGTGGTCTTCGCTGAAGACGGCGGTCCGCGATACACTCGGCAGGTACCTGTACGAACAGACGCGGCGCCGCCCGATGATCCTGCCCATCATTATGGAGGCGTGATGGCCAAGGGCTGCATCCGCGAAGTCAGGGCTATCCTCGGTCCGCACGAAACGCGGCGAGCGGGGATAGCCCTCGTCGTCTTTCAGCAGGACCGCCGTTCTAAGCCGGACCGAATCGGCGGTTGCGTATGGACGCGCTTCCCTTTGCCGATACTGGGACGGCGGGAGGCGGATGCGAACATGGAGACAAAGTCCACCTACGATGCGGTGATGAACGCGAAGACTACGGGCGGGGCGGATGCTCAGGAGACGAAGGACGCTCCCTCGTCCGTCGAGTCGCTCGGCGCGAACGAACCCGCCGCCGTGGTGACGGGCGACATCTATTGTTTGACGGTCATCGGCCAGATCGAGGGTCACATGGTGCTGCCGCCGCAGAACAAGACCACGAAATACGAACACGTCATCCCGCAGCTTGTCGCGGTGGAGGAGAGCGATAAAATCGATGGATTGCTCATCATCCTCAACACGGTGGGCGGCGACGTAGAGGCGGGCCTCGCCATCGCAGAACTGGTGGCGTCGATGTCGAAACCCAAGGTGTCCGTCGTGCTCGGCGGAGGCCACTCCATCGGCGTCCCCATCGCGGTAGCAGCGGATTACACGTTCATCGCTGAGTCCGCCAGCATGACCATCCATCCGATTCGCTTGAACGGCCTCGTGATTGGCGTGCAGCAGTCGTTTGAGTACCTCGAGAAGATGCAGGATCGGGTGATCCGTTTCGTGGTTGAACACTCGCGAATTTCGGAGGACATGTTTCGCCACTTGATGCTCAACACCGGCGAGATGGCGAAAGACATCGGCACGACGGTGGTGGGACGGGATGCCGTCAAGTATGGCCTGTGCGACGAAGTGGGCGGCCTGGGGCATGCGATGAAGAAACTGAAAGATCTCATTCGGGAACACAAGGAGTCCCGAACAGGTGCGGTGCTCGCGCAAGTTCCTCGGCCGGGGGTGATCCAGTGATGCTTTGGACGATCTTGGCAGAGAGTGAAATTTATAGCGGGTGGTGGGGCAGTGGGCCGCGCTTCGAAGAGTGGAAGGATGGACACCGCACGCTCATCGTCGCCCGGGACGAATCCGGCACGCCGAGACTTGTGCGGCTGATAAGCCCCATTGCAAGTGACTATCTCAGGCCTGAGTGGCAGCCGGGCACCGCGCTTCGCTGAAGGCGGAAGGCAGGAGTTTGAGCGCCCGGGTCGAATCATCAGTCTAAGGAAGGGACTGGTGAGGATTGGCTCGCAAGCAGCAGCAAAAGAATGTGCTGAAGTACGAAGTCACCGGTCTGGCGATGCTCACGGCCTGTGCGCTGGCGCTCGGGCGCCTGGGACTCGTGGGCCAGTTCCTGGCCGTCGTGAGCATCTACCTCGCTGGGAGCTGGTATTTTCTCATTCCCATTTTGGTGGGCTACGCGGCCGTTTACATGATGGTGCGCAGGAGTCGCTTCGTGTGGGACGGCCGCCATCTGGGTCTCTTGATCCTCCTCCTGTGCATGCTCGCTCTCATTGAGATGAATTTTTATTCCAATCTCGCGGATCAAGGGCTTCAGTCGTACTTTTGGTCGAGCGAGTGGAACGCGCTGCAGGCCTTGCGCGCCTACGTCTTTCATCCGACGTCCGGTGCGCCTCCGAGCGCCGGAGGGGGACTCATTGGCTTTTTCGTCTTTCAACTCTTACATCTCTTGTTCAATTCGCCGCAGACCTACGAGCTGGGGCCGCGTCTGGTGATTGTCGCGGGGGGGCTTATCGGGATTGCCCTCGTCTTCCAGGTGTCGCTCGTGAGCGTGGTTCGTCGCGGTTCTCGGTATACGGAGCAGGCTTTAGACCGCATGTGGTCCAACATCCGTCGGCAGGCTGGGCAGGTGTTTAGACGGGAGAAAGATCCTGAGCCCGAAGTGGTGGAGGATGCGCCGAGGGCCACACGGCCTGCAGTGGTGATTGACGGCGACGTGCTGGAGGAAGCGGAGCCGGAGGCTCCTCAGGTGGAGGCGGAGCCCATCATCCATGACTTTGCGGCTCGCGCCAGCCGGTCGGAGAAGGCCGACGACCTCCCGCCCTGGGGAGAGCCCGACGAACCTGTGGTCGAGACCGATGCCAAGGGACTTGTGGTCCGCTTCCCGTCGAAAGGCGAGCGGAAAAGGCCATCGCCCACGCGTGAGGAGGAGCGAAATTCGACCGTTGTGCCCGAGTACGAGGTGGGGCCGATGGTCCACGACGAGTCGTATCAGCTTCCTCCGCTCACGCTGTTCGATCCACCTTCGGGCAAGCACGCGCCTGTGGCGACGGCGAACGTGCAAGAGAATGCGCACAAGCTGCAGTCTACGCTCCAGTCGTTCAACGTGCAGGCTCGGGTCGTGGAAATTCACCGCGGGCCCACGGTGACGCGATACGAAATTCAGCCTGCGGCCGGCGTGAAGGTTGCGCGGGTCCTGTCGCTTCAGGACGACATCGCGCTCGCGCTGGCGGCCCGGGATATCCGCATCGAGGCGCCGGTGCCGGGCAAATCCGTGATCGGCATCGAGATTCCCAATGACGAGATCGCCGTGGTGACGCTCCGCGAGGTCCTGGAGTCGCCCGAATTTCAGAACTCGCCCGCGAAGCTCGCGCTCGCGCTCGGGCGCGACATCACCGGTGCACCGATTGTCGGGGATCTGCAGAAGATGCCTCACCTCCTGGTGGCGGGCGCCACGGGATCGGGCAAGAGCGTCTGCATCAACGGGATGATCGCGTCCCTCTTGGTGCGCGCCAAGCCCCACGAGGTCAAGCTGATGATGATCGATCCCAAGATGGTCGAGCTGAGCATCTACAACGGCATTCCGCACCTTCTGACGCCCGTCGTGACGGACGCGAGGCTGGCCGCGGGCGCGCTCAAGAAAATCGTGCAGGAGATGGAGAACCGGTATCGGCTGATGGCGGAGCGGGGCGCGCGCGACATCGATCGGTTCAACGAGATCATGCGCGAAGAAGGTCTCGAGCCGCTGCCATATATCGTCGTGATCGTCGACGAATTGGCCGATTTGATGATGGTGGCGCCGCACGACGTGGAAGACGCCATCTGCCGCTTGGCGCAAATGGCGCGCGCGGCAGGGATTCACCTCATTGTGGCGACGCAGCGCCCCTCGGTCGACGTCATCACCGGTCTCATCAAGGCGAACATCCCCAGCCGAATTGCGTTTGCTGTTTCGTCCATGGCGGATTCCCGCACCATCCTCGACATGGGCGGCGCGGAGAAGCTGCTCGGCCGCGGCGACATGTTGTACTATCCCGTGGGAGCGGCGAAACCGACGCGCGTGCAGGGCGCTTACGTGTCGGAACGCGAGATTGAGCGGCTCGTGGAATACGTGAAGAGTCAGCAGCACGCGGTGTATACGATGGATCTGAGTACCGCCATCGAAGAGGAACCGGAGGACGAGGGCGAGCCGGAACTCGACAGCCTGTTCATGGACGCGGTCGATCTCGTCGTGGACATGGGGCAAGCGTCCGTCTCCCTTTTGCAGCGGCGGTTTCGCATCGGATACTCGCGCGCCGCACGCATCATCGATCAAATGGAACAAAGCGGAATTGTAGGACCATACGAGGGCAGCAAGCCTCGCGAGGTGCTGATCACGAAAGAGCAGTGGCTGCAGGCCAAAGCCTCGTTCATGCGCCAGCATCAGGCCGAGTGAGGCATACACCCGTCCGCCCTCCCGTATACATGTCCTAGTCCAATACAAGGAGAGGACGACGGGTGGTACGCCAAAAATCGTCCATCACGCTCATGGCCGTGGCTTTTCTCGCGCTGTGTGGATACATGGGTTTGGAACACGCGTTGTCGGAGCGGGGAGCGGATCGCAACGCGTCTGGCGTTCGTGGCGCCGGCGAGGTCGTCATGTCCACTGAAGCCGCGCCGTCGGATGCCGAGATGGACACCATCGCCGCGAGTCTGGCGGACATTCCGGGGCTGTATGACCTCGCGGTGTTGCCCGACGATCGCGGCGACGGCCAGTTCGTCGTGTCGGCGATGGTGGAAGTGGAGACGGCCTCTGGGCAGTTGCCAGACCCGACGGTCGCGTTTCGCGATATGCGCGCGGATACGGACGCGTATTTGAGCGATCTGTACTTGTTGAAAGAGCCGATTGCGGAGGCCGAGATCACCTTCACAGAGGGAGGAACCATCGTGGGAACGGCCGGGCTGGGGCGGAGCGCCTACGCGCATTTGGCGGCCCGGACAGCCGGGGAAGATCTGGCTGGCGCGATGGAGGGTGCACATCAAGACGATACGAGCGTGGACGAAGCGTGCTGGATCGAACTGAAGCCCCTGGCGAACTGAGGACCTTTCGCTCCGAGCCAGAAGCAGTCAGAAGACAAAAGGGACGCCTAGGGGCGTCCCTTTTGTCGGCTTGCGCCGTCGATGAACCGCTGGGTGACGGAGATCTGCTCGCGGCGAAACGATCGCATCAGCGCGCGAACAACCGGCTCGTGACCTGTGCGCAGAAGCGCATCCACGATGGTCTGCAGCGTAAAATTCTCGTCGAGCGACTCACGCACATGCGGGTGGTCCTCGAGATGATCGAGCCAGGTCTCGTCGTAGTACTTCCCGCGCAGCTCTCGATAGGCCTCCTCATAGAGGTCGTAAATGTCGAACGGCGCGTCGATCTGCTCTAAATAAAAGTCAAGCTGGTACAGCGCTTTGGCTACGGACACGTGGTCTCCGCTGATATCCCCCACGGCGCCATCATCCTTTCGTATACCCTTATCATGTGAGAGAGACGCGTGAAAGGCAAGCGTGGAGATCTCCCTGGGATGAGACAAGCCGATCGCGAAGGTTTACAATAGGGTGAAGCGATGCTGGCGGAAGCCCGCGCAAAAGGAGTGGAGTGTCGACGGTGAAAGGAAAGTGGCGGTTCGCGGTGGCGATTTGCACTGTCGCGGCCAATGTCGCGGGCTGTGGTGCGCCGGATCTTGCGGCGATGCGCCCGACCGTTCACAAACCCGCCGTGCTCGTGGAGATCGTAGGTTCGCCTCCGTTTGCGCCGTCTGCATCCCAACTGGGAACGGCAGGCGCCACGGCAGTTGAGGTGGTGCACGTATCTTCGAGCACATGGCGGTCGGAGGCGGAGAAGGAGCTTGCGAGACGGAGACTGACAGGTCTCATGCTCGTATGCGACGACGCGAGCGTCGTCACGCCGGGCCTCGACGAGTTGGCGTCTTCAAATCCTTCCGTGCGCTTTCTGGTCGTCAGCGATTGGCCAGCTCCTCTAACGGAATCAAGCAATGTCGCGGAAGTGGCACAGGATCCCGTCGGCATCGCGTACAGCATCGGTGCGCTCTGCGGGGATTGGATGGTGGCCCTGGCGCCGGGATCGACGAGCGGCGCCGTATACAGCGGCGTGCCGAGTCTCGTGTATGTGCCGGAGGGGGCGAGCGCTGCTGAACAAAAGGCGTTCTTCGTCGGTCTGTACCAGACGAACGCGAACGTCCGGGTGGTTCCGCTTCCACAACAGGCCGCGCCTAGCTTGTCGAGCTATGGGTACGCGGTGGAACTCGGTGTTCTTGGGGGCGACGCATCTCCTGCGGCAATTCAGTCGCTTCGTGGTGTGACGCCCAACTGGGGCTGTTTCGGAACGGCGACGAATCCAGGCTGCGCCATTGCGCCGGGTCACCTCGACCCTTCGGAGGTGCTTCGGGCGTTCAAGGTCCTCGCATCGCCGGCGTCCTGGCGGTCTGGCGAGCACCTTGTGCTCGACTTGTCATCTGTCGCGCTATACGACAAGGGATTGCCGGCTTCGGTGATCACCGCGTGGGCCGCACTGCAGGTTCGAGCGGAGTTGGAAGCGGCGCGCGCGGACGCCGCCTTTTCCTCGCTGCCGGCCAACGTGAGATCGAACCTCGAGAATACATTTCACCTGTCGTAGGATGCGAGAAAGGTTGAGACGATTTGGCCGAGTATTACTTCCAGTATCACATTCGCCGAGATCGACCGGGGTTGTTGGGCGACATCGCTTCCCTGCTTGGCATGCTCGGGGTCAACATCGTACAATTATCGGGAGTGTCCGAGTATGGAAGAGGATTCCTGATCGACGTGGATCGGCCTGACATCCTCGATGTGCTTCGGACCATGCTCGAGTCCATGGAAGACATCGAAGTGACAGCGCTCCGGGAACCGACGCTTCGGGACAGGCTTGCGCTGCGCCACGGGCGATTTATCGAGCGGAGCGACACGGAGAAACGGACGTATCGGTTCGTTCGAGACGAACTCGGCGTTCTGGTCGACTTTTTGGGTGAAATTCTGAAGCGCCCCGGTCGACAGGTCATTGGCGTCCGTGGACAGCCGCGCGTGGGAAAGACCGAGGCGGTGGTGGCGGCGAGCGTCTATGCGAATAAGCGTTGGCTGTTTGTGTCGTCCACGCTGCTGAAGCAGACGATTATGCGCGAGCTTCCATCCGCCACGTTTCGCGCCGAACCCTTCGTCTACATTATCGACGGCGCGGTCTCCGTGATGCGCGGCGGCGAGGACCATATGCGCTGCGTGGACGAAATCCTGCGCATGAAAGCGCCGGTCGTGATCGAGCATCCCGACATTTTTGTCCGGCGGACGCGCTACACGTGGGATTTGTTCGACATGTTGATCGAATTGCGCCGAGATCCGCAGGAAGAAATTCGCTATGATATGTTCGAAGACGAAGCGGCCACGTGGGCTCAAGAATAGAGACGCCACAGGACAAGGGAGGGCGACGCGTGCACGAGCATTTGGGGCAAATTCTGCGCGCCAGGCGCGAATCGCTCGGACTCTCGGTCGAAGATATCGAGGAGCGGACGAAAATCCGGAAGCGCTATATCGAGGCGCTGGAATCAGGGCAGTGGGATGTCCTGCCCGGCCGCGTGTATGCGCGCGGTTTTGTCCGGAGTTATGCCGAAGTTCTCGGGCTGGACGGAAGCGAGCTTTTGGAAAAGTACGTGGACGGCGGTGAAGCGGGCAGCAGTGAGCCAGGCGTGAGGGCCGAGCCCTCTTCGCAGACTTCCGAAAACCGGGCCGCGGACCGAAAGCCAGCGGCGCGGATGGTAGAGCCGAGATCGCTCAACGAGATGGAGCGGACAAGATCCCGGGCCTATGAACGCACCGGGGCATCTCGACGGGAGACGTATGACCGGCCCGTCCGATCGGTGGGATCCTGGATCGGACAAGGACTTCTCATCGGCGGGGCGCTTGCGGTGGTTGGAGGGCTGTATGTTCTTCTGCATCAGCACCACGGTCAACCGAATCATGGAGCGAATACCACTACGCCGAGTCCGCAGAAGACGGAGGCGACCAAGCCTGCCACGCATAAGACGGCTCCGCCCAAGCACGCGACGCAGCCTGTCAAGAAGGCACAGCCTATGGTGGTGGCGTTGCCGTACGCCAACGGGACGTACTCGTACAAAGTGCTTAACGCCACGAGCCTCCAGGTGGTGGTGAGCGTCAATTCGGGCGAGCTGTGGTTCAGCGCGACTGCAGACGGACAGGCGGTGGCGCCGAACGTCATCCTGAATCAAGGACAGTCGAAATCGATCTCGGCGCAGAACAACGTTACCTTCCACCTAGGGCATGTCGAGGGGGTATCCATCACAGTGGATGGGCAGCCCATCCAGCTTCCGAACATCACGTGGGCGCCCGTGGTGGTCATCGAGCGAGGGTGACGAGGAATGGTCAGAAGCGTACACTGGAGGATGTAGAGGAGCGGGAACATGGCCAAAGAGGCTTCGTTCGACATTGTGTCCAAAGTGGATCTTCAGGAGGTATCGAACGCCGTTCAGCAGGCTCGGCGGGAGATTGAGACGAGGTTTGATTTCAAAGGTTCGAAGAGCGAGATCCGACTGGAGGGCGACAAGCTGACACTCATTTCGGATGACGAGTACAAACTTGAACAGTTGATGGACGTGCTCAAGACCAAACTTGTCAAGCGGAATGTGTCGCTGAAGGCGCTGAGGCCGGGCAAGGTCGAGCCTGCCTCCGGGGGCACGGTTCGCCAGGTGGTTGAGCTTGTGAATGGCCTCGACGCCGATCACGCCAAGCAGATCACCAAGCTCATCAAGGACTCGAAGATCAAGGTCCAGGCGCAGATTCAGGGAGATCAGATCCGCGTCTCCGGCAAAAGCCGCGACGACCTTCAGGCGGTCATTCAGATGTTGCGGAACGCCGATTTGGATGTTCCGCTGCAATTCACGAACTATCGCTCGTGATGGGGTGCCCGTGCGCAAATTGGACAAGAGGGGCGTGGGCCGTTGAATCTGGCAAATCGGATTACACTGGCCAGGATTCTGCTGGTGCCTGTCGTCTGCGTCATCCTGTTGGTCCCGTTCCACATCGGTTCGGTGACATTTCACGGACAGACCACCACCGCAAACGAGGTCCTGGCTGCGCTCGTCTTCATTGCGGCGGCGGCCACGGACGCACTGGACGGACGCATCGCGCGGAAGCGGAAGATGATCACAAACTTCGGCAAATTTCTCGACCCGCTGGCGGATAAGCTGTTGGTGTCGGCGGTGCTTATCATTCTGGTTCAAATGCAGCGCATGCCGGCCTGGGTCGCCATCGTGATCATCAGCCGCGAGTTCGCGGTCACCGGGCTCCGCCTCATCGCCGCGGGAGACGGGGTGGTGGTGGCGGCAAGCCAGTGGGGTAAGTGGAAGACGACTGCACAGATGGTGGGAATCGTGCTTTTGATGTTGAATAATTTCCCTTTTCCGTCATCAATGTTCCGATTGCCCAGGTGATGATCTACGTGATGGTGATCATGACTGTGGTGTCGGCGATCGACTATTTCTTGAAAAATCGAGAGATGATTTTGTCGCGCGCCTCGTGAGGCGCTTGTCAGGATGGAGAGGGTGGCTGTGTCCTTGGCAGAGCCTTGCCGCGCCGAATTGATTGCGGTCGGTACAGAAATTGTCATTGGGCAGATCCACAACGGGCATGCCCGAGAGATTTCGCAGGAACTTGCGAAGCACGGAATGTACGTGTACTATCACAGTGCGGTAGGAGACAACGAGGCGCGGATTATGGAGACGTTCTCCATCGCGTCCCGGCGCTCGAACGTCGTGATCGCGACGGGAGGACTGGGGCCGACGCAGGACGACTTGACGAAGGAATCGCTGGCGAAGTTTCTGGGAAGACGACTCGTACTTTCCCAGGAGGCGCTCGCCGAGGTCGAGTCCTATTTCAAACGAAGAGGCAGGCCCATGCCGGAGCAGAACCGGAAGCAGGCCCTCGTCATCGAGGGCGGTGAATGGATTCCAAACCCGAACGGGACCGCACCGGGACAGTATGTGTTTCACAACGGCGTGCATTACTTTCTTCTTCCGGGTCCGCCCCTCGAAATGCGTCCCATGCTGCAAAATTACGTGATTCCTCGCCTGGTTGACCACTTTGGCGGCACGCGCAAGTTGGTTTCCCGGATTCTCCATTTCTGCGGCATCGGCGAGTCGGATGTGGATGCAAGCATCGCCGATCTGACATGCAAGGACAACCCGACCGTGGCTCCGTACGCCGGGGAGGGCGAGATGGTGCTCCGCATCACGGCATCGGGTCCCACGGAAGAGGCGTGTTGGGAACTGATCCGTCCGGTCGAGGACGAGTTGCGCAAGCGGTTCGGGCCGTTTATCTACGGCGTCGACGACGACTCGCTGGCCTCCGTCGTCTTGCGGCGGCTCCACGAGACCGGCTCGACGTTGGCCGTGGCGGAAAGCTGCACCGGCGGCATGCTGGCCGAGATGATCACGGACGTGCCCGGCAGCTCAGCCGCGTTCGTGGGCGGTGTCGTGGCGTACGACAATCGGATCAAGGAGTCTGTGGTGGGTGTTCGCGCCGAGACCTTGGCGGCACACGGAGCCGTGTCGGAACAAATGGCGCGCGAGCTGGCGGAGGGCATCCGGGCGAAACTCGGGGCGACGTACGGCATTGGCGTGACGGGCATCGCGGGCCCCAGCGGCGGTACGCCGGAAAAACCGGTGGGTCTTGTGTACGTGGGGCTCGCGGGACCACGTGGGTCGCAGGTGTATGAGCTCAGACTGCGCGGTTCGCGCGCCCAGATTCGCATCCGCAGTTGCAAACAGGCGCTCTGGAGACTGTGGCAGGAGTTGAATGGAGATTCTGATGTGGGAAGAGACAAGACAGGCAGAGGAGAGAAAGGTTGAGAGTATGTCATCGTTTGAGTCTTTTGGGTTGAACCGCCGCGTACTGCAGGCGATTCACGATATGGGGTTTGAAGAGCCATCGCCGATTCAGGCGGCGTGTATTCCGGTCGTGCTGGAGGGCCGGGACGTGATCGGCCAGGCTCAGACCGGCACAGGGAAGACGGCGGCGTTTGGAATCCCGCTGGTGGAACGGGTGTCGACGGAGCCGCGCGTGCAGGCCATCGTGTTGACCCCTACGCGCGAGCTGGCGATTCAAGTGGCGGGTGAGATCCGCAAGATCGCGAAATACAAGCGTGTCCGATCCGTCCCGATTTACGGCGGGCAGTCGATTGTGCACCAAATCCGCGCTCTGAAGCAAGGCGTGCAGATCGTCATTGGTACCCCGGGACGGGTGTTGGACCACATCCACCGCGGCACGTTGTCGCTGAGCGATGTCCGGATGGTCGTGCTCGACGAAGCCGACGAGATGCTCGACATGGGCTTCATTGACGACATCGAAGCCATTTTGCGCGAGACGCCGAGCGAGCGGCAGACCATGCTGTTCTCGGCCACCTTCCCGAACGAGGTCAAGCGTCTCGCGCTGCGTTACATGCGTGATCCGCAGCACATCACGGTCAATCGCGGCGAGGTGACCGTGCCGCAGATCGATCAAGTGTGCTACAAGGTGCTCGAGCGCAACAAGCTCGACAGCCTCTGCCGCATCGTGGACAGCGAGGACATCCAGCTCGGGATCATCTTCTGCCGGACGAAGCGCGGCGTGGACGATCTCGTCGAGGCCCTGCTTGCGCGGGGGTACCTGGCTGACGGACTTCATGGCGACCTGAGCCAGGCCCAACGCGACAGAGTCATGCGGAAGTTCCGCAAAAACGAAATTGAGCTGTTGGTCGCGACGGACGTGGCGGCTCGCGGCCTGGACGTCGACGACGTGACGCACGTCATTAACTACGACGTCCCGCAGGATCCCGAGTCGTACGTGCATCGCATTGGCCGCACCGGGCGCGCTGGCAAGCGAGGTCTCGCGATTACGCTGGTGACGCCGCGCGAATACAAGCTGTTGAAGCAGATTGAGCGGGAAATCAAGCAGAAGATCACGGTCCGCGAGGTGCCGTCGCTGGAGGACGTGGCCGAGCGGCAGGCGGAGATGTGGCGCAGCAAAATCGTGGACGTCATCCGCGAGGGCGGCCTCGCGCCGTATCGCGCGATTCTGAGCGGCCTCGTGGACGAGCACGATCCCATCGATATCGCTTCAGCCCTGCTGAAACTTGCATCCTCAGGAGATGGGAACCGGTCGGAGGCGGACGAATACGACTTCGGAGACACGGGCGCGCGGCCGGGGATGGTGCGGTTCTTCGTCAATGTCGGCCGCACAGCTCGGATGAGCCCGCAGGACTTTGTGCGTGCCATTTCCGAAGAGGCCGGTGTGCCGGGCGACGCGGTTGGGCGGATCGACATGTTCGAGAAGTTTACGTTCATCGAGGTGGAGGAAGAGAGCGCGCCTTTCGTCTACGAGGCGCTGCGCCAAAGCCGAATCAATGGCACGCGGGTGAATTTGGAGCCCGCGAAGCCGCGCTCGTCGCGCCGCTGAACGCAGGTCGAGCAGGGGGAGAGCCGGACACGCGAGTGTCCGGCTCTTGCTTCGCCTAGGGGAACGGAAACGTCAATGCGAACGTTTGTTTGCGTTTTTCGCAGGAACGTGTACAATCGGATCGAAGGATTCCTGCGAGCGTTCGCGAATAGGTTCTCGTGTTCGGGAGCAAGCCGAGAAGAGGCTCACGGGCATACGCGCTTGAAGAAATTGAGGGATGGTGTGCCATGGGAGACAAAAAAGCGGCTTTGGAACAAGCCCTGCGAAAAATTGAAAAGGAGTTTGGGAAGGGCTCCATCATGCGGCTCGGTGAAGCGGCCGCAATGACGGTGGAGACCGTGCCGACGGGATCGATTGCGCTTGACATTGCGCTCGGCGTCGGAGGACTTCCTCGTGGCAGAATCGTGGAAATCTACGGGCCGGAGTCGTCGGGCAAGACGACCGTGGCGCTGCACGTTGTCGCGGAGGTGCAGAAGCTCGGCGGTCAGGCGGCGTTCATCGACGCGGAACACGCGCTGGATCCGGTGTACGCCCAAAAGCTTGGGGTCAACATCGACGAACTCTTGATTTCTCAGCCGGACACGGGGGAGCAGGCGCTCGAAATCGCAGAGGCGCTCGTTCGAAGTGGCGCGGTGGACGTGATCGTCGTAGACTCCGTGGCAGCCCTGGTCCCGAAGAATGAGCTGGAGGGCGACATGGGCGATTCGCACGTCGGATTGCAGGCGCGCCTAATGTCGCAGGCGTTGCGCAAGTTAGCGGGCGCCATCAGTAAATCGAAGACCATTGCCATCTTCATCAACCAGATCCGGGAAAAGGTCGGCGTCATGTTTGGAAATCCCGAGACCACGACAGGCGGGCGCGCGCTGAAATTCTACGCCTCTGTGCGGTTGGAAGTTCGGCGCGTTGAGGCCATCAAACAGGGGAATGACGTGGTGGGATCGCGGACGCGAATCAAGGTTGTGAAAAACAAGGTCGCTCCGCCGTTCCGCCAGTGCGACGTGGATATCATGTTTGGGGAAGGGATCTCGCGCGAGGGCAGCCTGATCGATATTGCTACGGAAATCGACGTCGTTCAGAAAAGCGGAGCCTGGTATTCCTTTGGCGAGGAGCGCCTTGGACAAGGGCGTGAAAACGCCAAGCAGTACTTAAAGGAGCATCCGGAGATCGCGGAGCAAATCGAGGCGGCGGTTCGCGAGTACTTCCACGTGAATCCGGCAAAACCGCTGGTGGCCGCCGCTGCGGAGGATGCGGACGATGGTGCAGACGCCTTCGACGACTTCGACGCCTTCTGATGATGAATCGTTCGTTCTCATTCGCCGCACGGAGGCCACGGGCAAATGGCGCTCCCTCATTTGCGCGGAGTTCGAAGGTGCGCCCTCTCTGTACCTGACAGCCGAGGACTGGGTCGATTGCGGGCTCAAGGTCGGGATGAGGATCTCCGTGAAGCAGTACGCGGATCTGGAGAGGAGATCGAAGGTAGCGCGAGCCCTGCGTGAGGCGCTGAAACTGTTCGAGGTTCGCCCGCGCTTGGAAGGTGAGTTAAGTCGGGCGCTCCTGCGCAAGGGCTGGGAGCGTGAGGTCATCGAGGGGGCGATGGCCCGCCTGCGCGAGAAGGGGCTTCTCAATGACGAGAAACTCGTCCGGGATCTCGTGGATGTTTGGGGAGGGACGAGAAGCCGCCGGGAAATTCGCGCGAAATTGAGATCTCGGGGGGCGCCGACTGCGCTCGTGACCCAAGCCCTGGAGTCGTGCGTCGACGATGAACGAGAGCGAGAGGCCGCGCTCAGGCTCGCGGAGAAATCCTTTCGCCGCGCGGCTGGCCGCCTTGCGGACGTGGATGAACGCCGGATCCTGATGCGCCTTGTGCGGAAGGGATTTTCACCTTCCCTTGCGCGCTGGGCGGTGCGTGAAGCCATCAGACGGCTGGGTGAGCAGGAAGTCGACCCACGAGCGTAATCGCCTTTTCTTGACACCGTTTTGAAACAACACGTAGAATAAAAGTGCGTATCACCTACGGCCTCTAGCTCGAAGACGTCATGGTTCCGATGCGAACAGGTGATCGTCGACCGGAGCAAGGAGGCGCCTCATTGGAAGTCGCAGTCTGGCTGTTGATTGTGGTTTCGCTGGTTTGTCTAGGCTTGGGCTTAGGTGTAGGTTACGTGGTCCGGCGTATGGTCGCCGAGGCCAAGATTGGCGCCGCAGAAGCGCGCGCCTTGGAAATTATAGAAGCCGCGCAGCGGGACGTCGAGGCTCGGCGCAAGGAAGCGGTCCTTGAAGCCAAGGAAGAGGCTCACCGCATCCGGCAGGAGGCCGAGAAGGAACTGCGCGAGCGACGCAACGAGATTCAACGGATGGAACGCCGAATCCTGCAAAAAGAGGAGGCGCTCGATAAGAAGCTCGAAGTCCTGGAGCAGAAGTCGGAGGAGCTTCGCCGCGAAGAACTAGCCATCCAGGCGCTCAAAGACGAGGCTGAGGCTCTGCGTCAGGAACAGGTCCGGGAGCTCGAGCGAATTTCCGGTTTGACGCGAGAAAGCGCGAGGCAGCTCATCCTGGAACAGGTTGAGCGCGAGGCGCGCCATGATGCGGCGGTCATGGTCAAGCAGATTGAACAAGAAGCCAAGCGCGAGGCGGATCGGCGGGCGAGGGACATTGTCGCCAACGCCATCCAGCGGTGTGCGGCGGATCATGCTTCCGAGATCACCGTGACGGTGGTCAACTTGCCGAATGACGAGATGAAGGGCCGCATCATCGGACGAGAAGGCCGTAATATCCGAACCCTCGAGTCGCTTACGGGCGTGGACTTGATTATCGATGACACGCCGGAAGCGGTCATTCTGTCAGGGTTTGACCCCATCCGTCGCGAGATCGCCAAAATTGCACTTGAGCGACTGGTTGCCGATGGGCGCATCCACCCTGCGCGGATCGAGGAGATGGTAGAGCGGGCTCGCCGGGAAATCGAGGACGTCATCCGCGAGCAGGGAGAACAGGCCACGTTTGACGCGAATGTCCATGGCCTGCATCCCGACCTGGTGAAACTTCTCGGTCGCCTCCGCTTCCGCACGAGTTACGGGCAAAACGTGCTGAAGCATTCCATCGAGGTTGCGCATCTCGCAGGGATGATGGCTTCCGAGCTCGGGCTCGACGCTGCCCTTGCGCGCCGAGGTGGATTGCTGCACGACATCGGCAAGGCGGTCACGCACGAGGTGGAGGGGTCGCACGTGGAGATCGGCGTTGATCTTGCGCGTCGATACAAAGAGCATCCCGTCGTGATCAACTGTATCGCCGCACACCACGGCGACGTGGAGTTCACCTCACCGATTTCCGTGATCGTCGCGGCGGCAGACGCCATCTCGGCGGCTCGCCCGGGTGCGCGCCGCGAAACACTGGAAGTGTATATGAAACGTCTGGAGAAGCTCGAACATATCGCGGATTCGTTCGCGGGTGTCGAGAAGAGTTATGCGATTCAGGCGGGTCGCGAGATCCGCATCATTGTAAAACCCGAATTGGTCGACGATGCTGAGTCTGCGCTGGTTGCGAAGGAGATATCCAAGAAGATCGAGAATGAACTCGACTATCCCGGCCAGATCAAGGTGACGGTAATTCGAGAAACTAGAGCCGTTGAATACGCAAAATAGGGCAGCCTGGAGGCTGACCCTATTTTTATACATCTGTTCGCGTTTCCAGCGAGCCGTGCGCTGTTGGGCGACGTTTGACCCCTCTTGTCCGTTGGCATAAAGGGCTTTCTGGCGAATATCGTATAGTGTCCTACTGCCGACGGAACAGAGGAGGTCATCTCACCGTGGATGTGTTAAAAGTCTCGGCAAAATCCAATCCCAATTCGGTCGCAGGCGCCCTCGCCGGCGTCGTGCGCGAGCAAGGTTCGGCAGAGATTCAGGCCATTGGCGCGGGCGCCCTCAATCAAGCCGTCAAGGCCGTCGCCATCGCGAGGGGGTTCGTCGCACCAAGCGGAATCGACCTGGTCTGCGTACCTGCCTTTACGGACATCAAGATTGATGGCGAAGACCGAACTGCCATTCGCCTCCTCGTAGAGCCTCGTTGAGAAAGGATGAACTTCAGTGGCGCGAATGCTTGTGGCCGACGCACACGTAGACGTCCTGATGAAGTTGGCGGAGGGCAACGTGGCGTTTCTGGACGACTCGCCCCATCTGCGCGCGAATTATCATTCCCTGCGCGAAGGTGGTGTCGCCACACAAGTGTTCGCGCTCTACGTCGATCCGTCCTTGGACTCGTACACGCAACTCGCGCAAGTTTTACGGCAGATCGACGCCTTCTACCAGCAAATTGCTATCCTGGCCGACGTTCGGGCGGTGCGTTCCAAGGAAGATCTACGCATCGCCCGCCAACAGGGACAAATGGCCGCCATCTTGTCACTTGAGGGCGGCGGCTGCCTGCGCGGGCGCGTCGAACTCCTTCGCGTACTGTACCGGCTCGGCGTTCGAGGCGTCGGTCTGACGTGGAACGACGCGAACGAGTTGGCCGACGGATGCGGCGAGTTGCGAGGCGCTGGGCTCACCCGCGCTGGGCGCGATGTGCTGCGTGAGATGCAGCATCTGTCGATGTGGATCGATCTCGCCCATCTGCATGACGCGGGTGTGCGCGACGTGCTCCGGCTCACGGATGGACCCGTCATGGCGTCGCACGCGAACGCGCGTGCTGTCCATCCTCACCGCAGGAATCTGACGGACGATGTCATTCGCGAAATCATCCGCCGGGACGGGTGGATGGGGTTGACGTTTCATCCATCATTCGTCGGACCGGATCCGGTCGGGGTGGACGACGTGTTCCGCCATTTGGATCACGTGCTCGATCTCGGAGGGCACCGCCACGTCGGCTTTGGATCGGATTTCGACGGCACGTCTGCGGACATTCCCGGCCTCGCGGCCAGCCGGGACTACCGCACGTTCGCGGAACGCCTGTGCGACCGGTACGGCCAAGACCTCGCGCAGGACTTCCTCTTCCGCAATTTTGAAGCGTTTCTGTTGCGTCAGCTTCCTTCTACGTCGCTGCTCTGACGGAATCGCCAAATCGCCGCCTGAGGCGGCCTATGGTTGGATTGCGCCACCGACGTTTGCGGCAAAACCGAAACCTCTGCAAGTCTGGGAGAACCCTCCGGAAATCCTCCGCTTAAACCCTGTGGGCCATCGCCCAATTTTTCCCCTCCCGTGTTCATCTCGGCGCACCTCCATTCGCCCATGCATACGATGTGCTGTGAGCGCGACTGGGCAGAAGCCGCCGGGCGCGATGCCCGCTGGCTCCTTGCCTCGCAATCGGTCCGATCCCTGCGAGCGCAGGTCCGCTCGATTTCTGCACAGAGGAGGTAGCCGCATGGTGCTGTCCAGTAAAGACCTCAGCTACCGGGAAATCATGGCCAATGCTGTGTGTGGCCGCGGCAACAAGTACTCTCAGACCACGTACACGGTTCGCCCGGCCCACCGCCCGAGCACAATCGGAGGCTGCTGGGTGATGAACCACGTGTACGAGGCGGAGTTGGTCGGCGACTACGTCGAGGTCCGGGGCCGGTTTGACATCAATGTATGGTACTCGTACAACGGCAACACGGACACGGCGGTCGCCAAGGAGACCGTCACGTACACGGAACAGATTGCCCTTCGCGACATCGACGACGCCTGTGTGCGCGACAGCCGCGAGGTGTGCGTGCACGTGATCCAGAGCCCGAACTGCCTGGACGCCACCCTGACGGGCAACGGCTCCGAGGTGTTGGTGCGCGTCGAGAAGGAACTCGGCGTCGAGGTGATTGGTCAGACCAAGTTGTGTGTCGTCACGGTCGACCTCGCGGACAAGAAAGACGCCGACTTCTTCGAAGAGGAGAGCCAGGTCGAGGAAGTCGAGATTGAAGACTGAAGCCGCGACCGCATTCGAGGGGGCAGGCGCCCCCTCCCTTTGTGTCCGGAGGAGGTGCGCGCATGGGGGATGACGTTGCACGCGCACAACTGACCATCTACGCGGACGGCCCCTTTCCGGGGTCGCGGAAGTTCGGCGAACAGACGCGGTTGTTCCAAGATCTCACCCTCCTCGGGCGCGGTGGGGGCGTGGACGTACAAGTCCTGACGCCAGGCGATCTATCGGCCGGACGCGCGCATGTGTTTACGGGCGCCGAGTGGGAAGTAGCGCCACGCAGGGACGTCGGCATGGTGTTGCGCCGGTCCGGCGTCTTCCACCGCCAACCAGCCGTCGCCGTAAGGGAATTAGTCGCGCTTCGCCGACAGGGGCTTCTACATACACTCCCTCGACAAAGTGGGCATAAATGGAAACTGTACACCTGGCTTCGCGTACACCAGCGCCTACGACCTCATCTCCCGCCCACCTGGTTGTGCGCTCGGATGGAGGACCTCGTGGCGCTTCTCACCAGGCAGGATGACATGTATGTCAAGCCGCTCAACGGGACGCAGGGCCAGGGCGTCCACCGCGTGCGGAGGCGAGCGGGCCGCATCGAGCTATGGCCTGCGTCGGGCTGCGAACCTATCGTGGTGGCGACGCCGTCCGATCTCTCACGCGCTTGGCCCACTCGTTCGTGGCTGCCATCCGTGGCTCAGCAAACCATCCCCCTCGCTCGTACGGGAAACAGGCCATTTGACCTTCGATGGCTCGTCTGCGACGGTGACCAACCGCGGATCATCGCCAGGGTCGCGCGCGTTGCCAAGCCTCAGGCGGTCACCACCAACATTCACACGGGCAGTGAACCGCGGGCCGCGGATGCTGTCCTCGCCGAGGTGTTCGGGCCGCAGCCGGCGAGCGATCTCGTCGACCAGTTGGACGAGATCGCCATGACCATCGCGCAGCTCGCTCGCGAGCGATTTGGGCCGTATGCCGAACTGGGGCTGGATCTCGCGGTGAGCGAGGACGGCCACCCGTACTTCATCGAGCTCAACCCCACGCCCGGCCGCAAAATGCTGCGCCGGCTGGATCCCAAGGTGCATCGTCTGTCACTCCAAGCGTTACTGGAATATGCTATCCAAGTTCGACAGCGGCGCGGGGGATGACTGCGGGGGTGAGGAAGATGGTGCAGCGGCCGCTCATTGGCATTCTGGATCACCCGCGATGGGACGTACGCCGGGAGACCCTCCGAGAGAGTGATCAAATGGCAGGGATTCGACGGATGGTCGAGATCGCGCAATCGCTGGGGGCGGAGGCGTTCGTGTTTGGCTTAGGGGACGTCGATCTCCAGGCGAGGCGCATCCGCGGCTTCTCTCGTGCAAACGGCCAATGGGTGGAGCGCGTTTATCCGTTTCCCGACGTGATCTACGACCAGCTGGTCTCTCGCAAAATCGAGCGAAACGAGGCCTATCGATCGATTCGACAGGCGCTTTCATCCGCGTACAGGGATCGGTTCTTCAACGACGGCTTCTTTGACAAGTGGCAGATCTACGAATGGTTGCGGCGCTCTCCCGTGCGTTCGCACGTGCCTGAAACCATTCGTCACAGGTCTCTCGCTCAGGCGGCGGCCTTTGTCGCCCGCCACCACGTCACGTTTCTCAAGCCCCTTCACGGGAGCCTCGGTCTCGGCATCGTTCGCTTTGCGCTCGAGAAAGACGGGTCCGTTTCGTACGAATGGAAGCGATCGCGGGACGGCGTCGTCCGCGGCACCGCCGCTTCACCCGCCGAGGCCGTGCAACTGTTCCGCACGCAATTGCGAAGGCGGCCGTATATTTGGCAGCAGGGTATCGATCTTGTCGCGCTCGACGGACGGCCTGTCGATGTTCGCATCCTGCTGCAGCGCGACGGCACCGGCGCTTGGAAGCGCACCAAGATGTTTGCCCGGGTCGCGAAATCCGGGGACTTCACTTCCAATCTCGCGACGGGCGGCGGCGCCATGCCTGTGGACCGCGCGATTCTCGGCGCCTTTCCTGACGAAGCGAAGAAGCGTGTGCGCGCTTCGATCCGCCGCATCGCCGAGGCGGTGGCGGAGGCGGTTGAAGCGGGCGCGGGACGCACCTTTGGCGAACTCGGTATCGATCTCGGCGTCGATCGGCGCGGTTTCGTGTGGGTCATTGAGGTCAACTCCAAGCCGCGCAAAGCACCTGCGTCGGCGAGCGGCCGCGACGACCTGGTCGAACTTTCGTTCAGGCGACCGATGGAATACGCGCTGTTCCTTGCGCGCCGGCCGTCGTGAGTCGCGCCGAACCAGGGGGGAGTGCAGATGGCGTACTATCTGTTGTTTAAAAACCAGCCCTCGGCCAGACGGCTCATGGCAAGCGTGCCTCGCCTCTCCAGGTACACGGCGAGCAATCGAATGACGGATCGCGACGTATTGGTTCGATGGGGAATGATGGAGGAGAGCGATCCGGCCCACGGCACCGTGCTGAACAGCAGCGAAGCCCAGCGCCGCATCGCTTCGCGCGCGCAGATGGCGAAGTTTTAAGGCGGGTGGGCGTGCGCGTCGCGCCGCGCGTGAATCGAGACGGGCTTCCCACGACGTTCAGCCGTCAATACCGCATCCCGATTTTCGACTTTGTGCCCATCGGCTGCTTTCGCTCGGACTCGGGGGTGGACTGGACCTCATCCCGCATTTCGCGGATCCACGATTCGTTCGAGGAGGTGCCGCTCGACAGCGATGGACAGACGCGCCGTGCCACCTACTTGGCGACGCGCACGCTGCACGCGCTGGGGCTCGACTTTGGCCTCGTCTCCATTGGCGTCTCCGATCGCGGCTTTCTCCAGGTACTGGACGTGAGCGCCGCGCCCATCTTGGAGGGCCGCTTACTGGAGTTATACCGGGATGCCATCCAGCGCTTCGTCGAGCGGGAAGAAGAGTGGCGCCGCCTAGGTCCGCCGACCGTCACGCTTGGCGCCGATGTCGAAATCATGCTGAGAAATGGGCAAGGGAAGATGGTACTTGCAAGCAAGTATTTTCCTAGAAAGGGCCGGATAGGATGCGACGACCGAAGCGTCCAATTCGACGGCCGGCGCTTGCCCCTGATGGAGCTTCGACCGGCACCCGATTCATCACCCGAGGGTCTCTTGCTGAACCTGCGTGCGTTGATGCAGGAAGCGAGCGAGATCATCAATCGACCTGGCGTCGAATGGCGAGCGGGCAGTGCTCCGTTTCGGCCGTACTGCACGGGAGGGCACATTCACATCTCCGGGGTGTCGCTCGGCGCGCGGTTGGTCCGGGCGCTCGATCACTACGTCGGGTTACCCCTCATGGCCGTCGAAGACCCCGTCCGCGCTCAGTGGCGTCGGCCCAAGTACGGATTTTTGGGCGACGTGCGCCAAAAGTCGCACGGCGGATTCGAGTACCGGACGCCCGCGAGCTTCGTATGTAGTCACGCGGCTACCCGTGCCGCGTTTCACCTCGCTCACCTGGTCGCTCGTCATCACCGCGAACTTCCTTTGTACGACATCTACTCTCCGCAACGTCAATTGGCGTTTTACAGTGCTGACCGCGAGGCGCTGCGGCCCATCCTGCTGCGCAACATCGACGCCATCCGTGCGCACCCCGAGTACGCCCAGCATCAGGACGCCATCGAACCGCTGTTTGCGATGATCGAACGTGGCGAGACCTGGGACGAGACGGTGGACGTTCGCCAGGAGTGGGGAGTACCCCTCCGCCGCGCGCAGGGGCCGAAACGGACACATGTCTCCGCAGCCCGAAGCGTGTAGATTGCACGTCGCGTGAGGTGGGGGTCATGAGTGAGGCATTCCGTGGAAATGTCCACAACGGCCAGGCGAGAGACGTCTCGTGGCGGCATGATGGCCCGGCCTTTGCCATTCTCACCGCGGAACATCCAACTGGATTCGCCGGATCGCGGCGTTATTTCCGTGATATTCTTGCAGCGGGACAAAAGCGAGGATTCCTCGTGTACGTGATCACGCCAGAATATGTTTCGGAAGAAGCTTACTGGAAAGGGTACGTGAGGTTGGGTTTTCGCAATTGGCAACGGATGTGGTTGCCTCGCCCGCTTGCAGTGTACAATCGCATCCCAAACCGGGCGCTCGAAGCGAGCGCTCCGGTGCAACAGGCGCGCGCCACGCTCCAGGCGATGGGCATCCCGTTCTTCAATCACCGTTACTTCAACAAGGCCAAGATTTACGAGGCCGTTCGCCGCGCAGGGCTCGGCCAGCACCTCCCGGAGACAAGGATGTTTGCGGGTGCGGACTCGCTGATGGACCTTTTGAGCCGCCACCAAGCGGTCTATTTGAAGCCCGTGGGCGGCAGCATCGGGCGCGGCATCGTGCGCGTGGAGCGCCGGGGCGACACCTTCGAGGTGTGGGCGCAGCGCGCCCATCGGGCGGAGCATTGGACGGTTCACGAGTTTCGAGAGTTGGACGAAGCCCTTCGTCGAGCGCGTCTCCCAGGCGCCTACGTGGCGCAGGCTGCCGTGCCTGTCATTCGCTTCGAGGGGCGACCGTGCGACGCGCGCGTTCTCCTTCAGCGCCCAGGGCCGAGCTGGCAGGTTGTCGGTTATGGGATTCGCGTCAGCGGTGCAGAAAGCATTACGAGCCACGTCCCGAACGGCGGCCATATCGCAGACCGGTGGACCGTGCTGCGCGAAGTGTTCGGGTCCCGCAGTGAAGAAGTCGATGCCAGGCTCGTCTCGTTCACCCGATCCGCCGCAGCAGCGATTGAGCGGTCGATGCCAGGGCACGTGCGCGAAATGTCCATCGACGTCGGCCTCGACGAAGCCGGACACCCATGGTTGTTCGAAGCGAACGCGAAGCCGATGCGATTTGACGAGCCCGACATCGCTCGCCGCGCGAGCGCGGGCGTGATCGAGATCTTGCGGGACCTCGCCGGCATCTCGCGTTAGACGAGCGGCCACGGCAGCAGAAAGCGCTGCTTGCCTTTGGTCACATATTGAATTTGGTGCAGGGGAATATAGTGCCACTTGCTGTCGTACACCAGCAGAGCTCGATGGGATTGGAGAATCTCGTCGATCTCAGGGAAATCGCTGGCGTACGATTTTTTATTGGGCGCGACCACGGCGCCGTCCAGCGGGTGCTCGCGGAAGGCCACGTGCACCTCGAAGGTAGGAACGTTCACTTTCTCCGACATGACGAGTTCCTCACCACGTTTATACACTTTACTGCTTATGGTATCATGTGAGATTAGATGTGCAAGACGCAACCATCATTCCAGACGACGGAGTGTTGAGATATGGAGAACTTGATTCGCCTCGCGCGCGAGGGAAGGCTCGAAAAGGGCCTCGGCCTCGTGTTTGGACAGACGCATCGGCCCAATCAGTCGGTGCGCGTGTCGTACGATGCCGATGCGCTCACGCGCGCGTATCGAGTGGGTCGGAAGCCAAGCGGAGAGCCGTACCGGTTTTTGATCCGGACGTACGGCTGCCAGATGAACGAGCACGACACGGAGGTCATGGCGGGCCTTCTGACCGCCATGGGCTATGAACCGACGCAGGATGTGGAGGAGGCCGATTTCATCCTCTTCAACACCTGCGCGGTTCGGGAAAACGCGGAGGAGAAGGTGTTTGGCGAGATCGGCCGGCTGCGGCCCCTCAAGCGTCAAAACCCCGAGCTCATCTTCGGCCTGTGCGGCTGTATGGCCCAGGAGAAGGGCGTGCAGCGAATGGTGCGTGAGAAATATCCGTGGATCGATCTTGTGTTCGGCACGCACAACATCCACCGCCTGCCGGCGCTCCTCTATGCCGCCCGCGCGTCACAGGAGACGGTGATGGAGGTCTGGGACAACGCCCCAGAGACGGTGGAGGACTGGCCGAAGCTGCGCAAGGACCGGGTTCGCGCGTGGGTCAACGTGCAATACGGGTGCAACAAGTTCTGCACGTACTGCATCGTCCCGTATACGCGCGGCGTCGAGCGCAGCCGCCTGCCCGAGGACGTCCTGCGCGAAGTGGCGGAGTTGGTTCAGGAGGGGTACCAGGACATCACGCTGCTCGGGCAAAACGTGAACGACTACGGCGTGGATCTCGGCACGACCAACTTCGCTCGCCTCTTGCGTCAGGTCAATGCGGTGCCAGGGATCGGCTGGATCCGGTTTACGACGTCCAATCCGTGGAACTTCACGGACGAGCTCATCGACGCCATCGCCGAGTCGGAGAACGTCGTCGAACACATTCACCTGCCCGTGCAGTCCGGCAACAACGAGATTTTGCGGCGGATGAACCGCTCGCACACGCAGGAGTACTATCTGCGCCTGGTTGACAAGATTCGCCGAAGAATTCCCGGCGTTTCGATCACGACCGATCTCATCGTTGGCTTCCCCGGCGAGACGGAGGCGCACTTCCAGGACACGCTGCGGCTGGTGCAAGAGGTGGAGTTCGACAACGCGTTCACGTTCATCTACTCTCCTCGGGAGAACACCCCGGCGGCGCGCTGGAAGGACGACACGCCGCTCGAGGAGAAGAAAGAACGCCTCCTGCGGTTGAACGAGGTGCAGAACGAGATCAGCCGGCGGCATAACGAGAAGCTGCGCGGCGCGCTCGTCGAAGTGCTCGTCGACGGCGAGAGCAAGACGAATCCGGACGTGCTCTCGGGTCGCACGCGGACGAACAAGTTGGTCCTGTTCCGAGGCGACAAGTCGCTCATCGGGCAGCGCATCCGCGTGCGCGTGACGGAGCCGCAGACGTTCTTGTTGAAGGGCGAGATCGCGCAGGTGGAAGAGGTGGTCTCGTGATGGCTCTTGCTACGCATGTCGGCACGGACACCATTCTGGCTGTCGCGGATGAACTCGCGGAGATGATCCGGCAGTCCGACGAGTGTCGATCGTACTGGCACGCGAGAGAAAAGATGGAGCGCAATCCGCGGGCGCAGCGCCTGTTTGACGAGCTCAAGAAGAAGACGAATGGGCTATGGACGCTCAGGGACAGGCTCGGGGAATCGCATGAAAAATACCTGCGCATGAAGCGGGAGATCGATGACCTCTGGGAGCGCCTGTACGAGATTCCCGTTGCGCTGCAATACAAGGCTGCTCAGGACGAGTTGAACGCCCTCGTGCAGGAGGTCGTCGAGGTGATTTTGGCGAATTTGCACGGGACGCTCCCTGTCGAGCGGGGGCCGCGCATGTGCGGGAGCGGCGGGTGTTCAGGAGGCTGTGGCGGATCCTGCCACGCGAGGGCGGGAGCGTGAGGAGGTCGACTCGTGAGCCTGACGCCGATGATGCGGCAATACCGTGAGATCAAGTCGAAGCTCGGCGGCGATACGCTTTTGATGTTCCGCCTGGGAGACTTCTACGAGCTGTTCTTCGAGGACGCCGTCATCGCGAGCCAGGCCCTCGACATCACGCTCACGGGGCGCGACGCGGGCGAGGCGGGGCGGGTGCCGATGTGCGGCGTGCCTCATCACGCGCTGGACGGGTACCTCGAGCGGCTCATCGAGCAAGGGTTTCGCGTGGCGATCTGCGATCAGGTCGAGGATCCGAAGGCGGCGAAGGGCCTGGTGCGCCGCGAGATTGTCCGCATCGTCACGCCGGGCACGGCGGTGATGGAGGAGTCGGACGCGCGCTACCTCGCGGCGCTCGCGTTCCAAGGCGACGAAGTCGGCCTTGCGCTCGTCGACGTCGGCGCCGGCGACGTGTGGTTCGGGGCCGGGAGCGCCGAGGATGTGCGCGATCACGTCGCCAGATTTCGGCCGCGCGAGATCCTGCTCGAAGGCGCGCAGGCGTTTCCCAGTTGGCTCGAGGAGACGGTGAATCGGCACGGAGCCATCGTGACACGCGTCCCCGCCCCGTCGGGCGACGCGTTTCTCATGCACTATGATGTGACGTCGCCGGAGGCGCTCGGCCTGCGGGCGGGATCGGCCGCGGTATCCGCCTGCAACATGGCCTTTCAATACCTGAGGGACACGCAGATGGCCGCGCTCCGCCATCTTGCCCCGCCGCGGCCGCTCCTCGAACCGGGGCGGATGTGGCTTTCGGAGCGCACGGTCGAACATCTGGAACTCGTGCCAATGGGAAGCGGCCGGGATCGGAGGACCTCCCTGTACGACGTCATCCGCGAGACGGTGACGGCCGCCGGATCCCGCCTGTTGCGCACGTGGATTCTGCGGCCGCTCACCGACCGCCGGGCCATCGAGGAGCGGCTCGACGCCGTGACGGCGCTCGCCGACGACTCGCTCCTTCGCGCGGAAATTCGCGAGGCGCTGAAGGGCATGCACGACCTGCCGCGGCTTCTCGCAAAGTGCTCCATCGGCCGCGCCACGCCCCGCGATTTGCTCTCACTGGCGCACGCCATCGAGAAAGGCGAGGCGGCCGTGGCGCTTTTGCCTCTGGAGGGCCCGGCGCTTTTCAGCCGCCTGACCCGAGATCTGCCCGACTTTCGGCCGCTTGCCGAACACATCCTGGGCGAACTCGTTGACGATCCGCCCGCAACGGCCACCGAGGGCGGCATCTTCCGGGACGGCGTCGATGCCGAGATCGACCGCCTGCGTTCGCTGCAATCGGAGGGCCGCAGCTGGCTGCGCGACTTCGAAGCGCGAGAGCGTGAGCGCACGGGGATCAAGTCGCTCAAAATCGGGTACAACAAAGTGTTTGGCTATTACATCGAGGTGTCCAAGGCGAACTTGTCGCTCGTGCCCGCGGATTATGAGCGCAAGCAGACGCTCGCATCCGGCGAGCGCTTCACGCACCCCGAGCTCAAGGCGAGGGAGGCCGACATGCTCACCGCCGCGGAACGCGTGGTGGAGCTAGAGCGCGCGCGCTTCGAGTCGTGGATCCATCGCGTTCGGGAGCAGGCGAGCGAACTTCAACAGTTTGCGGAGGTCGTGAGCACCGTCGACGTGCTCGCGGGGCTGGCCGAGCTGGCCGTGAAACGCGGCTATGTCCGGCCCGAGGTGACCGAGGACGTCGGTATGGAAATCCGTGAGGGCCGCCACCCGGTCGTGGAGGCGTCGCTCGGAGCGGAATTTGTGCCGAACGACCTCGTGCTCACGCCGGATGCGCCCATCGTCCTCCTCACGGGCCCGAACATGGGCGGCAAAAGCACCTACATGCGCCAGGCGGCACTCATCGCCATTCTCGCGCAGATGGGCTCGTACGTGCCCGCCCGCTCGGCCCGCATTGGCCTCGTCGATCGCGTCTTCACGCGCATCGGCGCGTCGGACGATCTCAGCCGCGGCCAAAGCACGTTCATGGTCGAGATGACGGAACTCGCGGAGATCCTGCGCGAGGCGAGTGGGAGGAGCCTCGTCCTGCTCGACGAAATTGGGCGGGGCACGTCGACGTATGACGGATTGTCCATCGCCGAAGCCGTGCTGGAGGATTTGGCCGAGCGGCGCCATCGGCCGCTCACGCTCTTCGCGACGCACTACCACGAGCTCATCTCGTTTTCGGAGCGGTTCTCCTGCGTCCGCAATCAGTCCATGGCGGTGGAGGAGACGGACACGGGCATTCGCTTCCTGCACACCGTCGTGATGCGCCCGTCCGACCGAAGCTACGGCATCCAGGTGGCTCGGCTCGCGGGCTTGCCGGATCGAGTCATTCGGCGCGCCATGGAATTTTTGGCCGCGCGGGAGGTCACACCCGAGGTGGCGGCGGCTCGGGACGACCGGCGCGAGCGGCGCCGAGAGCCGCAGGTGCGTGAAGACGGCCCGGTCGCGCTCGATTTGTTTGCCGCTCCGTATCGCGATCTCGTCGATTGGCTGGCCGCGCAGGACGTGATGCGCATGACGCCGCTTGAGGCGATGCAGGTGTTGCACGAGGCCGCGGAGAAAGCGAGGGATCTCGTCGGATGGGCAAAATCCAGGTAATGCCGAAGGTGATGGCAGACCAGATTGCGGCCGGCGAGGTCGTTGCCCGGCCTGCGTCGTGCGTCAAGGAGCTCGTCGAGAACAGCCTCGACGCGGGTGCCACGCGCATCGAGGTTGCGCTTGCCGAGGGCGGGATCGCCTGTGTGACCGTCGTGGACGACGGGGAGGGCATGTCAGCCGAGGATGCCGCCTTGGCTTTCCACCGCCACGCCACGAGCAAGGTGCATGAACCGCGCGATCTCGCCCGCATCCGCACGCTCGGCTTTCGGGGCGAGGCGCTCGCGGCCATCGCGTCGGTCGCGCGCGTTCGCCTCATCACGCGGGCCCGCGGGGAGGAATCGGGGGTCCTGGTGCGCGTGGAAGGCGGTCACATTCACCCACCCGAGCCCATCGGTGCGCCGTTTGGCACGACCATGGAGGTGCGGGATCTGTTCTTCAACACGCCTGCACGTCTCAAGTATCTCCGCAGCGCGCACACGGAGCAGGCGCGATCGGTGGAAGTCGTGCAGCGCGAAAGCCTCGCACATCCCGAGGTGGCCTTTGTGTGCCGCACCGAGCGCCAGGTTCTGTTCCAGACGCCGGGGCGCGGCGATGCGCGCGAAGTCTGGGCGGCGCTCTACGGGGTGGGCGAAGCGCGCATGCTTCTCGAGGCGCGCGGCGCGACGGATGATTATACCCTGCACGGATACGTGGGCCGACCGACGCAGGCCCGCTCCTCCCGGCAGCACGGTTACCTCTTCATCAACGGCAGGCCCGTGCGCAATCTGGTCGTACAGCAGGCCGTGGAGCGCGCCTATGGCGAGCGGCTGATGGTGGGGAGATATCCCGTCTATGCCCTGTACCTCGAGATGGACCCGGCGCTGGTCGATCCCAATGTCCATCCACAAAAATGGGAGGTCCGCCTGAGCGAGGAGCGCGACGTCTGCCAACTCGTCGAATCGGCCGTTCGGGAGGCCCTGGATAACGCGATGCTCACGGCGTCTCCACGCGTGCGGACGAGCGCTCCGATCGGGTCCCCCGTGCCACTCAAGTTGCCGGAGGAGCCAGAGCGCTTGCCGGAGGTGCCGGAGCGCACGCGCGAGATGCAGCAGAGTCCGTCGCCCGGCGCAGATCCCAAGGAGCCCCCGCGTCACCTGGCGCGCTCGCTTTCATTCGGCCAAGGCACAGGCCGAACGGCCGCGCCGAGAGAGGTTTGGGAGTCTGCGCTCGCGGTGCGCGAATCGGCGGCTTCGCAGCTCGAGGCTGAGCCCAAGACGGAGGCAAACCACGCCGAGGACAAGCGCGAGGTCCAGCAGGAGCGGCCCACGGACTGGAGGCTTCGCCCTATCGGGCAGGCGCTCCGCGCCTACATCCTGGCTGAAGATGGGAATGACCTGTATATCATTGATCAGCATGCCGCGCACGAGCGCGTGCTGTACGAGGATCTGCTCGACGCATGGGAACACGGCGACATTCAGCCCATGCCGCTTCTGACACCTCTTGAACTTTCGCTTAGGCCGTCGGTTTTCGAGGAGGTCATGGCCTGCCGAGAGGAACTCCTCGCGCTCGGAATCGAGATCGACCCGTTCGGCGCCCACACCGTGCTGGTGCGCACCATTCCCGATTCGTGGCAGGGGCTCGACTACGCCGCGCTCCTTCGCGACGCGCTGGATGACCTCGCGTCCATGGGGGCAAAGGCGACCGCCCCTGATATCATGCACCGGCTAGCGACCCGGGCGTGCAAGGCGGCCGTCAAAGCGCACGACGTGCTCACCATGCCGGAGATGGAAGCGCTCTGTCGAAGATTGACCCGCGCGCGGGATCCCTATCATTGCCCGCATGGTCGCCCCGTGTTTCTGCGCATGACCGAACGGGAATTGGCGAGATCGTTTCGGAGGATCGTATGACACAGGCTTGCAAGGAGAATATGCGGATCCTTGTGACCACGCCGCTTCGCCCCAAAGCCGATCAGGTGACGCGCGCGTCGGAGATGGCGGCTTGGTTTGGCGGCGTCGCTGTGCCAAGACGCGGCCAGAGCATCGCCCATTTCCTCGCCGACGCGGACGCCGCCGTGGTGGTGGCCGATCCGGCCGTCGTGCACGTGCGCGGCGTCGAGCACCCGCTCTTTTTCCACCCGAGCATGGCCCATCAACGGCTGAGGAGGCTCGAGCAGGGAGAACATGATCGCCTGCTCGCACTTGCCGGGGTTTCGCCGGGCGACGTGATCGTCGACGCCACGTTGGGGCTTGGCACCGACGCACTGGTCTTCGCCGCGGCCGTCGGGCCGGAAGGGCGCGTCATAGGTCTCGAGCGCTCGCCAGTGCTCTACGGCTTGCTCCGCGCCGTGCAGGTTTACGGGTGTGAGGCTCATCCGCGCGAAGCCGCGCTCCTCAAGCGGGTGGCGCTCGTTCCTGGCGATCACGCCGATTGGCTGAAGGCCCAGCCCGACGACAGCGCGGACGTCGTGTACTTTGACCCGATGTTTCGCGAGCCCGTGCGCCAGTCCGCGCACATGCAGCCCATTCGGCCCGTCGCCTGGGAAGCGCCGCTGTCGCGTGAGGCCCTGGAAGAGGCCAAGCGCGTCGCACGGAGGGCCGTGATCGTCAAGGAGCGGCCCAAATCGGGCGTATTCGAGGCGCTGGATCTTGAGCCCGACCGCACCGCGGGCCGATTCGCGTACGGTGTATGGAGGAAGCCACGATGACCGACAGGAAACCCATTGTCTGCGTGGTCGGGCCGACGGGCGTCGGCAAGAGCGAACTCAGCGTCGAGATCGCGCTGCGCTACAGTGGAGAGGTCGTCTCGGCGGATTCCATGCAGATTTATCGGGGCATGGACATCGGGACGGCGAAGCTTCGCCCGGACGAGATGCGCGGGGTTCCCCATCACCTGCTTGACATCGCCGACCCTGCGGAGAAATTCACGGTTGCGCAGTGGAAGCGGCAGGTGGACATGGTCATCGACGAGATTGTCGCGAGGTGCCGCCTTCCCGTGGTGTGCGGCGGCACGGGATTGTATGTCCGGGCCCTCCTCGACGATCTCGACTTTTCGCAGACGCCGGAGGACGCCCATCTGCGCGAGGCGCTCGAGCGGCGCGCGGACGAGGAAGGCGTGGAGGCGCTGTACGAGGAACTGCGCGCGAAGGACCCGGAGCGAGCCCGGATGATTCATCCGAACGACCGGAAGCGGATTGTTCGTGCACTCGAGGTCGCGATGGTGCGGGGCACAGGCATGTCGGAAGACTACGACTGGACGCCGCGGCAAGGGCGGTACGAGGCGCTGGTCATCGGTATCACGATGCCGCGCGAGGCGCTGTATCAGCGCATCGACCGGCGGGTGGAAATGATGTGGCGCCTCGGGCTGGTGGACGAGGTCAAGCGCCTGCTTGCGGCCGGCGTGCCGATGGATGGGACGGCCATGCAGGCCATAGGCTACAAGGAAGTGGTCGCGTATCTGTCCGGTGCTGTATCGGAGGAGGAGGCAATTCGCATCATACAACAGAACACAAGGCGGTTCGCCAAGCGGCAGTGGTCATGGTTTCGGCGCGATCCGCGAGTGCACTGGTTTGCAAAAGGCAGCGATGGACTGTTTTCGACGGACGAGATCGCGCGATTGTGGGCACATGTCGACCACTTTTTGCAGGATATCGGATGGTCGACTGCGAATAGATCCAGCACCTGCAGATTGGAGAGTGAATCGTAGCATGTCGAAGTCGTCAGTCAACATTCAGGACACATTTCTCAATCAGGTGCGCAAAGAGCGAATACCGGTCATCGTGTACCTGGTGAACGGTTTTCAAATCCGCGGACTGGTCCGCGCGTTCGACAACTTCACCATCGTCGTGGAGACGGACGGCAAGCAGCAGCTCATCTACAAGCACGCCATCTCCACGTTCGCGCCCATGCGGGCGGTATCGCTCGTGCAACCCGAACCAAGTGCGGAGGCTGATCAGCCGGCGGAATAACGAGGATTGGGCGAGGACTGTTGTGCGTCGGTGGGTGATGGATTTGGCGACGAATAAGGGTTGACAATCCGAAGCGCCCCGTGCTATATTGATCCTCGCCGCGACAATGCCAGCGTAGCTCAGTAGGTAGAGCAACTGACTTGTAATCAGTGGGTCGCAGGTTCGATTCCTGTCGCTGGCTCCAAACGGTGGAGGGTGGCACAAGGTTCATCCTCCACAGATTCCACGCAGGGGCGTAGTTCAGCTGGTAGAACGGCGGTCTCCAAAACCGCATGTCGTGGGTTCGAATCCTGCCGCCCCTGCCATTTTTCCCCTTCATTCCTCGTGCTCCCATAGCTCAGTTGGTAGAGCGCATCCATGGTAAGGATGAGGTCACCAGTTCAAGCCTGGTTGGGAGCTCCAGAGGGCGTTTAGCTCAGTTGGGAGAGCATCTGCCTTACAAGCAGGGGGTCGGCGGTTCGAGTCCGTCAACGCCCACCATACTGCTAGTCGCGAAATCCCTTGTACTGCAAGGGATTTTTGCTTTTGATACACGTTGTGAAATGAATCGTACGGTAGGACGAGAGCTCTGAAAAAGTCATTGTTCATTGGGCGATTTCACGGTATTCTTATATGTGTATAACACATCGGATTGGTGGTGATCCCTTTGTCTAAAAGAAGCATCCTCGTCCTACATCGAAATCGTCAACAGCAACACTTGCTCGCTCATCTCGATGGAGCGATCGCTGGCTCACTTGTTGAAACCTACCGCACTTGTGGCAAACCCAATTGCATCTGCCATTCCGGGCAAAAACACGGGCCGTACTACCTGCTGACGTGGTCGGAGAATGGCCGGACGCGTACCTGCCACGTCCCCGCCGACAAAGTGGATGTCGTACGCACTGGGGTTGAGCGTTTTCGCGCCGCGCGAGAGGCGCTACAGAAACTGGGCGAGTACAATCGCCGTCTGATGCTGGAGGACTGATCCTCATGCTCACGCGCTTCCCGGATTCACGTTCGCTATGGGATGACTGGTTGATTCGAAAGCTGTTGCCGGAGAATCACATTCTTCTTGCCATTGACCAACATATCGACTTTCTTTCGTGGAAGAAGAAACCCGCGATCTGTATAGTCTCCATCATGGCCGTCCCGCCTATGCGCCTGAACAGCTCCTGCGTGTGCTGTTTCTCGCGTACTTCTACAACCTGTCAGACGTACGGGTTGCAGAGGAGCTGCGGTACAACCTGTTGTATCGTGCCTTTGCCCACTTTCTCTGGATGACGATACCCCTGACGACTCCACCCTGGTCGTGTTCCGCCGCCGACTGGGACCTGAACGA
This sequence comes from Alicyclobacillus acidocaldarius subsp. acidocaldarius Tc-4-1, assembly GCF_000219875.1. NCBI lineage: Bacteria > Bacillati > Bacillota > Bacilli > Caryophanales > Alicyclobacillaceae > Alicyclobacillus > Alicyclobacillus acidocaldarius. The sequence goes on from NC_017167.1 coordinate 1,413,491, forward strand.
TGCGCCCGGCTATTGGACCGCATCGTGGAACAGGCCCGCCAAAAGGGGCTTCTTGAAGGGAACGGCAGTGTGTGGATGCCACGGTGATTTCGGCGAATGCAGCCGTACAAAACCGGAAGGAGTTACTCCGTGCTGCACGGCGGCGTCTGTTCCGTGCTTGGGAGCGCATAGATGCCAAGACCGCTGCGGAGACGGCGAACCAGCTACAAGAAGAGTACACGAATGCATCCGAGCCGGACCTGGCCAAAGAGGAGAAGTTGACCCAACACTTGCTCGACGCGGTTGATGCTGCGGGCCATACGGAATTGCAGTCTTTGCGGGACACGGTGGCACAGATTCTGTCGGGGGAAGGGGGTGTGACCAACTTGATCGACCCGGACGGCAGGTGGGGATTCAAAAACAAACGGACTCCGTTTTTGGTTACAAAGCCCACGCGTCCATGGATGCCTCTGGGATTGTCACTTCTGTTCAAATATTGAGCGGGAACGAACACGAAGGAGAGCACCTGCCAGAACTGCTTGAACAGGACGTCCGCAAAGGGCATCGGTTTACTTCGGTGGTGGCCGACAAAGGCTATGACTCGATCGGGAATCGAAACGCCATTCGCAGCCATGGCGCAAAGCCGGAGATTCCTTCACGAAACGCCGGTGTCCTGGCGAAGACACGATTCCGTTATCGGCCTCGGAAAGACACCTTTGTGTGCCCAGGACGGAAGGAGACGAGCGGAAAACGCCTTTCAAAGGCGGGTTTCTGTACTACTTTCGCAAACCGATTGCCAAACTGCCCATTGAAACCGCGTGTCTGGGAAAGAAGGAAACCCGGGAGCGAGTGTATCTCAGCGACCGGGTTCGGGAGTCCTTGTCAACATCGGTTGTAAAATCCCCAATAACATCGGATGAGAATTCCCCAAGATCATCGGCCTCAATTCCTCAAAATCATCGGGATGAATTCCCCACACCCCATGTCGAATCGTGGCACCTGTCATCCATTCATGGGAGGTGCCCGTTATGAGGGAGGACGAGAGGATGGAAATCAGGCAACTCTACGAGGCAGGCGTCAGCATCTCGGAGCTGGCCAGAAGATTCGGCTATGACCGAAAGACCATTCGCAGTGCACTGAATTCATCGGTGGAGGAGAAGCAGGGCGCAAGAGCGTCGCGTGGGGAGCGAAAGAAAGGTTCCAAACTCGAGCCCTACAAAGATTACGTGAAGCAGCGCATGCAACTTGGTGTGCTCAACGCTGAACGAATTCTACGAGAGATTCGGGAGCAAGGCTATACCGGCGGGATCACCGTCCTGCGTGAGTTCATGCATCCGCTTCGTCCGGTGGTCTCGCCAAGGCCACTGAGCGCTTTGAGTCGGATCCTGGTGAACAAGCCCAGATCGACTTGGGCCTTCCCCTACTACGATTCGCACGGTCAGCGACGAACGATTTGGGCTTTCGCCATGGTACTCGCCTACTCCCGCATGCTCTACGTTGAGTTTATCAAAGCGGCGGACCAGCTGCATATCCTTCAGGCCCTTCGCAACGCGCTGGAGTTCTTTGGCGGTGTGCCTCGGGTGATTCTCAGCGACAACTGTTCGTCTTTGGTCGTCGCCAATGACGGTCAGGGTCACGTGGACTGGCAACAGGCGTATCTCGATTTTGCCAAGTTCTACGGATTCGTGCCCAAGGCATGTCGGCCCCGCCGGAGCCAGACCAAAGGCAAGGTAGAACGGCCCATTCGCTATATCCGGGACAACTTCTGGCCAGTTGCCTTTGTGGACGAAGCGGATTTGAACCGACAGGTCGCATGGTGGCGCGATCACGTCGCCAACGTCCGCATCCACGGAACGACACATGAACAGCCCATCGTGCGGTTTCAAGCTGAGAAGCTGCAACCGCTACCGGCCACCCCATATGTGTTGGCTTGTGCAGGTCTTCGGAAGGTGATGAGTGACTGCCGGGTCTCCTGGAACACGAACTTGTACACTGTTCCCTGGTCGTATGTGGGCCACACGGTCCTGGTTCGGGAATTCGAGTCTGGCCGCCTGCAAATCGAGTACGGCGGACAGGTGATTGCAGAACATTGCGTGCTGTCCGGCAAGCATCAAATCTCCACGGATCCCGAGCACTACAAGAACCTCCCTCGGGACACCGCGAATCCAGCGCGGGGTAAGACAGCGGGATGGCAAGTCGATCCGGACGTGGAGCAGCGCGAGCTTAGGGTCTATGAACAGATCGCCATGGGAGGTCATGTGCAATGAGCGAGGCATTGGTGGTCGCTCAGGTCGAGGAACAACTGTTGGACCTGGGCTTGAAGCGAGCTGCTGCCGTCTTGCCGGCGTGCGTGGAGTGGGCCGCCGGGCAAGAGGCGACCTATGTCGCATTTCTCCAGCGTTTGCTGGAGGCTGAGCAGGAGGAGCGGCACAGCCGGGCCATGCAGGCTCGGCTGCGCTTGGCGAACTTCCCGTTCCACAAGACACTCGCCGACTTCGACTTCTCGTTCCAGCCATCTGTGGATGAGCGCCAAATCCGAGAGCTCGCAACGCTAACGTTTGTCCAAGAATGCGGAAACGTGATTTTCCTAGGGCCTCCAGGGGTGGGAAAGACGCATTTGGCCGTGGCCCTCGGCATGGAGGCGATTCGCCAGCGGATGAGCGTCTACTTCGTCACCATGCAGAAACTCGTGAGCGATTTACGCCGAGCCTACCAAGAAGGGCGGCTGGACAGGCGGCTCCGAGTCTATACGCAGCCAAAGATTCTGATCTGTGATGAGGTGGGCTACTTGCCTCTTGACGCGCTCGACGCCGCGAACTTTTTCCGGCTGGTCTCAGAGAGGTACGAGCGAGGGTCGTTGCTCATCACGTCCAACACGAGTTTCACGAATTGGGGAACGCTCTTTGGCGACCAGGTCCTGGCCGCCGCCTTACTCGACCGTTTGTTGCATCATGCAACGACCGTGAATATCCGTGGCAACAGTTACCGCATGAAAGACAAGCTGCGAGCTGGCGTTACGCACGGATTCTCGGCAACAAGAGACGAAGCGAACACATGTGTGGGGAACGAATCGCGATGATTTTGGGGAATCGAATCCGCTGTTTTTGAGGAATCGGGCGCGATTTTTTTGGGGAGTTTTAATCCGCTGTTGACAGGTGTTAGGTTAAAACAGTGGACACAGCGAATCGAGAATGTAAGAATAAGTCGATTCGAGGTGAGCCACGTGACACAAAAATACGACAACGACTTTAAACTCCATGCTGTTCAACTCGCTTTGGAAGGCCACAAGGCAGCAAGTGAAATCGCACGCGATCTCGGGATATCTGTGAAGAGTTTGTACGGGTGGATCGCGAAGTATCGCGAAGATCCTGAAACCCCGTTCGTCGGAAGCGGAAACCTGAGACCGGAAGCGAAAGCGATGCGCGATCTGGAGCGGGAAAATCGCAAATTGCGAGAGGAGAATGAGATCCTAAAAAAAGCCATGCGCATCTTCACCAACGACCGGAAGTAGTGTATGCCTGGATCCACAAGCACCGCTCCGAATTTCCGGTTCAGAAGATGTGCAAAGTCCTTGGCGTATCTCGGAGCGGCTACTACGCATGGCGCGGACGGCCCGAAAGTCTTCGGGCCAAGCGCAGGAAGCGACGGATTCGTCGCATTCATGAGCTGTTCCTGCAATCTCGTCGATTGTATGGGAGTCCAAAGATCACAGCGCTCCTACGTCGGGACGGGGAACGCATCGCACAAAAGACGGTAGCGCGTCTCATGCGAGAGCACGGGCTTCGGAGTCGTACCGTACGCAAGTACAAAGCGACAACCGATTAGAAGCATCGTCATCCCGTGCATGAGAACGTCCTCCATCAGCGTTTTGTGGCAGAACGGCCAGGACAGGTCTATATGGCAGATATCACTTACATCCCCACGGATGAAGGATGGGTGTATCTTGCCAGCGTTGAGGATCTGTACAGCCGTAAGATTGTGGGTTGGAGCGCAGGTGCGAGGATGTCCAAAGAGCTCTGCATCCGCGCGTTGGAGCAAGCACACAAACACAGGCAGCAACCCGACGGCGTTGTCCTGCACCATTCGGATCGTGGAGGCCAGTATGCGTCGCAAGCGTATCAGAACCGGCTCAGAGCCTATGGGATGACGGCAAGCATGAGTCGGAAAGGGAATTGTTATGACAATGCTTGTATGGAATCATTCCACAGCGTGCTCAAGCGAGAACTCGTGTACCTCGAGAGATTCCGGACGCGAGCTGAGGCCATCCGACGGATCTTCGAGTACATCGAAATCTGGTACAACCGACAACGGATCCACGGTGCAGTTGGATATCGGACGCCCGATGACGTCGAGCGCCAATACTTCGAGGCGAAGTTGAAAGGTGTCGGTGCAGATGGCCAAGTGAGTGCTTGACGTGGAGAGGCGGGCATGATAGCCTGGCCGGTCTTCCAAGGGCGAGCGTGGCTCGGCTGCGGTCAAACGCGACATCATGCCCGCGGAGGCTCCATGTCAAGCACGGCCCAGGCAGCGCATCGGGCAGGAAATCTTGTACATTCTCGGTTTTGATGTGTCCATTGTATTGACTCAATACCACAAGATACCGGTGACTAGGTCCAATGAGCATTTCCAATGTGACATGACCAAGGTGTGGTGCGGGAAAGACGGATGGGGTTATCTGTTTGCCGTGATTGACGCCTATGACCGAGAGATTGTGGGATACTCGTTTTCCCGATTCTGTCGTACGGAGGACTTGCTGAATGCTGTGGATATGGCGCTGGATTATCGTTTCCCAAACGGCGTTCAAGGTGCCGGTTTGACGCTTCGAACGGACAACGGCTGCCAGATGACAAGTCGACGTTTCATCGAAGCGATGAAAGCCTGCCAAATCAACCACGAGCGGACAGGTTTCAACAACCCCGACGCTGACGGATACATCGAGCGATTCTTCCGGTCGCTGAAAGAAGAGGAGGTCTGACTGCAGGAATACAGCAGCTTTGCCGAGGCGAAAGCGGGGATTGAATCGTATATTCGCCGATGCGGAAGACGATGTGTTGGCGTTCATGGCGTTGCCTTTCGAGCACTGGCGACAGATCTGCTCGACCAATCCGCTGGAGCGCCTGAATCGGGAGATGCGGAGGCGGATGGACGTCGTGGGCATCTTCCCCCAACCGGGACGCGGTGTTGCGACTGGCAGGCGCGATTTTGCAGGAGCAACACGAAGAGTGGCTCGTGGCACGGCGGTACTTCAGCTTGGAGTCGATGGCCAAGCTCAAACCGAACAAGCCCCAGCTCGCAGCGGCAGCCCTGTTACAAAAATAGACACATGAGGCGAGGTGGTGCTAACCCACGCACATCGAGGCTTTGGCCCTAACGACTTAGAATCGACCGGCGAGCGCTCCGTCAAGGGCGCCCGAGGGGCGAGCGAAGCGTCCCTTGACGAAGCGTGAAGGCGGTCGATAAGGTTCCCAAGGGTCAAAGCCGACCATGTCACACACATGAGACACGCACGGTGAAATTCCACCACTTGACGAGACACTACCTTGCGTACGGTACGACTCCGAAGCCCGTGCTCTCGCATGAGACGCGCTACCGTCTTTTGTGCGATGCGTTCCCCGTCCCGACGTAGGAGCGCTGTGATCTTTGGACTCCCATACAATCGACGAGATTGCAGGAACAGCTCATGAATGCGACGAATCCGTCGCTTCCTGCGCTTGGCCCCGAAGACTTTCGGGCCGTCCGCGCCATGCGTAGTAGCCGCTCCGAGATACGCCAAGGACTTTGCACATCTTCTGAACCGGAAATTCGGAGCGGTGCTTGTGGATCCAGGCATACACTACTTCCGGTCGTTGGTGAAGATGCGCATGGCTTTTTTTAGGATCTCATTCTCCTCTCGCAATTTGCGATTTTCCCGCTCCAGATCGCGCATCGCTTTCGCTTCCGGTCTCAGGTTTCCGCTTCCGACGAACGGGGGTTTCAGGATCTTCGCGATACTTCGCGATCCACCCGTACAAACTCTTCACAGATATCCCGAGATCGCGTGCGATTTCACTTGCTGCCTTGTGGCCTTCCAAAGCGAGTTGAACAGCATGGAGTTTAAAGTCGTTGTCGTATTTTTATGTCACGTGGCTCACCTCGAATCGACTTATTCTTACATTCTCGATTCGCTGTGTCCACTGTTTTAACCTAACACCATCGAGTGCCTCCTCTACTGATTGTTTGGCCACTTTTAGTAGAGTGCACTCGATGGCTTTCTCGCCAAGATCAAGCTCAGAATTTACACCACCAATTGAGACTTTAACTGTGAATGTTCAGTAAAAATCTGTTCACAATATGGTAGAAGACTTTTCACGATTGGTTGACAACATGGAGCTTGTGTGAGCTATGATACACTACGGTCGTACCGATGACGGATCGTTAATCATCAATTTGTGGTTGAAGGGGTCTTCTCGATGGCGAAAACACCGATTACTGTTGCGTACGGCGATGGAATTGGTCCCGAAATCATGACTGCGACCCTGCGCATTTTGGAAGCTGCGGGTGCAGAACTCGACATTGAGACGGTCGAGATCGGCGAGAAGGTGTATAAGCGCGGCATTGACAACGGCATGGATCCGAAGGCTTGGGAAAGCGTACGGCGGACGCGCGTGCTCCTCAAGGCGCCTATCACGACGCCGCAGGGCGGAGGCTACAAGAGCTTGAACGTCACGCTGCGCAAGGCGCTCAACTTGTACGCCAACGTGCGCCCGACGGTTGCGTACAGCCCGTTCGTGGAGACGACGCATCCGAAGATGGATCTCGTCATCATCCGCGAGAACGAGGAAGACCTGTACGCGGGTATCGAGCATCGTCAGACGCAGCAGGTGTATCAGTGCCTGAAGCTCATCACGCAGCCCGGCTCTGAGCGGGTCATCCGGTACGCGTTTGATTATGCGCGTGCAAATGGGCGCAAGAAGGTCACGTGCTTTGTCAAGGACAACATTATGAAGTTCACCGACGGGCTCTTTCACAAGGAGTTCGAGCGCATCGCGGCTGAGTATCCGGATCTCGAGCACGAGACGATGATCGTGGACATTGGCGCGGCCCGCCTCGCTAACACGCCGGAGCGGTTCGATGTGGTGGTCATGCCGAATCTGTACGGCGATATCTTGTCTGACGTGACAGCGGAGTTGTCGGGCTCGGTGGGTCTGGCGCCGTCGGCTAACATTGGCGACGGGTTTGCGATGTTCGAGGCGATTCACGGTTCTGCACCGGACATCGCAGGCCAGAACATCGCCAATCCGTCCGGGCTCTTGCTCGCCGCCGTCATGATGCTGATTCACATCGGGCAGCCGGCCGTGGCGGAAGAAAATCCACCTCGCCTGGCTCCGCACCATCGAGGACGGCATTCACACGCGCGACATTTACCGCGAGGGTTCCAGCAAAAGCTGGTGGGGACCGACGCGTTCGCGGACGCCGTGATTGAGCGCTTAGGCGAGCGCCCGCAGATTCTGAAGCCTGTGTCGTACCGTCAAGATGCGGCTGGAATCGCAAGGCGCGCGTGGCAACCGGGGCCGAAGGCGGAAAAGCAGCTCGTCGGCGTGGACGTTTTCCTCGACTGGGGCCCGGGGGCGCCTGACGATCTCGGCAGCAAGTTGAGCCAGAACCACGTAAATGAATTGAAACTCGAGGTCATCACGAATCGCGGCATCAAGGTGTGGCCGAACGGTCTACCGGAGACGTTCTGCACGGATCACTGGCGTTGTCGGTTCCGCAAAGAAGGCGGCGCGCCGGTTCAGCCCGCGGAGGTTGTGGAGTTGCAGCGGAGGTTGATTGAGGCCGGATTCGACGTCATCAAGACCGAAAATCTCTATACCTTCGACGGAGTTCCGGGGTTCTCGGCGGTGCACGGCTGATCGCAAGGATGGCGTAGCACGAGGGTCATATGAACAGGGGCGTTCTCGAGTGGTGCGGCACTCGGGGATAGCCCCTGTTCTGGTTTGGCGATCAGATGCCATACATGAAAACACCTTGGTTTCTACAAATTAGGGGGTGAGAGAGCGGATTGCGAGGTGTGGGTGAGCTTGAGACAGGAGGTTCTGGCACGCAGGGCCGCGGAAGTGGCGAAACAGATGGCCAAACGCCTCGAGCCGTGTCCTGATCTCCGCGTGCAACCCTGGTCGACGCAGCGCGACACGGGCGTCGTGGTGTGGCTCGAAGGGCTGGTGGACGCCGACAAGCTGCAGGAGGCACTGCTCGCGCTGCGCGACGCTGGGGGCGCCCGCGGGCGCAGGGAGATCCCGCATCCGGGCGTTGCCACGCAACAGGTGGAAACGCTCTCTGCTGCCGTTCGAGCTGTCCTCGACGGATGTGCCGTGATCGCCCGAGACGGGGCCAGTTCGGCGCAGGCATGGCGGCTCGATCGAGTGCCGGCCAGGTCCGTGGACCGCTCGGAGAACGAACCCACCCTACACGGCCCGCAGGAAGCGTTCATCGAACGTCTGTCCGTCAATCTGGCCTTGGTGCGCAAGCGCCTTAAGTCGCCACGGTTGAAGATTGAGACGTTCATGGTCGGCGAGACGTCGCCGTGCGAGATCGCAATTTTGTATGAAGAAGGCGTGGTGAAGTCCGACCTGTTGTGCGAGGTGCGGCGGCGGATCTCGCAAATTCGCGTCGACTATGTCGCGGACATCAACGAGGTGCGCGAGTTCATCAACGACCCGCGCTTCTCGGTGTTTCCGACGACGGAGGAGACGGAGCGGCCGGATTGCGTGGTGGCAGGGTTGATGGAGGGGCGGGTGGCCATCATCGCGGACGGATCGCCGACGTGTCTGATGGTGCCTGTGACCTTCGCCATGAATCTGAGTTCGCCCGAAGACTACTACATGCACTATTCGCTTGCCTTGCCGCTTCGCCTCCTGCGGCACCTGATGTTTTGGAGTTCCGTGCTGTTGCCCGCATTGTACGTGGCGCTCTTGACGTACAACCAGGACTTGTTGCCGACGCCGCTCTTGGTGAGCGTGGCGGCACAACACTCGGGCATTCCGTTTCCGACGGTCATCGAGGCGCTCGGCATGATGGTGGCCTTCGAGGCGCTTCGCGAGGCCGGAACCCGTTTGCCGCGGGCAGTGGGGCAATCTGTGAGCATCGTCGGCACGCTCGTCATTGGCGACGCGGCGGTTCGTGCTGGGCTCGTATCCCCGGGCATGGTCATCATTGTCTCGGCCACGGGCGTGGCATCGTTCACGCTGCCCGCCCTCGGCCTGGTGCAGGCCGCGCGGCTGCTTCAGTTTCCGTTCGTGCTGGCCGCGGGGCTGTTCGGCCTGTACGGGGTGCTCATGCTGGGCATCGCGCTTTTGGGCCGCATGGCGTCTCTCCGATCGTTCGGCGTGCCGTATCTCGCGCCCATCGCCCCAACTTTCATCCGCGATATGAAGGACGTGATCATCCGCGCGCCGTGGTGGATGATGCAGGGAAGGCCGCGCCAGTTTCAACCGGTGAAGCGCGATCGTGTCCCGAAACATCCCGCGCGCAAGCAGTCGCCGCGGTGGAGGTGGCGTCCATGGTGAAATGGGTGACCGTGCGCAAGCGCCCGAGCGCGATCACGGCCGCCTTGCTTTGCGCCGCCTTTGTGACCGGGTGCGATTACAACGACATCGATCACCTGTACATTGCGACGGGCATGGGCGTGGATCGAGAGGGACACAGTGTGCGGCTGTCCATGGATCTCGTCCAACCCGGAGGCGCGGACAACCCGGCGACGGGCGAGAACGCTAACTCGCAGGGCAACGCGCCGGATTGGATTGTGTCGGCGGACGCGCCGACGTTTGAAGAGGCCATGAGCAGTCTCCAAGCGAAGCTCTCCCATTCGCTGTACCTGCAGCACAACGCGCTTGTGCTGTTTTCGGAAGATGCCCTTCGCGACTTCGCGCCCATCGCGGACGCGCTCGAGCGAGATCGGCAGTTGCGCCGCAGCCAGCTCTGGGTCATCACGCCGACGTCCGCTGAGTCCGTGCTGCGGGAATCCACGGGGCAGACAGAGCCTATCTCGCTCGTCATCCGAGATCTCGTGGATGAGGCATCGCGCAGGGAGGCGTGCCTCGCGAGCGACGAGCTCCACGTGGTGAAGGCGCTGCTTCGGCCGTCGGGTGTCGCACCGCTCGCGGCCATCGAAGAGGGACCTGGCGGATCGCCCGAAGTCAAGGGACTGGCTTACCTGCAGCGAGATGGAAAGTTGGCCATCGTCGATCGCGGCCGGTTGCTGGACAACGCCTGGTGGTTGGGGCGCACTTTGGATGTGCGCGAGGTGGTTCCCTGGGCAAAGGGCGGACGCCAGGGCGCCATCGGGGTGCATTGGCTGCGCACTTCGACGCGGCTCGTAGTGGACACTTCCGGTCAATCCCCGAAGGTGCGCGTGGTCTGGCGCGGGACGGGCGAGATTGAGCGTTGGCAAGCGAGCGAGAAGATGAGCGCGAACACGTTTGCGGCACTGGAGCAAGCCATCCGCGAGGACGTCGAACATCGCCTCGCCAAGGCCCTCGACCAGGCCCGAGCCGTCGATATGGACGCCTTTGGCTTGACCAACGCGTGCGCGGAGAAGGGCATCCAACTGCGCGACGGGGCGTGGAAGCGCCTCCAGGTCGAGTATGACATCGAACCTCACATCGTTCATGGCCAGCTCGCCAGCACAACCCCGTTTGCCCAGGAGGCGAAGGGAAGGGAGGGCTCTTCATGACGAGCGTTTGGGCCGTCCTGTGGGCCATTCTCGGCGCTGTCGTGGACTTTCGCAGATGGGTGCCCAAGTCGTGGCGCGAGTGGGTGGCGTGGTTCCTGTTGACCGCACTGGCCATTGGAGTCGCGGTTGCGGCCGATGTCCATCTGTGGCCTCGTCTGGGCCCGCTTCATCTGTTCGATCTCGCATTTTCCGGTCCGAGCTCGTGGTTGTACGGGGGGCGGGCCGGGCCGCAGGAGGCGTGACTCGTGATTCAGATCTCACGCTATCAACTCATCCTCATGCTCATCTGGACTGTGCTGGGGACGGGCATCGTCACCATGCCCGGTACCATCGCTCAATTCACGCTCCGCGACGCATGGATTTCAGGCTTTGGATTGCTCCTGGGCGCCGTGATATGCGCGGTCCTTTCGCTGGCACACGTGCGCCTGTTTCCCGGGCGAACCCTCACCCAGGCCGCCATCGACGTGCTCGGTCCCACGCTTGGCCGCGCCTACGGGATCTGGTATCTCGCGTACGGCTTTGTCACGATGGCCACCATCGGCCGCGAGATGAGCGCCTTCATCGGCATCTCCATCTTGCCGAACACGCCGGATTTTCTTCTGAGTGCCATCGCGTTTGCGGTATCCATGTACCTGGCGTACCTCGGCATCGAAGTGGTGGCGCGCGTGAACGAGTTCATCCTGCCGCTTGCCGCCGTCGTCTCCCCGGTCTTGTTCCTTCTCGCGGCTCGGTTGTTTGACACGTCGTCCTTTCGACCGCTCCTCGGCGATCCCGCCGGCGCCGCCTGGCGCGCAGCTGTCGTGCCTGCATTTGCCTACGGCCTGGAGTTTGCCATCGCGCTGCAGTGGGTTCCAGTGCTCCGCTCGCCTCGCACGCTGCCGTGGGACATCCTCGTTGCGGGAGCCATTAGTGCCTTCGTGCTGTCGGTTCTCGTGACGCTCACCGTGGGCGTCCTCGGCGAACCTGCCAGCTATTTGAACTACCCGGTCCTCGAACTCGTTCGAGCCATCCGACAAGGCAAGTTCGTCGAGCGCCTCGACACGCTGTACGTCATGGGCGTGTCCATCACGCTCGTCCTGAAGCTCGCAGCCTTTCAACTCGCCGTGGGCGAGGCGGTGAAGGACATGAGCGGATCGCCCGAGCGGACGTGGATCCCCGTCCCCCTCGCCCTTCTGGGGTGGTCGCTGTCCAATTATCTGTTTCGAAATGTGTTTGATGTTACAAACTTCATCCTCCGGGATGTCCCGAGCTATTTCCTTGTGACCGTCGTCCTCCTTCCCGGCGCGCTGTATGCCCTTCGCGCTGCGCAGATGGTCAGAACCAAACGCCCGGGCGGGTTCCGAAGCACATAAAAACGCGAAATCCAAGGCATGGATAGGATGGGACATGTACATCAAGAGACGGAGGAGATACCATGCGACAGTCGGCCGAGCCCCTGGTGAGCCAGCCCATCAGCCGAACACTGGAGCACAACGTCAATTATATTAACCAGCTCCTCGGTATCGGCACCACGTGGGACATCATGGCCAAGCCCTTCCGGTACGGTCGCCTGAACATGATGTCGTATGTGACGAACGGCTTCTTTCTCACGATGAACGTCGTCCTCGTGCTCGACAGCTTTCACCGAAACGTCGAGGCGTTTGAGCGCGAACACGAGGGTCAGGCCTACGACATCGAGGAGCTGGTCTTCTACCTGAATACGCACATCGACTTCGTGCAGGTCCAGGTGATCGATCAGATGTCGGACGCGGTCCGCTTCATCCTCTCCGGGCCGCTTGTGACGTTCATCGACGGGTACGACAAGGTGCTCGTCGTCGACACCCGCGTGTATCCGATGCGCGGGATCGAACCGCCGATGATCGAGCGCGTGGTTCGCGGGAATCACGACGGATTCACCGAGACTATGCTGATGAACACGACGCTCATCCGGCGCCGGCTGCGCGATCCTCGCCTTCGCAACGAGCTGTATCAGGTGGGCGACCGCGGCCAGACCGACGTCAGTCTCATGTACCTGAAGGACGTGGCCGATGAGGAGACGGTGTCAGCCATTCGCGAACTTCTCCGCAGCGTCAAGACGGGCGGCATGATGATGGGCGAGCAGCAGTTGGTCGATCTCATCGGCAAGGTGAAGTGGAATCCGTATCCCATCGTCCGCTACACGGAACGGCCGGACGTTGCGGCCACGGCGCTCATCGAGGGACACGTCGTGATCGTCGTGGACGCCACGGCCGAGGTGATCATCGCGCCTACGACCTTCTTTCAACACATTCAGCATCCGCAGGAATACCATTCGTTTCCGCTTGTGGGCACGTATCTGCGCTGGATCATTGTCATCTCGGTCTTGATGAGCGTGTTTCTGCCGGGCATCTTCATGCTCGCGAATCAGCACCCAGGGTTCCTTCCTTCCTGGGCGAAGTTCTTCATGGCGAGTCGGAACGATCCGCTCCCGCTCTGGGCGCAACTGCTGTTGGCGGAGTTTGCGCTCGACGTGCTTCGGCTCGCGGTCCTGAACGTGCCCGTCACGCTTTCGAATGCCATCGGCATTGTGTCCGCCTTGCTGTTTGGCCAGTTTGCCACGCAGATCCAACTGCTTCAGCCTGAGGTGCTGGTCTACATGGGCTTCGTGATGCTGGCGCAGTACGCGACCTCGTCCTTCGAGCTGGCGTCCGCCAACCAGATGGCGCGCATTTGGATCATGCTCTGGACCGCGGCGCTCAATTGGGGCGGTTTCCTGCTGAGCACGGCGTCCTGGTTCCTCCTGCTTCTGACCACCAAGTCCTTCGGCAAGCCCTATTTGTGGCCACTCCTTCCGTTCACGTGGAGGGACGGGATGCGGGACGTTCTCATTCGCTGGCCGTCGAGCGATTTGGGCGGCGTGCCGACGATTCTCCGCAATCGGCGGCGCGCCCGTTGACTGCGAGGGCGAGGCGGGATGGCGATCCGCAGCCTTTTTGGTATAGTGGTCGTGGTCCTACTTCGCTGGGGGTGATGCCATGATTTTGGTGACTGGCGCGGCCGGATACATCGGCTCGCACACCTGTGTGGCGCTCGTCGAGTCCGGTTATGACATCGTCGCCATCGACAATTTTGCGAATTCCAAGCCCGAGGCGCTGCGGCGCGTCGCCGAGATCACCGGCAAGTCGTTTCCCGTGCACTCGGTGGACATGCTCGACGCCCAGGCGCTCGAGGAGGTCTTTCGCGCCTATGCGTTTCAAGCCGTCATTCACTTCGCCGGACTGAAGGCCGTCGGGGAGTCGGTGGCGCAGCCCCTTCGCTACTACCGAAACAATCTCGGCAGCACGCTGAATCTGCTCGAATCCATGCTGCAACACGGCGTGAACAAGATCGTGTTCAGCTCGTCCGCAACGGTCTATGGCGCTTCAAATGACATGCCCTTGAAGGAAGACATGCCCATCGCTCCGGTGAACCCGTATGGGCAGACGAAGGCGATGATCGAGCAAATCTTGCGCGACGTCGCCGCGGCAACCGAGGGCTTTGGCGCGGCACTTCTGCGCTATTTCAACCCTGTCGGGGCTCATCCTTCCGGGCGGATCGGCGAAGATCCGCAGGGCATTCCGAATAACCTGGTCCCCTACGTGGCCCAAGTGGCTGTGGGCAAGCGGCCGGAGGTCGTTGTGTTTGGCGGAGACTATCCGACGCCCGACGGCACGGGCGTGCGCGACTACATTCACGTGATGGACTTAGCGTCCGGGCACGTGCGCGCACTCGACTGGGTGTTGTCGCACACGGGTGCAGAGGCCTTCAATCTTGGGACTGGAAAAGGTTCCAGTGTACTCGAGGTCATTCAGGCCTTTGAACGCGCAAGCGGGAGGAACATCCCATATCGCATCGGCCCAAGGCGCCCCGGCGATGCAGCGGTGAGCTACGCCGATCCGTCCAAAGCAGAGCGCGAGCTCGGTTGGAGGGCCACGCAGGATCTCGACGCGATGTGCCGGGATACCTGGCGCTGGCAGTCGCAAAATCCAAACGGTTACGATCCGGCCTGAACCCGCGTCAGCGCGCGCCGAGAAACGGCAATCGGCTCAAGGCGCGCGCCAGCGGTTCACCCACCACGGGGATCCGCGCAATGTCGCCGACGGTGGCAAGCCCGAGGTACATCGCGGCGAGCACGTATGTGATCATGCCGGCGAGGGTGCAGAGCGCAAACTGGAACCAAGCGGCCTGTAGCGCCGCATGATGCTGCACAGCGCCCATGGGAAGCCACGCGATGGCGGCGGCTGTGGCCATCTTGACGCTCATCCGGAGATCGAGGTCGAGCTTGTGATACCGCCTCACGGCGAGCATGCCGAGCACCGCGGCGACGATGCCGCTCGTGGCCACGGCCGAGGCAAGTCCGCGGATCCCTTGATGTCCCACGGCGACGAACTCGTAGATGCACGCCAGGCGAATGGCGCTGGACAGAAACGTGATGACCGTCGAGACGAACGCTCGGTTTAGTCCCTGGAGGACGGCGAAGAGCGGATCACTGAGGTAAAAGAACAGGCACGAGGGCGCGAGATATGCGAGCAACTGGCCAGCCGTCGGATTTCGATACAGCGCGGTCGCGGCGTCCTCGCCGGAGGCGATGAACAGCGCAGCGGAAAACAGCGCGACGAACATGGCGGCGTGGATGGATTGGGCGATGCGGCGCGCGACGAGCCGGTCATCGTGGAGCGCTTTGGCTTCGGAGATGGCTGGCACGATGACGGAGGAGATGGCGCCGGACAACACGGTCGGCATGAACAGGAGTTCCATGGCCATGCCGAAAGCGCCGTACATCGCGGTGGCTTCGCGCCGCGACACCCCCGCTTCTAGAAACGCCTGGTACATGACCGTGGGCTCCGCCGCGAACGCGATGACGCCTAAGACATTGGACAGCATCGTTGGCACGGCGACTTGGGCGAGATCGCGAACGACGCCGCGGGCAGGCCGCGCCATTGGCTGAACGGTCACGAGCAGGCGGCGATGGCGAAGCGCGTAGGTGGCGAGCATGGTGAGATAGCCCGCGAGTTCGCCCATGCCCCCGCCGATGACAAGCGCGAGAGCGCCGTACCGGACGCCCCAAGGGCTCATCCAGATCATGAGCGGCACCGACGCCGCGGCGCGCACCGTGGTCTCTACGATCCACGCGAGCGCAGGCGGCGTCTGATTTTGAATCCCCATGTAAAAGCCGCTCAGCACCGAGGAAAGGCACACAATAGGGATGCGGAAGACCATCACGAAGAAGGCGGGGATGGCTCGAGGGTCCATGAACCGATGCAGGTGGGGCGACAGTGCAAACGCGAGGCACACCATGGCCAAGCCGGAAGCGGCGCTCCACGCGTTCGCCGTGATCCACGCCTTGCGCGCGCGCGCGACGTCTCCAACGGCGAGATTTTCTGCGATCACCTTGGAGACCGCGGGTGGGAGTCCAAAGGTGGCCAGGGTGACGAGCAGGAGGTACGGGGGACTGATGGTTTGGAACAGGCCGAAGCCTTGAACTCCCATGGTTCGGGCCATGACCATCTGAACGGCGAGTGCCATCGCGCGGGTGACGATGCCGGCAAAGGCGAGCACGGCCGCACCGTGCAAGAACGACTGTCGGCTTCTGGTCATCGTTTCCACCCCACATCTCCGTCACCGAAAGGGTATGTCACATCGTCTGGACAAAGACCTCGAATTTCGAGGATCGGCGGAAGGCAGGTTCAGTTCCACCAATCGCTTGAAGTGCGTTTGAACTCGGCGCGCTACCCTCGTACCCGAAGAGGGCGGTGTACGGGCATCCCTTCCGGGCTCCGTACCTTGCCCAGAGGACAAGAGATACGGGGGAAGCGGAAGATGAAAGCCAAGATGGCGACGATGTCTGCCGCGATTTGGCTCGCGGCAGTGGGTGTCACAGGATGTGGTGCAGCGGGCGGGCCTGAGGCGAAGGGCGCCGCCGATGTGGCGGTGCGGGCGCTGACCAACGAGGTCCAGACGCCTTCTACGGCAACGTCGACGCCCGCCGAGGAAAGCAACGGAACGTTGACGCCTGGCGGCCAGTCGGGCAACCCGGCAGCAGCGGAGAGCCAGCCGTATGCCGTGGTCAATACGCACGTGCCTCCGAAAGTGTACGGGATGCGGAAATTCCCGTACCCGTACGACGCGATGCTCGCGATTTCGTCCGATGCGGACAGCGAAACCTTGCGAAAGTTCAATCTGATTCACGAGTTCATCAATACCACGCAGATGACGCCGCTCGGCAAGGGGCTCGGGCTCGACTTCGCGGACTCGTTCTTCATGTACAACGGAGACAACCTGCCCGGCTACGTGGACATCGACCACGAGCCGATGTCGGACGAACTGAGTTGGTTTAAGGGCGTGTCGAATCAGCCTTACGCCGCAGCCATCCTGAATCATTACATCCACGTCGGCTGGATCGACACCATGCACACCTTTGGCGACTTCAGCGAGCGGAACCAGAATGAGACGTTGTTTTCCCGCAAGCTCGCCATTCAGGCGATTGACGCGCTGAAAGCGGACGGGGATGTTCTCACCGTATGGACGGACCACGGCAACAAGTCGAATGTGGACAACTTCGGCGACTACGGGCGAAGCCCATTCTATGACTATCAACAGGGCGCCAATCCGTGGTCGAAATATTATCACACTGACATCACTATCCCGTATGGCATTCGGTTCGTGTGGCCGGACGGCGCGAGCGACCAGTTCGGCATGAGTTCGATGATCTATCCGCTCCGGCTGCCGGATGGTCGGGAGGTGTGGGGATTCTGGCGCTATACGTCCGAGGGATTTAACGCCAAAGGAGATCCGGAGTGGAACTGGACGCCGTTTGGGCTCGATGAGCAGTTGTCTCCTGCACACCTGGAGGAAATTGAGATTCATCACGATTACGCCATTGTGGCGCAGCACCTCTGCGGAACGACTTATCCGGGCGTGTTGCCGCAATCCGCGGTGCAGGCGCTCCGGCGTCTGGCGCAGCAGTATTACGAGGGGAAGATTCTCGTGACCCGGACGAGCCGCCTGCTCAACTACAACGTGGTTCAACAGTACGTGTCCTACCGCGTGACCTATGAGAAGGGAAAGGCGTACATTCACATCCTGGCCATTCTCGATCCCGTGTTTGGCGCATATGTGCCAACGGTCGACGACGTTCGCGGTCTGACCTTTTACACCTCAAATCCTGCGGAGACGGTCATCGAAATTCGCAACACGCCCATTCCGGCCGATTTGGTTCAAGAAAACCGCTCAGACGGTGTGGCGCCGAGCATCGGCATCAAGTGGTGGCCTGTCGACACCACCAATTACGTGGAGACCGCCCCAGGCGTTTATTAAACGAAGCTCCATGGAGGCCGTATCCCCGCTCTTCGCGGGGACGGCCTTTCTTCATGCGTTTGGCATGGGCGATCACCCATGCGCCTACCGGCGCATACCTTGTGGCGTGGGTCGGCGCTGCCGGCCAAGTGAGGGGTGACACGCGAATGACTCCACAAAACACGGGGCGCAGAACCACGCGAGCGGTGGACACCCGGAAAGCCGCGGGCGTGATCGACCTGTACGAGCGAGGGCATATCGATCTGAACGATGCGCTCGCGAGGATTTCGGGCGTCGACGACTCAATGAGCTCGGTCGCGCCGCCGATCGACAAGCGGCGCATGCATGAGCTTCTGCGCGAACTCGACGATCTCGTCGGGCTCGACGAGGTCAAACGGGTGGTGCGCGAGATCTTCGCGCTCGTATACGTGCAGCGGTTGCGTAAGGAGCATCGGCTCAAGGCCGATGCGACGGTGCTTCACATGATTTTCTACGGGAACCCCGGCACCGGCAAGACCACGGTGGCGCGCATCCTCGCGCGCATGTTTCACGAGTGCGGCCTGCTGGAGAAGGGGCATCTGGTGGAGGTGGAGCGCGCGGACCTCGTGGGCGAGTACATCGGCCACACGGCGCAGAAGACGAGGGAGCAGATCCAAAAGGCGCTCGGCGGGGTGCTGTTCATCGACGAGGCGTACTCGCTCGCACGCGGGGGCGAGAAGGACTTTGGCCGCGAGGCCATCGACTGCCTGGTGAAGGCGATGGAAGATCACAAGCACGAGCTCATCGTGATCCTGGCCGGCTACGAGCGCGAGATGCGCTGGTTTCTGAGCACGAACCCGGGCCTGCCGAGCCGGTTCCCCATCCAGATCCGTTTTCCCGATTACGGCGTGGATCAGCTCGTGCAGATCGCGACAAAGACCCTCGCTACGAGAGACTACCGCATGACCGCCGAGGCCGAGTGGGCACTTCGCAACCTGCTCCAGAATGCGCTACGCCAACCTCGGCTCGAGCCGTTCTCGAACGCGAGATACGTTCGCAACTTGGTGGAGCGGGCCATTCGAAGGCAGGCCGTGCGCCTCTTTGAAGAATCGAGGCCGAAACGGGACGCGCTCATGCTCATTGAGGCGCGGGACTGGCAAGGAGATGAGGCGGGATGAGCGACGTCGTCGTAGTCGGCCGGGCCAATGCAGGAAAGACCTCCGCGTGTCTTCGCCTGGCACGTGCCCTTGGGGTCGAAGACTTGGTTTGGATGGTCGAGCGGACCGACGGGGTACGAGAGAAGCGCAGGCTGCCCATCCGCGAGGCCGAGCGCTGGCTCACGTCTGGGGAGCCCCACTCGACGACGGCGCTCCAGACGCTCACCATTCCAGTGGCGAGGGGGAAAGTGTCCCGTTCGGTCGACATCGTCGACAGCGCTGGCCTGGCGGAGGGTCACGCCCGGGACGAGAGGGTCCGCCGCGCGATGGGCCAGACGCTGCGCGCGCTGATCTCGGCAAAGGCGGTGCTGCACGTGGTGGACGCGGCGGACGTCGGCCGCGCGCTCGAGGCCCGCGAAACACCATTTCACGCGCTCGACGAACAATTGGTGGCCATCGGACGAACCAAGGCGTTTTATCTCGTCCTCGCGAGCAAGATCGATCTGCCGTTGGCTGAACGAGGCGTGGCGTGGCTGCGGGAGCGCCTGCGCGACGCGCGGGTGATTGCGACGTCCGCCAAAACGGGCGCGGGCTTCGACGAGGTGAAGCGGTATGTATGGAAGTTGGCTTGATCTCGCCCGCCTGTTTGGCGCGCTGCTCCTGACGGGCCTCGCCGTCAAGTGGATGGACGACGTGCTGGACGTGGATTACGACCTGTGTCAGGGGCAGCGCACGCTTGCCGCGCGCTTCGGCCGCGCGGCTCTCCCGTATGCGATGGTCGTCATGGCGTGTGCCGTCGCGCTCGCCCAGGCGCCGGCCATTGCCGCGTTTCTGGGCGCGTATGCGGTTGGGATGTTCGCGCGGCCGTTCGAACGATTGCCGTCCCATCTGCCGGCGTGGGCGGAATGTCTCATCGCCCTCGGCCTATGTGCGCTCATCGTGGGCTGGCGCGGCGCACTTTGGTCAGCGTCCTTCATGCTCGCCGTGGACTGGCTGGATGATCTCGTCGATCGGTTTCGCGATGCAGAGACGGGCCAATGGAACGCGGTGATTCGCTTTGGCCTCGTGGAGGTGCTACTCACGATTCTCGGCGCGATGGCCGTCGCCATCTTTTCTGAGGTGATGTGGAGCCTCGTCGGACTCGTCGCCTTGGCGGCGGTCACCGTTGTCTCCGAAACGACGACGGCCAAACTGGTGCCTGAAGACAGGAGGGAAGGGCCATGGTCGCGTCTCTCGTGATGGGGCTTGTGCTCCTCCTCGTCGCCTTGGTGTATCACGCAGGGAGGCGCGCGGGATTTAAAGCAGGCCGACAGGTGGGTCGCGCCGAGGCGCCACTTCTTTTGCGCATGCGCTATCAGCTTGATGCGCGCTGCCCAATCTGCGATGATAGCGAAGGACTAGCGGGCGAGGAGGCAGAACGCGAGCGCTGTGGAAGCTGAGAAAGCCGTACTCCTGATTTGGCAGCGGGCTGACGAAGCGCCAGACGACGTGGCGTACCGCGCGGAGGAATTGACGGGGCTCTGCGAGGCGGCCGGAGCTCAGGTGGTGGGAACCATCGTTCAGCGGCGCCGAGCGCCGGACCCTCGGTGGTACCTGGGGCAAGGAAAGGTCGAGGCTTTAGGCCTCCTGGTCGAGTCGACGAATGCGGACCTCGTGGTGGCGGATGGCGAACTGAGGCCCACGCAGGCCCGCAACTTAGAGGATGCCGTTCATCGGCGCGTGGTCGATCGCACCGTGCTCATTCTCGACATCTTCGCGCGCAGGGCCGTGAGCCGGGAGGGCAAGCTTCAGGTCGAGATCGCCCAACTCAAGTACCTGTTGCCCCGGCTTTCCGGGCGCGGAGCGGAATGGTCTCGGCTCGGCGGTGGCATTGGCACGCGGGGGCCGGGCGAGACAAAGCTCGAACTTGACCGACGGCGGATTCGGGCGCGCATTGCCAAACTGGAGCGCGATCTCGCCGATCTCTCCGCCCACCGCTCGAGGCTTCGTCAGCGGCGGGTCCGCGACAGCGCGGTGGTGGCGCTTGTGGGCTACACGAACGCCGGCAAGACGACCGTGCGCGCGAGGTGGGTCGCGGACCGCGGGCGTGTCGCGGAAGCCTTCGGGCGGGATCGGCTGTTTGACACGCTCGACGTGACGGCGCGGCGCGTGTTTGCGCCAGGCGGCGAGCCTTACGTGGTCACGGACACGGTGGGGTTCGTGGAACATCTGCCGCACCACTTGGTGGAGGCGTTCCGTTCGACGCTCGAAGAGGTGACGTACGCGGACGTGATTGTCCTCGTGGTGGACGCGTCCCGGGTGCCGGATCGGCATCTTCGGGCCACGCGGCAGGTGCTCGCGGACTTGCGCGCGCTGGACAAGCCCATCATCACGTTCTACAACAAGATGGATCTCGCGGCCTGGCAGCCGCCGCCGGATCTCGAGGCGCTACAGACGGTGTATGGAAGCGCGGTGGCGGGGGATCTCGAACCGCTCTATCAGGCGGTGGAAGCGAGGCTGCCTCAAGCGAAGGAGAAGGCGGATTGAAGATGGTTGTGGAAGCGAAGCTGGATGACATCCGCGCGTACGTGGAATCGTGTGAGCGGCAAATCGAGCCTTATCAGCGCCGGTCGGAGGCGATTGCGCTGGCGAATCAGGAGCGCGTGCTCGAGGCGTTTTGGCGCCACGAGGTGGCGCAGCTGGATCTCGCCGGTTCCACGGGGTACGGCCTCGGCGACGTGGGGCGGGAGAAGCTGGAGGCCATCTACGCAGACGTGTTTGGGGCTGAGGCGGCGTTAGTGCGCCCGCAGATTGTCTCAGGCACGCACGCCATCGCCCTCGCGCTGTTTGGCTGCTTGCGGCCGGGAGATCGCCTAGTGGTCGCCACCGGCGTGCCGTATGACACGCTTCACGCGGCGCTCGGGCTCCGACCCGCGGCTGGCTCGCTTGCGGAACTCGGCGTGGAAGTCGAGCTGGCGGAGCTCGGGGAGGACGGGGGCATGGACCTTGCGGCCATCGAGCGGGCGGTGCGCGCACCCGCCGTGCGGATGGTGCTGTTTCAGCGATCGCGCGGATACGGCGATCGGCGGTCGTTTTCCATCGCGGAACTGGAGGCGGCGTTCTCGGCGGTGAAAGAGGCTCGCCCAGACGTGTGGATCGCGGTGGACAACTGCTACGGCGAGTTCGTGGAGGATCGCGAGCCATGTCACGTGGGCGCGGATGTCGCGATGGGCTCGCTCATCAAGAACCCGGGCGCGGGGCTGTGTCCGACGGGCGGCTACGTCGTGGGCCGTCGGGACATCGTGGAGCGCGTCGCCGCGCGGCTTGTGGCGCCGGGCACGGCGGCCGAGTACGGCCCGACGGGCCCCTATCTTCTGACCATGTTCCAGGCGCTGTTTCTCGCGCCGCACGCGGTGCTTCAGGCTGTGAAAGGCTCGCGGCTCATGGCGGCTGCGCTCCAAGGCCTTGGCTTTCGCGTGTCTCCGGCGCCGGAGGCAGACCGAACGGATCTCATCCTGTCGGTCGAACTCGGCACGCCCGATCGCCTGCTCGCCTTCTGCCGGACCATCCAGTCGGTCGCGCCCGTCGATTCGCACGTGCGCCCGGAACCGGCGCCCATGGCGGGGTACGCGGATCCCGTGGTGATGGCTGCAGGGACGTTTATTCAAGGAGCCTCCCTCGAATTGACCGCCGACGCGCCATTGCGGCCGCCGTACGTGGCGTATGTGCAGGGTGGACTGACCTATGAGCACGCCGTGCTGGCGGTGCGCCGGGTGGTGGCCGCCATCGCGCCGCTTGCGTCAAAGAATATCACGTGAGTGATTGTCGTGGCGCGCCCTCCATGTTACGATAAGTTTCAACAGGTCGCACAGGGAGGGGCGCGCCGTGGATTTGGAAGAGCGCAGGAATATGCCCTTATTTTCAATAGGCACGGTGCAAAAGCTGACGGGGCTGAGCGCACGGCAAATCCGTTACTATGAAGAGCACGGGTTGATCCAGCCGGCGCGCACGCCTGGAAATCAACGGCAGTTCTCGTTTGCCGACGTGGAGCGGCTGATGCAGATCAGGCAATTGCTCGACGAGGGTCACAATATCGCGAGCGTCAAGCGCAACCTGCTCGAAAAGGACAGGCGGCCGAGATCGAGTCGTCCGGTGGCGACAAGGGATGTGCCCGATTCCGAAGTGTATCAGTGGCTGGAGCGCGAGCTGATGGAGCGGCGGCAAACGGGAGAGTTTCAAGGAGACCTGTCTCGGTTCTACCGCCACCGCTGAACGAGCCGCGAGGGAGGATCGTATGCGGAAAGAATACACAAAAGAAGAAATATTGAAACTGGCCGAAGCGAATGACGTGCGGTATGTGCGCCTGCAGTTTACCGACTTGCTCGGGATTGTGAAAAACGTGGAGATCCCGGTGGATCAACTGCCGAAGGCGCTGGACAACCGCATCATGTTTGACGGATCGTCGATTCAAGGGTTTGTCCGCATTGAGGAGTCGGACATGTACCTGGCGCCGGATCGGTCGACTTGGCTGGTCTTCCCATGGGACACGCCGCAGGGGAAGGTGGCGCGGTTGATCTGCGATGTGAACCTTCCGGACGGCACGCCGTTTGCCGGCGATCCGCGGTCGGTGCTCAAACGCGTCTGCGAGAAGGCCAGGGCCATGGGGTTTTCGGCGTTCAACGTCGGCCCGGAACCGGAGTTTTTCCTCTTCAAGCTCGACGAAAATGGAAAACCTACGTTGGATTTGAACGATGAAGGGGGTTACTTCGACTGGGCACCGGTCGATCTCGGCGAAAACTGCCGCCGCGATATCGTGCTCGCCCTGGAGCAAATGGGATTTGAAATTGAGGCCTCGCACCACGAAGTCGCCCCGGGGCAGCACGAGATCGATTTTCGCTACGCGGAAGCGGTGGAGGCGGCGGACAACCTCACGACCTTCCGGCTGGTCGTCAAGACGGTCGCGCGCGAGCACGGGCTGCACGCCACCTTCATGCCCAAGCCGCTGTACGGCATCAACGGCTCGGGCATGCACACCCACCTGTCGCTGTTCCGGGACGGCCAGAACGCGTTCTACGATCCGGAAGGCGAGATGGGGCTCAGCGAGACGGCGCTCCACTTTGTCGCTGGGCTTTTGGAGCACGCCCGGGCGTTCACGGCCATCTGCAATCCGCTCGTGAATTCCTATAAGCGCCTCGTGCCGGGCTATGAGGCGCCGAGCTACATTGCGTGGAGTGGAAAGAACCGGTCGCCGCTGGTCCGCGTCCCGGCTGCGCGCGGCATGTCGACCAGGGTCGAAGTCCGCAGCCCTGATCCAAGCTGCAACCCGTACCTTGCCATCGCGTCGCTGCTCGCCGCCGGGCTCGACGGCATCGAGCGCGAGTTGGAGCCTCCGCCGCCGGTGAACCGGAACATCTACATGATGACCGAAGCAGAAAAGGAGGAGGCGGGCATTCGAAGCCTGCCGTCTAACCTCAACGAGGCACTGGACGCCTTGATCCGGGACCAGGTGATTATGGAAGCGCTCGGCGATCACGTCCTGCTTCACTTCATCGAAGCGAAGCGCATCGAGTGGAACATGTTCCGCACGCAGGTGACGGAGTGGGAGCGGGAGCAGTACTTCACCATTTACTGATCACGTAAGGGGTGGCTGCCAAGGTCACCCCTTACTGGCCATCCGCACAGGTGGAGGTGCCGTGGAACTGCGCACGACCATCTCCGAATGGAGTACAATCCTCGTCGACGTCTTCCGGACGCCCTCAATCCGTTCCAGCAGAAGTTGTGCGCCAAGCGATCCGTAGTTGTACGCCGGTTGAACGGCCGCCGTCGCTATCGAATCGACTGAGGCAAGATCATCGGTGTTGCCAAAGCTGACCACGCTCATGTTCTGGGGGATCGACAGGCCAAGGCCGCGAAGTCTGCGCACGATGTGCGCGTACTGAAACATGTTGCCGAGAAACAGGGCGGTGGGGGCATCCGAACGCAGGACGAGTGCGTCCACGAAGGATGCGTCCATGTCTCTCGTCATGGGCGCCGTGAAGATGAGGCTCTCATCCACGGGTAGTCCCTTATGGAGAAGGGCGTCTCGGTAGCCGTCGAGCCGTTCTCGGCTCGATGCGCTGTGGAGCGGGCCCACCACGGCTGCGATGCGCTCGTGGCCGAGTTCGAGCAAATGCTCCACGAGCCGACGCGAGGTCTCGCGAATGTCTCCCTTGACGAGATCAGCGTCGAGTCCCTCAATCTCACGGTCGATGAGCACAAAGGGCACGTGATGTTCCGTGAGCCGCACTAGGTTTTCGCGCGACGGATCTCCGACGGGCACCACGAGCGCGCCGCGCACCTGATAATCGAGGCACATCTGCACATATTCCTGTTCCTTCTCGAGGTCCTCGTCGGTATTGGCAATGAACACCCGAAAACCGTGTTTGCGCGCCACATCCTCCATGCCGCGCGCGATAAAGGTAAAAACGGGTTGGTGATGTCCGGCACGATGAGCATCCACGTGTCGTGCGGCGAGGATTGCTGCCCTTTCGGAACGTAGTTGAGTTCCTGCATCGCCGCGAGCACTTTTTGCCTCGTCGAAGGTTTCACATACCCGGAGTTGTTCACGACGCGAGACACCGTCATGATGGACACGCCCGCGCGCTTCGCGACATCCGCCATCGTGGCCATGCTCGTCACCCTTCTCTCTCGTATCTTCCTGATGTGAATGATAACACATTGACAATACCTTTTCGAGCGGCGTATACTGCACTTGAATTGCGAGAGAAATCGCATTCATCTCATCCGCTTTTTGTTTGTCTAGAATGTTAATTTAACAGTTATTCTAACGTTCCGTTGCATGGGGTGAACGGGCGACAAAGGAGGCGGTTCCGCGTGGCGCCCAAGGTTTTGCATCTCTCACCGGTGGACGATGTCATGGTAGCGCTTGAACCGCTCGACGTGGGGGAGGTCGTCGAGACCCCTTTCGGGAAGGTGAGCGCTCGGGCGCCGATTGCTCTGGGCCACAAGCTCGCGGTCAAGCCGGTGAAGCGTGGAGAAGCGGTGCACAAATACGGTTTTCCCATCGGCGTCGCAACGCAGGACATCGAGCCGGGGGAATGGGTACACACACACAATCTGCGCACGGCGCTCTCGGAGCGCGGCTCTTACGTGTACCGACCGAACACTTCTCCGGCACCTGTGCTTGACGACGGCCTCACGTTCATGGGCTATGTCCGGTCGGACGGCCAGGTCGGCGTGCGCAACGAGATCTGGATCCTGAATACGGTCGGGTGTGTGAACAAAGTGGCCGAGCGGTTGGCAACGATGGCCGACGCCAAATGGCGCGGAGGCGGGATCGACGGCGTGTACCACTTCGCGCATCCGTACGGGTGTTCACAACTCGGGGACGATCTCGTCTACACCCAATCCCTACTTGCGGGGCTCGTCCGACATCCCAACGCCGCAGGCGTTCTCGTGATTGGGCTCGGTTGCGAGAACAACCGGATTGAGGCGTTTCGGGAGCGGTTGGATCAAACGTCGCTAGAGAAGGTGGCGTTCCTTGAACTTCAGCGCACCACGGACGAGTTCGCGGAGGGCATGCGGCGGTTGGAAGTACTTGTCGAGCGAGCGCGAGCCTTTGTCCGCCAGCCGGTGCCAGTGGCTCGGCTGAAGTTGGGCCTGAAATGCGGCGGATCCGACGGTCTGTCAGGCGTCACGGCGAATCCACTCGTGGGACAGGTGGCGGATCGCGTCGTCGCTCGCGGCGGCACGGCGCTCCTGACCGAGGTGCCCGAGATGTTTGGTGCGGAGACCGTACTCATGGATCGCGCCGACAGCCCGGAGACGTTCGCCAAAGTCGTGGATCTGATTCAGTCGTGGAAGGACTACTACACGCGCCACGGCCAGCCCGTGTACGAAAACCCTTCCCCAGGAAACAAGGCGGGGGGCATCACCACGCTCGAAGAAAAATCGCTCGGCGCGGTGCAAAAGGGCGGGCGCCTCTCCCGGGTGGTCGATGTCTTGAGCTACGGCCATCCAGCCGTGAAACCGGGGCTCAACCTGGTCTCGGCGCCTGGAAACGACATGGTATCGGTGAGCGCGCTCGCGGCGAGCGGTGCGCAGCTGATTTTGTTCACCACAGGCCGAGGTACACCTTTCGGCGGACCCGTTCCCACGTTAAAGATTGCGAGCAACCACCAGCTTGCGTCGTCGAAACCCGCCTGGATCGACTTCGACGCGAGCCGGATTGTGCTCGGGGAGTCGATGGACGATCTCGCGGAGGAATTGCTGCACAAGGTCATCCGCGTGGCGTCGGGAGAGGAACTCGCTCGGAACGAAGTGAACGGGTATCGCGAGATCGCCATCTTCAAGGACGGCGTCACTCTTTGAGCGAAGCGGAGGTTGGTTGAGAATGTATCTGGTGCGAGGTAAGGAAGAAAACGGTTATCACGAGTTGGTGCCGCAACAGAACGCGGCCGGGCTCAAGTGGATTTCGTTTGGTCACCTGCGGCTTGGTGGAGGCGAAGCGCACGAAGCGGAGTTTCAGGGACGAGAGGTGGTGCTCGTTCTCCTGTCGGGCGCCATGCGCGTGTCGGTCGGCCACCATACCTATGGCCCATACGAGCGGGCAAACGTTTTTGCAGCGCCGGCGACAGCGGTGTACGTGCCGGTGGGCCACCCGTTCCGCGTGGAGAACGCGGGCGACGGCGCGCTCGAGGTCGCCGTCTGCCAGGCTGTTGCGGAGGAAGTCCATGAGCCGTTTGTCGTCACGCCCGACAAAGTCCAGGTGAAGACCGTGGGGCAGGCCAACTTCGAACGCAAGGTTCACGATATCGTGGTCCAGCAGGCGGAAGGCCGCGTTCACCGGATCATCGTCGGCGAGACGTTCA
This sequence comes from Alicyclobacillus acidocaldarius subsp. acidocaldarius Tc-4-1, assembly GCF_000219875.1. Lineage (NCBI taxonomy): Bacteria > Bacillati > Bacillota > Bacilli > Caryophanales > Alicyclobacillaceae > Alicyclobacillus > Alicyclobacillus acidocaldarius. The sequence continues at coordinate 1,441,459 of NC_017167.1, forward strand.
ATCCGCCAGGCAACTGGTCGAGTTACCCGCCCCATAAACACGACGAGTACATTCCGGGCGTTGAGGCGCTCATGGAGGAAATCTATTTCTATCAGCTCGATCCGCCTCACGGCTTTGGGCTTCAATCCATCTACACCTCGGATGGCTCTATCGACGAGACCTACCGCGTTCGACACGGCGACGCGTTCATGATCCCGCGTGGGTATCATCCGGTCTGCGCTGCGGGCGGCTATCAATTGTACTACCTGTGGCTCATGGCGGGCCCCGTGAATCGCGTGATGATCCCGCACGACGATCCGGCTCATGCCTGGATCCGCGAGCGCTCGTGGGGTTGAATCTCGGACATTTCCGTGGGGAGACGAGACGATGCGGTTACACGCAGGCGTATTGGACGGGGAAACTCGCGCGAGCTTCGAGCGCGCGCGAACCATGCCTATCCGGGTCATTCAAATCGGCGAAGGCATTTTTCTGCGAGGCTTCGTCGATTGGCTTGTGCACCACTTGAATGAGTCCGGTACGTTTCAAGGGCGTATCGCCGTGGTGAACCCTCGGCCGAGCGGCGCTCATCACATTCACCAGTTTCAGGAACAAGATGGCCTGTACACGGTGCTCGTGCGCGGCCTGCAGGACGGCAGGCCCGTGGAAAACATGGAGCTTGTCACGTCGGTAGCTCGCGCCTTGGATTCGACACGGGAGTGGGCGCAGATCTTGCGATTCGCGCGCGATCCGCTCGTCGAGATCGCCGTGTCGAACACCACCGAACTGGGCGTGCGGTACGAAGCGATGCCGAGACCGACCGCGGATGCTCCGCCTGGGACATATCCGGCGAAGCTGACGCAGTACCTGCACGAGCGGTATCTCGCGCTTGGCTGGCAAGAAACAGGCCGGATGATCGTCGTCCCGTGCGAGCTCATCGACGACAACGGTCAGCAGTTGCGGTCCATTGTGGAGCGCCATGCGGCGGATTGGCGGCTCGGGGGCGACTTTATGCGCTGGCTGCACGAGCGCGTCGAATTCTGCGACACCCTCGTCGATCGCATCGTGACCCCTTACGCTGGCGATCCGCCGCTTCCCTACGAAGACGCGCTGGCGGTGACGGTTGAGCCGTACTACCTGTTTGCCATCCGCGGCAGCGAGCGGCTGAAGGCGCTGTGGCCGTTCGAGGACGTAGGACTTTGCGTCCAGTACGCGGACGACATCCGCGACTTTCGGTTGCAGAAGCTTCGTGCCCTGAACGGCACACACACGGCGCTCGCAAACCTGGGTCTCATGGCGGGCCTCGAAACGGTGCTTGGGGTGATGGGGCACCCGACGCTCTCTCGGTTCGTTCACCAGCTCGTGCAGGACGAAATCGTGCCGGCCACCGAGTCCCGTGTGACCCGTCCGGAGAGGTTGCGCGATTTCGCGCGTAATGTGCTCGAGCGGTTTCAGAATCCGTATCTGGAGCACAATTTGCGCTCAATTGCCACAAACGCCATCTCGAAGGCAAGAATCCGTCTCGTGCCGACGCTCCTGGACGCGGTGGAGAGGTTCGGAGACGCCAAGAGGCTCACGGCGGCCATCGCGGCGGTGTGCCTGGCGTATCGGCCGGGCATGGAACACGCAGCTGAGCCGGATCCGGCTGGGCCCCGGCTTAAGGGGTTGTGGCAAGACGACGTCGAGGCCTCAGCGCGCGCCATTCTTTCGGACACCGAGTTGTGGTCCACGGACCTGACCCAGGTGCCGGGCGTGCTCGACGGATGGACCCGTTTCGTGGACCTTGTATTGCGAGTGGGGCCAGTTCAGGCGGTGGCGTCTTTGTGACACGCTCATGGCTGAAAGGGGGTGAGACCGGCGTCGGGCGATTCGAGGACGAACCGAAGGCCTCCACTGGCAAAGGATAGGACGAAGGGGATTCCGGCAAATCTGGGCTATGTCGTGACGGTCGTCGTGATTGCATCGCTTGGCGGGCTCCTCTTCGGGTATGACACGGGCGTGATTGCAGGGGCGAACGAGTTTTTGAAGTCGGAGTTTCACATGAGCGCCGCGACCACCGGCCTCGTCTCGAGCAGCATCGATCTCGGCGCCATGCTCGGCGTGCTGATTGCAGGCTTCCTCGGCGACTCGTTTGGGAGGAAGAAAGCGCTGTCGGTCGCGGGCGTGATCTTCATCGCATCGAGCCTGATCTCGGCCTTCGCGCCGAGCGTAGGCGTGTTGGTGGCCGGGCGGTTCATCGGGGGCGTCGGCATCGGGCTGGCATCGCTGTTGTCACCGCTCTACATTGCCGAAATCGCACCACCGCGGATCCGCGGGCGATTAGTCGGGTCGAACCAGTTGGCGATTGTGTCCGGGATTTTTATCGTCTACTTTGTGAACGCGGCCATCGTGAGTTCGCATACCACGGCCTGGAACCAGACGACAGGCTGGCGCTGGATGTTTGCCATGGGCGTCATCCCGGCTGTCATCTTCTTCGCGCTGCTGTTCTTTGTGCCGGAGAGCCCAAGGTATCTGATGAAACGGGGACGCGAAGCGCAAGCCATCTCGATTCTGGAACGCGTGAGCGGTCCCGAGCGCGCGCGGTGGGACGTCGAGGAGATTCGCAAATCGCTCGAAGTCGTGCCGGATTCCCTGTTTCAGGAACTGTCGCGCCCGGGCATTCGAAAGGCGCTCGGCATCGGCATTGTGCTCGCGATTTTTCAGCAGTTCACGGGCACCAACGCGGTGGGCTATTACGCCCCGATGATCTTCAAGGCGGCCGGCGCAGGCACCAACGCGTCGTTCTACGACACCGTTTGGATTGGCGCCATCAAGGTCATCTTCGTCATTGTGCTCATGCTCATCGTCGATCGCGTCGGAAGAAAGCGGTTGCTTGTGTGGAACGGGATGCTCATGGCGCTCTTCCTCGTCGTCCTCGGCATCGCCTTTTCGCTGCCGCACATGATCACGTGGCTGGTTCTCGCGCTCGTGTTTGCGCACACGATTGCGTATGAGCTTTCCTGGGGCGGCGGCGTTTGGATTGTGTTGTCCGAGATCTATCCGACCGCTATCCGCGGCCGCGCGATGGCTATCGCATCCTTTGCGCTGTGGTTCGCCACGTATCTCGTGGCACAGTTTTTCCCGATTTTGTTGCAGGCGATTGGCGGGACGTGGACGTTTTGGATCTTCGCGCTCTTCTGCATCGCCATGGCCGTCTTCATGCAGCGGGCCGTGCCGGAGACGAGCAAGAAGACGATGGAGAAGATCCAAAGCGACTGGCTCCAGTCGGAGCGAGGACGTTCGCTGTGACCGCTTGACGTATCTCGATGCCTGGTCTTGTAGAGGTGCTCTGAAGATGCGGCGAAGCAAAAGAGGCTTGCGCCGCATGTTTTTCTTTCTATCGGATCTGCCGAAAGATCCCGATGACCTTGCCCAGGATGGTTACGTTCGGAAAGTACATCGGAGACATGGCGTCGTTTTCCGGTTGGAGGCGCACACGGCCATCTTCCCGGTAAAACCGCTTGATGGTGGCCTCGTCTTCATCAGTCATGGCTACGACGATATCCCCGTTATCGGCCGACGTCTGCCGCCGAACAATGGCGAGATCTCCATCCAGAATGCCCGCATTCACCATGCTCTCACCGATCACGCGCAGCACGAAGACTTCATCGCCTTTCGCCACGTCGCGAGGCAAAGGCAAGTATCCTTCGATGTCTTCCAGCGCCGAGATGGGAAGTCCTGCCGTGACGCGACCGACGATGGGAGCGAGCACGACATCCCCCGGTTCCTCGTCGTCCACAAGGAGTTCCAGAGCTCTCGGTTTGGTCGGATCTCGACGCAGATAACCCTTCTGCTGCAGTCGTTCGAGATGCCCGTGAACCGTCGAGCTGGACGCCAACCCGACCGCTTCCCCAATCTCTCGCACCGATGGCGGGTATCCTTTTTCGCGGATGTTTTTTCGGATAAACTCGAGAATTGCGCGTTGACGAGCCGTGAGACCGCTCACCGTTCCCACTCCCTTCGCACCCATTCTACCACGTCGCGCGGGAAGGTGCAAACACGTGTTCGGAGGTGGGATCTCAGATGAGCCCAAGTTCGGCCAAAGCGTCCGCTACGCCGCCCTCGTCGGCGCTTGACGTGACGCGTTTGGCCGCGCGCTTGACCTCGTCATTCGCGTTGCCCATGGCGAAGGAGTATCCCATGGTGCGGAACATGCCGATGTCGTTCCCGCCGTCTCCGATGTGCACGGCGTCCTCAGGTGCGATGCCCAGATACGAGAGGAGGTGCATCGCGCCGATGGACTTGTCGGACTTCCGTCGCTGGAAGTCGACGGCCTGTTCATGCCAGCGGTACACGTAGCATTCGGGGAACTCGCGTTCGAACACGTCGTCCCACTCGGCGGTCATGAATGCGTTCAGCTGAAAGACGCCGATCTCGTCCAGCCGATCGGCCATCCTCGGCTCGCAAGCGATGGGCGGGAAGTCGTAGGACGCGAGGACTGGAAGATATTGCGGTGGAATAGGCCGCAGGCTGAAGGCGTGATCGTGCGTGTGAATGATGGTCTGAATGCCGCGGCGCTCCGCCGCTTGCAGGATGCCGCGAACCACTTCGCGCGAGAAAGGCAGAGCAAAGATTTCTCGATCTCCGGCCTTTACCAAACCGCCGTTAAAATAGATGCCGTATGGGATCCCGAGCGAGGCCTGCACGTGCTGCGCATGAATGACGCTCCGACCCGTGCACACGGCGACCGGAATGTGGTTTTCAATGAGTTTGGCGACCGCCGCGGCGCTTTTGGGCACGATCCGGCCGTTTACAAACAGCGTGCCATCGATGTCGAGAAACACCATTTTGACGCGTTGCTTGGTTTTCACGAACTCTCCCCCCATGCTGCGACCGCTCGCGCCGGTATGAGACCAGTCGGAGTTTCATTATACACAACACCCTGCCAAAATAGGCACAGCGGACGCGCTCCGTTGCGCATAGGCGCCGGCCTCGGCTATCATAGCCATATTGAGGACGAGCAGGAGGAACAGTCGATGCAGGTCACAATGGACACGTTGGTGTCGCTCGCAAAGCGGCGAGGCTTTATTTTCCCTGGTTCCGAGATTTACGGCGGATTGGCCAACACGTGGGATTATGGGCCGCTCGGCGCCCAGGTCAAACACAATTTGAAGCGCGCCTGGTGGCGGTTTTTCATCGAGCAAAATCCGTTGAATGTCGGTCTGGATTCGGCCATCCTCATGAATAAGCAGGTGTGGGTGGCGTCTGGACACGTGGCAAACTTCCACGACCCGATGGTGGACTGCCGTCAGTGCAAGGCCCGCTTCCGGGCGGATAAACTCATTGAAGAGGCTGCAGAGGCGCAGGGGAAGTCGTTGGTGGTGGACGGCCTGCCGTTTGCCGAGATGGAGCGGCTGATTGAGGAACTTCAAATCGCTTGCCCTAACTGCGGAGCTCGCGATTTTACGAACGTCCGGCAGTTCAACATGATGTTCCGCACGTTTCAAGGCGTGACCGAAGACGCGGCCAACGAGGTGTATCTCCGCCCCGAGACCGCGCAAGGCATTTTTGTGAACTTTAAAAACGTCCAACGCACCATGCGCAAGAAACTGCCGTTTGGCATCGGTCAGTTTGGCAAAAGCTTCCGAAACGAAATCACGCCCGGGAACTTCATCTTTCGCACGCGCGAATTCGAACAGATGGAGCTCGAGTTCTTCTGCGCGCCAGGCGAAGACGAAAAATGGTTTGCGTATTGGCGGCAGACATGTATGGACTGGTTGCTCTCACTCGGGATCAAGGCGGAACATCTGCGGTTTCGCGATCACGCAAAGGAGCAACTGTCCCACTACAGCAAGGCGACGACGGACATCGAGTACCATTTTCCGTTCGGCTGGGGCGAGCTTTTGGGTGTCGCGAATCGCACCGATTACGACCTCAAGGCACACCAGGAGCACTCCGGGGAGAACATGATGGTGCAGGAGGAAGGCCGAGAGCCCTTCATTCCCTATTGCATCGAGCCTTCGATCGGCGCTGATCGCCTGTTTCTCGCGGTCTTCGCGGACGCCTACGACGAGGAAGAAGTGGCGGAAGGCGACACGCGCGTCGTTCTCCGGCTGCACCCGAAGCTCGCGCCTTACCAGGTCGCGGTGTTGCCTTTGTCGAAGAAGCTGAACGAACCGGCGCACCGTCTCTACCTGGACCTGATTCAGGTGTATAGTGCCGATTACGATGAGACGGGGTCTATTGGGAAGCGATATCGCAGGCAGGACGAGATCGGCACGCCCTTCTGCGTGACGTATGATTTCGAGTCGGAATCGGACGGACAGGTGACCATCCGGATGCGCGATTCGATGGAACAGGTCAGAATCCCGATGGAAGGCGTGCGCGCATGGCTGGATGAACAATTGCGGTCGTCGGGCGCGACGTGGTGAAGGCATGAAGCCGGCAGGATGGAGTCATGCTAAGCCGGGGGTGGGCCAGATGTCAGGTGAACACACGCAACATCACAACGACGACTTCACGTTCGTGGGAGCCCTTAGCCACAACCACGAGGTGGAGGCGTTTGTGGAGCGGCGCAACCAGATGTTGAGTTCGCGACTGGATGCGGTGGTTCCCTGGAAAGCATATCACCGGGCGAATGTGCCTCACGGCAAGAGGCAGTCGAACGGGTGACAGGCAACCCACGCCCTGGGCGGTCCGCTTCGGCGGATCGCCTTTTTTCAGCTGGCATGACGTGCACGCTCGGGCATGTGGTACAATGTCGAAAATCTCGTAAACCTTTTACTTCTGGCGTGGACGAGAGGAAGAATCCGCAATGAGTGATGCAGTGTGGCGCGAGTGGCGTCGACCGCCCCGAGACGTCGAGGGCTCGCTTGGCGTTTTCGTCATCTTCGATGGCGCGATGTCCACCTATCTACACCAACTGGGCGTTCCCATCGGCACGCCGGTGGAGCAATTGAATCTGACTTCGCCCGATCTCGTCGCGCGTGTGCATCGCCGTTACGTCGAATCGGGTTGCACCGTCCTGCAGACCAACACGTTCATGGGCAATCGAGTCGCGTTGGAGCGCCACGGTCTCTCCGTGGACGTGGCGAGCCTCAACCGAAGGGGCGTCGAAATCGCCCGATCCGCCGCTCACGGTGAGGCGAGCGTGTACGGCACGATGGGTCCTGCCATGGGCGGTTATCGGTACGGCGCCTTATTGCAGGACGACGAGCGCGATTTGCTTGCGCACGTCTACGCCGAACAGGCGGAGGCGCTCGTTAGCGCCGGCATCGACGGCTTGATTTTGGAAACATTCCCGGATCTCGAGGAGGCGCTCGTTGCGATTGCGGCCGTGCGCCCCCTCTTAGGGGACCTCCCGCTGGTGGTGAACCTATCACCCGAGGAAATTGGGGTGACGCGCGACGGGGTTCCGCTCGCGGAGGCATTCCGGCGCATTAGGGCGGCGGGCGCCGACGTGGTGGGATTGAACTGTCGCCTCGGACCCTACGGGATCTTGCGCTCCTACGAGCAGGCGGGCCTGTCAGCCGAGGGGCCCTATGCGGCTGTTCCAAACGCTGGGATTCTGCAGCGGTCGGAGGCGGACGAGATCGCGTACACTGGAGACACAGAGGACTTTTCGCGCCTTATGCTGCGCATTGCGCAACTTGGGGTCCGATGGCTCGGCGGTTGTTGTGGAACGACGCCGGAATATATTCGGAGCCTTCGCGATGCCCTGATGCGCGCGGACCGCAAACCACACGGGGCCACCGTTCCGGCGGACACCCGCGGGCCGAGCGGACCGTCCAGAGTGACCCTAGGAGCCGGGGGCTATCACGAAGGCGTGAGTGTTGTCGAGATTGCACGTGAAAAAAAGGCCATCGTCGTCGAATTGGATCCACCGAAGCACCTGTCCATTGCTCGCTTTTTAGACGGGGCCGAAGCGCTGGCGCGCGCGGGTGCCGATCTCATCACCATGGCGGACAATTCGCTGGGCTCGGTTCGCGTCTCCAACATGGCACTGGCGAGCCTCCTCAAACAGCGCGGAATTGAGCCGTTGGTCCACGTGACATGCCGAGATCGCAACCTCATTGGGCAGCAGTCCCACCTGATGGGACTCGCCGTCCTTGGCATCCGCAACGTGTTGCTTGTGACGGGGGATCCGTCCCGGTATGGAGAGCTGCCGGGGGCCACGAGCGTGTACGACGTGTCGTCGATGGACTTGACCAAAATGGTCCGCAGGCTCAACGAGGGCATCGGTTTCTCCGGTCAACCGCTCAAACAGCCGTCTCGATTTGTCATCGGAACGGCGTTCAACCCGCACGTCCACAACTTCCGAAAGGCCGTGGAACGCCTGCAGCGAAAGGTGGAGGCGGGCGCGGATTTTGTGATGACGCAGCCCGTGTTTGATCCCGACTTGATGGCGGCCATTGCCGAGGCGACGCGAGACCTGGGCGTCCCGGTCTTCGTGGGCATCATGCCGTTGACAAGCGCTCGAAATGCGGAATTTCTTCATCATCAGGTGCCAGGCATTCGCCTGTCCGAACAGGCGCTGCGCCGCATGCAGGAGGCCGCGCCTGAGGAGGCACCCGCAGTCGGCGAGGCCATCGCTCGAGAATTGGTCGAGGTGGCCATACGACTCTTCCCGGGCCTTTATCTGGTGACTCCTTTTCTTCGTTACGAGATGACCGTTCGACTCACCGAATACGCTCGACGCCTGGAGGCAACGCTTGTCTCCCGCCCGCATGGGCATGCGTGACGCGCGCCTCCCGAAAGCGACGAATGTCTCCTGTACGCGATTGCGGCAAACAGCAAGCCGCGATATGGTGACGGAGGACGCGTTTTGTGGAGGGAGGGCGCGTATGCGTCGGACGTGGACGCTCATGTTAGCGGGATGGATCGCCATGTTGACGGTGGGTTGCGGCGTCATAGGACAATCCCAGGCGAGCGGGGAAGTGGCAAAGACCTCTGGGCGAGATCGCCCACATCCCTTGGTGTTTCAGAATCTCACGGGAGCCATGAACCAGGGCCAGGATCCGCGGTGGGATCCTCGGCCTGCGTCCGTAGGCTTGTACGGCGCGGTGCCGGTCTGGACAGCGAGCGGTCGACAGGAAGTGCTCACGCCGGAGCGCCAGCCCCTTCTCTTCGCGGCGTACTGGTGTCCGCATTGCCAGCGCACGCTGCAATTGTTGACGGCCATCCGGCATCGCCTGAAGCACATGCCGGTGATTGTCAATGTCGGGTATCCGGCCGGCACGTCGCTCCAGACCGCAATCCGGATTGCCCGCGAAGAGGATGCGGCACTGCATCTGGCCCCGTTCGAACAGGTGTTTATCCTCACCCCGTCGGCAGGGGACCGGTACGCGCCCCTCGGGTATCCTACCCTAGTCTTTCGCCAGGGGAGTGCGCTTTGGTCGCTCTATGGCGAGCACCGGGCCGAGATATGGGAAAAGGCTCTGTCCTAAACGCGTTAAAACGCGTACAATCACAGCATAAGCCCCACCCAAGGCGGTGAGGCAGGCCGGATCGCAGGGTGACGATGCAGATGGACGCGGGATCGCTCAGTGCGCTCTTCCAACATACGCGGACTTGGGGTCGTGCGCAGCGCGGATTGGAACTGTTTCGGTTTGCCGCTGACGCGCTGAGCCAGTTGGCGGCAGTCAACGGGGGACTCTTCATCTACCGAAAGCGGGACGATGGCTGTTGGTCGAGGACATCCCGCATGATGAACTGCGCGCGTGGCTAGCGTCCTTGTCCGTGTTAGAGTTTGGCGTATGGCCCCTCTATTCGCGAGAGGAAGTGCGCGGTGCCATGGTTGCGGCTCGCACGGAGCCCGTCGTCCACATCACTTGGGAGACGAGTCATGCGCTCATGGAAGCTTGCTCAGCTCAGGTCTCGTTGGGGCTCGACATGATCATGGCGCTTCGAGTCGCCGAACATGCGAGCCAGCGCGATCTTCTTACGGGCGCTTGGAATCGGCTCGGCATTGAACGGAGGTGGCCATACGTCCTCGAGGTGGCTCGGGAGGACCGCGCGCGTCACGCGATTGTCGGCATCGTGGACATCGACCACTTCAAGCATATCAATGACACGTACGGGCATCCGGTCGGAGACCGCGTGCTGCGCCTCGTGGTACAGACGCTCAAGGAGGAGGCACGACCCGATGAGCTCGTGGGCCGTATCGGTGGCGACGAATTCCTCGTCGTTGCATGGTCCGATTCGCCGGATTGGCGGCCCAGAATGTTTGCTTTGCAGCGGGCCGTTCGGGAACGCTGGAGCGGCACGTGCGCGGTGTCCGTGGGGGGAGCGTGCTCGGCGTGGATGGCGACAGCTTCGAAGCCTGTTACTCGGCCGCGGACGAGCGCCTGTACGAGAACAAACGCTGGAGAAAGCAACACGGAGAAAGCCCCGTTTCGTGAACCTTCATCGCCCTTCTTCGCGCTGATCTCCTGACAATCGGAATGAAGCCGATGCACGCCGCATACAACTGAACAGAGGTTTGGGTCCAGCTGGGAGGATCGGCGCATGTTCTCGCTTCGTCGCCGCAAAAAGGAAACCGAGATCCTCGAACAGTTGGCGCGCGTTCTGTCGTTGCTAGAAGAGCGGCTGGATGCGCCGGCGGATCGCCGGATCGACATCGCGGTCGAGCGCGTGCAGGTGGACCACGTCGATCTCAAGGAGCTCGTCTTTCGACTGGATCGGCTGGATGTCAACGAATTGAGCGGCACGCTGACCCTCGGCAACCATATCCGGGTGGACACCAGCCGAACTCCCGAGCCATCGTCCGAAACGTCTGAACTCGAAGCGACGTCAAGGGGGTACCGCATATCGTGGAACGAGGAACGACAGGCGCCGAACTGTCCGTGACGCGCGACCTTCATCCTCTCGTACGGCTCCTGTCTCCCACGTTCGTGATCGGCCAAATCACCGTTCACCAAGTGGCAGGTGCCTCCGTGATGAGCTTGGGGAACACGTGGGCGTCCGACTTTCGTCACCAAGCGCAAGTGCAACAGGGGTTCGGCAACGTGTACGGAAGTCGTTCCATCGTCGCCAACAATCAGTGGTCACCATCCGCTGGAACCTCTGCGCGCGAGGATCGACCTTCGCCGTGGCCGGAGCGTTGGCTGCGCGCCTGACGCGCGGGTGTTCTGCGTTGGAGGCTGAATCATGAACCAGAAATCCAATCATCCGTTCGAGTTTCTCAATCAGCTGCAGGAACTCGGCGACGTGCGGAAGTGGCTCGGCCCCGACTTCCTGAAAAACATCCCGATGCCGAATTTTCAAGGCGTCCCTTTCTTTCAGGACGAATCGACCGCGGCGCCCTTTCCGCCCATCGACTTGTACAACCGGAGCAGTGAGATCGTGGCCGTCATCGCGCTCCCCGGGCTCAAATCCCAGGGAGACGTCGCACTCACCGTGCGCCCGCGCTTGCTGCGGGTACGAGGTCAGCTGTCGTCGTACTTCGCCGGTGCGCACGATCACGTCCTCTCATCCGAACTGTTCCGCGGCGCGTTCGACAGGGAGATGGATTTGCCGGAGCGAGTGAATCCGGATGGCGTGAAGGCCGTCTACCGCAGCGGGCTGCTCATCGTGTACATGGCGAAGGATCTCACGCGCGAGACGCCCGGCAACACCGTCGCCATCGAGTTTGCACCCGAAGAAGGCTGAAGGGAGGGGGCTCATTGGGCGCATGGCCAATGCACCTTCACGTGGGCACCATCGAGCGCTCGTCAGCGCTCCTCGTGGGCGGCTGTAACGTCGTCTATGGGCTCAGTTCGCACGAGAAGTCCAACGTAGGCTTTGGCGCGGTCGGTTCCCAATCGTGGGTCGCGCAGAATCGCGTGCTACTCTACGATCCCGACGGGATCGACATGCCGGTCGACGATCGCGACATGCACGTCCTGCAGACGCGCCAGCAGGCGCCCATCGATACGCGAATCGCATTTCAGAGCCTTGGCGTGAATTCCATGCAGCAAAATGCAGGCGTCTTCGTCGGGGATGCGCAGATCACAGGCTGGGATCAGCATCAAAAGACCAACAAGGCCTCGGGCGATATCGGAGGCGATCACAACGTCGAGATCGCGGGGCTCCACGTGAATTACGACGCGGACGGGATGGACGGCGTCTTCCTGGATAGTGATCACAAAGCGGGCACCTTCGTGCGCCAGGGATAGCGCAGCGAGGTGCCCGCTGTTCGCGAACCTCAGGCTCTTGCGGCGGCCATTTTTTCGCGCAGTTTCTCGGTCAACTTCGGCACGATCTCGAACAGATCGCCCACGACACCGTAATCAGCGATCTCGAAGATGGGCGCTTCGGCGTCCTTGTTGATGGCGATGATGAGCTTCGACTGGCTCATCCCCGCGAGGTGCTGAATCGCGCCGCTGATGCCACATGCAATGTAGACGTCCGGCGTCACAACCTTGCCCGTCTGCCCAATCTGCAGGCTGTAGTCGCAGTATCCAGCGTCGCAGGCCGCGCGCGACGCGCCCACCGCAGCGTCCAAGACCTCCGCGAGCTCGTAGAGCGGCTTGAAGCCCTCTGCGCTCTTGACACCTCGGCCACCGGAAACCACCACGCGCGCCTCGGTGAGATCCCGGCCAGTGCTCGCCTTCTTCTGGACGTTCACCACCCGGGTTTTGACGTCGGCCGGTTCGTCAAACGCGCGCACGTCGACTTCCGTGGATCCGCCTTGTTCGGCGTCTGCGGGGAGGTTATTCGGGCGGACCGTCACTACATAGGGCGTCGACAAGACCCGCTTCGTCTCGAACGCCTTGCCCGCGTAGATCGGTCGCTTGAACAAAACGTCGCCGCCCTGCACATCGAGGCTCACCACGTCAGAGACCTGTGGTGCATCCAGTGCAGCCGAGATCTTCGGCGCCAGGTCGCGGCCGCCGGCCGTGTGTCCAAGCACCACCACGTCGGGCTGCACTTCGTCCAAGACAGGGCGCAGGGCGAGGTAATAGTGTTCCGAGTCATAGTTGGCCAGGGAATCGCCTTCAATGGCAATGACCTTGTCCTGAGGGTGCTGTGCGAGTTCGGCCGCTGCATCCTTCACCTGGCTCCCGATTACGACCGACACAATCGAACCGCCATCCGCAATCGCGCGCGCGGCCCCAAGCGCCTCCAGGGCGATCTGACGCAGTTTTCCGTCCCGCTGTTCCGCAATGACCAAAACTTTCTTCGGCATCGTTTCCTACCTCCCGTTGTTGTGTGACTCACCGCATGGCTTTACCGAAGCGCCTTGACGAGAATCTCGGCCAATTGCTCCGCCTGCTCGTCCGGGGTGCCGGTGATCTTCTGACCGGCCTGGCGCTTCGGCGGCAGGGTCACCTCGACGCGCTCCACTTTTGGGGCCACGTCGTCGCTCGACAGGCCGAGATCCGACAGCGTGAGGGTGGTAAGCGGTTTCTTCTTGGCCTTCATAATGTTAGGAAGCGATGGATAGCGCGGCTCGTTCAGTCCCTGTTGAGCCGTGAACAGAGCCGGAAGCGTCGCGGTCACAGTCTGGACATCGCCGTCAATCTCCCGGACGCCAGTCGCTTGATTGCCCTCGATGGTCAGCTTCGTGACCGCAGCGATGTGGGGGAGACCGAGTTGATGTGCGACGCGGATGGCCACCTGACCGGCTCCGTTGTCGACGGAAAAGTTGCCTGCGAGCAGAACATCAAACGACTTGTCCTTCAAATAGGCGACAATGGCTTTCGCAATCGCGCGCTCATCTGTCAGTTCTGGCGCTTCAATCAGGACGGCTTCGTCCGCCCCCATGGCGAGTGCCGTGCGCAAAGCCTGCGTCGTGTTTTCATTGCCCACGCTGACCACGGTCACCGTGGCGCCTTGATTTTCTTTCAACTGGATGGCTTCTTCAACAGCGTACTCGTCGTAGGGGTTGATGATCCACTTGACGCCATCCTCGGCAATCTTGCCATCCACGAGTCGGATGCGCTCTTCCGTGTCGAATGTCTGCTTCATGAGTACCACGACATGCATGATGCAAAACCTCCTACCAAAATGATGGGTGGTGTCTTGGGCCCCGAGCCGCTAGGCGCGGAGACCTCGGAGAAAGAAGTCGACGGTTTTGTCGACTTGGGCCGACAGGGAATACCGCCTGCCCGAGATCAGCCAAGACGATACGACTTCGTCCATGGCGCCAAAGATCAACAACCGCGTGAGCTTCACGTCTAAGTCGCGGCGGAAGATCCCTTGTTCGATTCCGCGCACCAGCACGTCTTCAATCAGCTGAATATAAGGCTTGAGCGCTTTGCTGATCTCGCTGTGCAATTCGCGCGAACTTTGGCGGAGCTCGAGCTGCGTGACCTTGGCCAGTTGAACATCCTTCTCGAGTTCGGTGAAGTGAAGCTCGCAGATCTTGCGAATCGCTTCATCCGCGCGATCATCTTCGTGCACATGCTCGTGAAACTTGCGCACGAGGCTGCCGAGCTTCTCCCGAAACAAAGAGATCAAGATGTCCTCCTTGTTTTTAAAGTACAGATAAATGGTCCCGTCCGCTACGCCCGCCTCGCGGGCAATTTTGGACACCTGCGAATTGAAGAAACCGTGTTCCGCAAACACTTTCAGCGCCGCTTTGAGGATTGCCTCGTACTTTTCTCTCCTTTTCTCCGCCAATCCACTTGTCATGAATTCACCTCGGTGTTAATATCGAGTCAAGCAATGAATGAACGCTCATTCATTTTCGTACCCCCATAGTAAATGGCGTGGGCGAGAATGTCAACGATGCAATCGCTTTTTTTACTCATGAGTTGTAAGCGGTTGCGGATGTGCCTCATCGAGACGCTGGCATGCTGAGGCCTGATGAGCGAAGCAGACCAACGAAGAAGCAGAAGGGAAGTGAACTGACGTGTTGCTTGCCATCAATGATATCGCCTTCGTGGCAGCGGTTGCGTATGCGCTTTATCTGTTTGGCACCGTCGTCTATCGGCGATATCGGTATGTCATGTTGGGAAAACCAGTGCCCTTGGACTGGCGTCCGGAATTCGGCGAGTTCATGGCGCAGGTGTTTGGACAGAAAAAGTTGTTCAAGGACAAGAAGAGCGGCGCGATGCACTTTGTTATGTTCTACGGCTTCATCGTGCTCCAATTTGGCGCGCTCGACATCATCGTGAAAGGACTCACGCTTGGGCGGCACATTCCTTATCCCGCGTACGAGACGTTCTCGTTCACGCAGGAGTGGGTGGCCATCCTCGTCCTCGCCGCGACAGCATACGCCGCCTACAGAAGGTACGGTGAGCGTGTCAAGCGGCTGAAGCGCGGATTCAAGCCGAGTATCGTCCTCATCCTCATCTCGAGCTTGATGATCTGCGTTCTCATGGATCTGTCGTTCGAACGCGTTTGGCAACAAGAGCCGAGCGCCTGGTGGGCGCCCATCTCGTCGCTCATCGCGTCGGCCCTGTGGAGTGTCGGCCCGAAGGGCGGAGAAATTGGATTCTATATCTTTTGGTGGCTGCACCTGCTTGTACTGCTGACGTTCCTCGTGTACGTGCCGCAGTCGAAGCACTTTCACCTCATGGTGGCGCCCATCAACATCTGGCTGCATCGCAAGGGAGCACCTGGCAGGCTCCGTCCTCTGAACCTCGAGGATGAAAACGCGGAGTCGTTCGGAGTCGGCAAAGTGGAGGACTTCGAGCGCAAGCAGATGATCGACTTCTTTGCCTGCGTGGAGTGCGGGCGGTGTACCAATTCGTGCCCTGCTTCCAACACGGGCAAGCCGCTCTCGCCGATGCACCTGATTGTTAAGATGCGCGATCACCTCATCGAAAAAGGGATGGCGCAGACCGGCCTGAACGCCTTCGAACCCAGTTTCCTCTTGCCCAAGCGAGAGGGCATGGCGCACAAGATGGCGTCCGGCGGTGAAAATATCTCCTTTCCTGACGGCGTCGTCACGGACATCGAGCCTACCTTCCACTGGCAGCAGGAAGATTGGCGGCTCACGCAGGCCGATCCAACGGAACTGTCGCTCATCGGCGACGTGATCACGGAAGAGGAGATTTGGGCCTGCACGACCTGCCGCAACTGCGAGGATCAGTGCCCGGTCGGCAACGAGCACGTCGACAAGATCATCGATCTGCGGCGTTACCTCGTCTTGATGGAGGGCAGCATGCCCAAGGAAGCCCAGCGCGCGATGCAAAACATCGAACGCCAGGGCAACCCGTGGGGACTGAGCCGCAAGGATCGGGCTCAATGGATGGAGGGCCTCGACGTTCCGGTCCCCACAGTTCATGAGAACCCAGATTTCGAATACCTGTTCTTCGTGGGTTCCATGGGTTCGTACGACCGCCGGGCGCGCAAAGTGACGCATGCCGTGGTGCGGTTGCTGCACGAGGCGGGCGTGAACTTCGCAGTGCTCGGCAATGAGGAGAATGGTTCGGGTGATACGCCGCGTCGCCTTGGCAACGAGATGCTGTTCCAGCAGCTTGCCATGGAGAACATCGCGACGTTTCAACAATATGGGGTGCGCAAGATTGTGACCGCGTGCCCGCACACGTTCAACACGCTGAAAAACGAGTACCCGGATTTCGGGCTCGAAGGTGTGGAGGTGTATCACCACACGCAATTGCTCGCCCAACTGGTTCGCGAGGGCAAGCTCCGCCCGACGCATCCGCTGAACGAGCGGATCGTGTACCACGACGCCTGCTACTTGGGCCGCTACAACGGCGTGTTCGACGCGCCGCGCGACATCCTGAAGGCCATCCCCGGGGTGGAACTCGTGGAGATGGAGCGGAATCGCGAAAACGCGATGTGCTGCGGCGCAGGCGGTGGGCGGATGTGGATTGAGGAGACCCGCGGCAAGCGGATCAATCTCGCGCGGACCCAGCAGGCGCTTGCGACGAATCCGACCGTCATTGGCAGCGCGTGTCCGTACTGCCTGACCATGATGGAGGACGGGACCAAGCTGACCGAGACGGACGATCGCGTCAAGGCGCGCGACGTGGCTGAGCTGCTCGCCGCGTCGGTCTTCGGAGAAGACCTTCGCCAACCGACCGAAGATGAGGAGGTTCAAGCCGGATGAGACAAATTCGCCGAGCTGCCGTCATTGGGTCCGGCGTGATGGGGGCGCAAATCGCCGCTCATCTCGCCAACGCAGGCATTCCGAGCCTGCTGTTGGACCTCGTTCCACAGGAGTTGACGCCGGAAGAACAAAAGAAGGGTCTGTCGCTCGATCATCCCGCGGTGCGCAATCGCTTAGCGACGGAGGCCATTCGCAGGCTGCACAAGCTCAGCCCGGCGCCCTTGTTCCGCGCCGACTACGCGAAACTCATCACACCCGGAAACCTGGAGGACGACCTGCATCGGATCGCCGAGGTCGACTGGGTGATTGAGGTCATCGTGGAGAGCCTCGAGCCTAAGCGCCAACTGCTCGAGCGTATCGAGCGGTATTGGCACGAGGGCATGATTGTGAGCACCAACACGTCGGGTATCTCCATCAACGCGATGGTCGAGGGCCGAGGCGAGGCGTTCCGCCGACACTTCCTCGGCACGCACTTCTTTAATCCTCCGCGTTACATGAAGCTGTTGGAGATCATTCCTGGCCGGGATACTGACCCTGCCATCGTGGAGTTCATGCGCGACTTCGGAACGGAGCGCCTCGGAAAGGGCGTCGTGCTGGCCAAAGACACGCCAAACTTTATCGCCAACCGCATCGGTACCTACGGCCTCTTGGTGACCTTCGAGGAGATGCAAAAGGGAGGCTTCACGGTTGAGGAGGTCGACGCCATCACCGGCCCGGCCCTCGGGCGTCCGAAGAGCGCGACGTTCCGCACGCTGGATCTCGTCGGGATCGACACGTTTGCCCACGTGGCCAACAATGTGCGTCAGAACGTGACCGATCCAGCGGAACAGCGGGCGTTTGAGGTGCCAGAGGCCATCCAAAAGCTTGTGGAGCGCGGGTGGCTCGGCGAGAAGAGCGGACAAGGCTTTTACAAGCGCGTCAAGCAAAACGGCCAGCGCCAGATCCTCGTGCTCGATCTCGACACGTTCGAGTACCGCGAACAAAAGACCATCGCCTCTTCGGCGCTCGAAGCTTCCAAGCAGGCGAAGGGCGCGGCTGGAAAGGCGAAGGCGCTCCTCCAGGGCGGGGATCGGTACGCCGAACTCGCGTGGAACATCGTCAAACGCGTGCTCGTGTACTCGGCCGAGAAACTCGGTGAAATCGCGGACACGATTCAGGATATCGACGCCGCCATGCGCTGGGGGTTCAACTGGGATCTTGGACCCTTTGAACTCTGGGATGCGCTCGGGCTGGTGGAGACGGCCGAGCGGATGCGGGTGGAAGGACTCCGGGTGCCCCAGTGGGTCGAGGACTGGATTGCTGCGGGTCACCGCGCTTTCTATGAAGAGGCGGACGGCAAGCGGACCATGCCCGTAAACGGCAAGCCTGAGCCTGTTCGGGTGCCGGCTGGGGTGATCGATCTCGCCGCGCTGAAGAAGGCGGGCAAAGTCATCGCGCAGAACTCGGGCGCGAGCCTCATCGACCTGGGCGACGGCGTCGCGTGCCTGGAGTTCCATTCGCAGAACAACGCGATTGGCCCCGACATTCTGACGATGATCGAAAAGAGCGTGGCCATCGCGGAGAAAGACTTCGCGGGCCTGGTCATCGCGAACCAGGGCAAGAACTTCTGTGTTGGCGCGAACCTCGTGCTCATCCTGATGGCGGCGCAGGAGGGCGACTGGGACGAAATCGACTTGTCCATCCGCCAATTCCATCGCGCCATGCTCGCGCTTCGCTATAGCCAGGTGCCAGTGGTGGCGGCGCCGCATCGGATGACGCTCGGAGGCGGGGTCGAAGTGTGCCTCGCGTCGTCGAGAGTGCTGCCAGCCGCCGAGACGTATTTCGGACTGGTTGAGGTAGGCGTCGGCGTCATTCCTGGCGGTGGCGGCTGCAAGGAGACGGCTCGCCGCGTGGCGGAATCGGTCGGCCCAGACGACGATCTCGTCCCTGCGCTCGCCCGGATGTTCCAGACGATTGGCACCGCCAAGGTGTCGACGAGCGGTGCAGAGGCACTCGCGATGGGCTGGCTGCGCGAGACGGATCGCATCGTCGTGAACGACGACCTGCGCATTTCGGCCGCAAAGGCGGAGGTCCTACGCATGGCTGAGATCGGATACACCCCGCCGCCAAAGGCGAAGGACATCCGGGTCGCGGGCCGCGATGGCAAAGCTACGTTGCAGATGGCCGCGCGCGGCATGTGGAACGGTGGCTACATTACGGATTACGACCTCCACATCGCCTACAAGCTCGCGCATGTGCTGGCGGGTGGCGACGTGCCGGCGGGCTCCCTCGTGAGCGAGGACTACCTGCTCGATCTCGAGCGCGAGGCGTTCCTCAGCCTGTGCGGAGAGCCGAAGACCATCCAGCGCATGCAGCACATGCTCGCCACCGGAAAGCCGCTTCGCAACTGAAGCGGGCCCACGACGGATACGACGATAGGGAGTGAAACCCATGCGGGAAGCTGTGATTGTTTCGGTTGCACGCACGCCGGTCGGAAAGGCCAAGCGCGGTGTGTTTCGCCATACGCGGGTGGAGGACCTCGGGCGCGCCGCGGTGCGCGCGGCGGTCGAGCGCGCGAAAGGGCTCGATCCCGCCGAGATTGAGGATGTCGTCATCGGCTGCGCCATGCCGGAGGGCGAACAGGGGCTGAACGTGGCACGCATCATCTCCCTGTACAGCGGGTTGCCGGAGACCGTGCCCGCGATGACCATCAACCGCTTCTGTTCGTCCGGCCTTCAGGCCATTGCCATTGCTGCCGAGCGCGTGATGCTTGGACACGTGGAGGTCGCGCTCGCGGGCGGCGTCGAGACGATGAGCCACGTCCCGATGAGCGGCTTCAAGCCGTCCCCGCACCCGGACATTTTGCTCGAGATGCCGGACATCTACATCTCCATGGGCCACACCGCGGAGAACGTGGCCAAGCGGTTCGGCGTGAGCCGCGAAGATCAGGATCGGTTCGCGTATGAGAGCCATCAGAAGGCGTATGCGGCGCAGCAGGCGGGCAAGTTTGACGACGAGATCGTCCCCGTGGAGACGAAGGTGTGGGACATCGACGAGGAGGGACGCCCGCACGAGAAGACCATTCGGGTCACGCAGGACGAGGGCGTTCGGAAGGACACGACGCCCGAGGCCCTGGCGTCGCTCCGACCCGCGTTTTCGGTCAACGGCACCGTGACCGCAGGCAACGCCTCGCAGATGAGCGACGGCGCGGCGGCCGCGGTCGTCATGACGGCGGAAAAAGCGCAGCAACTGGGCCTGAAGCCGCTCGCCACCTTCAAGAGCTTCGCGGTCACGGGCTGCGATCCGGCCATCATGGGTATCGGGCCGGTAGGCGCCATCCCAAAGGCGCTGAAGCTGGCGGGCCTTTCGCTCGCGGACATCGATCTCTTCGAGATCAACGAGGCTTTCGCGTCGCAGTGCCTGCAGGTGATCCGGTCGCTCGACATCGATCCGGCCAAGGTCAATGTCAACGGCGGCGCCATCGCGCTCGGGCATCCGCTCGGCTGCACAGGCGCGAAGCTGACGGCCACCCTGATCCACGAGCTGCGGCGGCGCGGCGGCGGCTACGGCGTCGTGTCGATGTGCATCGGCGGCGGCATGGGCGCGGCCGGCGTGTTTGAAGTTCATCAACCCTAAAATGAGTGCAAAGAAGGAGTGAGCTGATATGGAAAACAAGACCATCGTCAAGGGTGGCGCATTCATCATTGAGGAACTGGAGCCGTCTGCTGTTGTAACGCCGGAGGGCTTCACCGAGGAACAGAAGATGATCGCGGAGACGACGAAGAACTTCATCGAGTCGGAGGTCGTGCCACATCACGAGGAGATTGAGTCCCTGAACTACGAGCTCACGGTGAAACTGTTGCGCAAGGCGGCCGATCTCGGCCTTTTGTCCGCTGAAGTGCCAGAGACATACGGGGGACTCGGCCTTGACAAGGTGAGCGCGACGCTCATCAACGAGCACGTGTCGCGCGGCGGATCGTTCGGCCTTTCGTTCGGCGCGCACACCGGCATTGGCACGCTCCCGATTGTCTACTTCGGCAACGAGGAGCAGAAGAAGAAGTACCTGCCGAAGCTCGCGACCGGTGAGTGGATTGGCGCGTACTGCCTCACGGAGCCCTCGTCTGGCTCGGACGCGTTGGGCGCCAAGACGACGGCGAAGCTGTCGGAAGACGGGAAGTACTACATCCTGAATGGCACGAAGCAGTTCATCACCAACGCGGGTTTCGCAGACGTGTTTGTGGTGTACGCCAAAGTTGATGGCCAGCACTTCAGCGCCTTCATCGTGGAGCGGACCATGCCTGGCGTGAGCTTGGGACCCGAGGAGCAGAAGATGGGTATCAAGGGATCGTCCACGCGCCAGGTCATCCTGGAAGACGTGAAGGTGCCCGTAGAGAACCTCTTGTTTGAGGTGGGGAAGGGGCACCAAATCGCGTTTAACATTCTCAACATCGGCCGCTTCAAGCTGGGCGCGGGTGCCCTCGGCGGGTCGAAGATTGCCCTTGAGACGTCGGCGAAGTACGCGAACGAGCGCAAGCAATTCGGGAAGAAGTTGTCCGAATTTCCGCTGATTCAGCGCAAGCTGGCGCGGATGAATACGCAGATTTACGCGCTGGAGAGCGTCGTATACCGCACCGCCGGACTACTTGACGCCATCCTCGAGACGGTGGACGTGACCAAGCCCGATGCCGGCGTTCAGTCGGCCAAGGCTATCGCGGAGTACGCCATCGAGTGCTCCATCAACAAGGTCTTCGGGTCGGAGGTTTTGGACTACGTCGTGGACGAGGCTGTCCAGATTCACGGCGGCTACGGCTTCATCAAAGAATACGGCGTCGAGCAGATGTATCGGGATTCGCGCATCAACCGGATTTTCGAGGGCACCAACGAGATCAACCGGATGCTCATCCCCGGCACGATGCTGCGGCGCGCGATGAAGGGCGAATTGCCGCTGTTCCAGAAGGCGCAGGCGCTGCAGGCGGAGCTCATGCAGATGGTCCCGGGCCTGACGCCGCCCGAGGGCGTGTTGGCCGAAGAGAAGCAGCTCATCGAGAACATGAAGAAGGTCTTCCTCATGGTGGGTGGCCTGGCTGCGCAGGCTCTGCAGGCGCGCGTAAACGACGAACAGGAGATTCTGGCGAATCTGGCGGACGTCGCGATTCTGGCGTTCGCGGCGGAGAGTGCATACCTGCGGGCCATGCAGCAGGTGGAGTCGGCGGGCGAGGCGCAGGCCGCACTGAAGATCGCCATGACGCGCGCGTTTGTGCAGGACGCCGTGGCGAAGGTGGAACAGGCGGCGAAGGAGAGCTTGGCGCACGTGAGCCAGGGAGATGCGCTGAAGATGCAGTTGTCCATCCTGAAGCGGCTGACGCGCCGTTCCGAGGTCGACGTGATCGCGCTGGATCGCGAGATCGCCAAGCGCGTGGTGGAAGCCGAAGGGTACGTGTGCTGAACGATAGCCGCGAAGGGAAGGTGACCCTAGATGGAGAGGCCGTGGTTGAAGCATTATCCGCCGGAGGTGCCGAGCACCTACGAGTATCCGCGCGAGAACCTGGCATCGTTTTTGTTGCACTCGGCGGAGGCTTATCCGAATCGGCCTGCCCTGTGGTTCTTCGGGTATAAGATGACCTACCGCGAGCTCTTGGACGCCTGCTGTCGCTTTGCCAACGCGATGCGAGCGATTCCCCTGAACAAGGGGGATCGCCTCGCCATCATGTTGCCGAACTGCCCGCAGGCCGTCATCGCATATTATGGAGCGCTCTTGGCGGGCCTGACGGTGGTCCAGCACAACCCCATGTATACCCCGCGCGAGTTGAAGCATCAGTTGGAGGATTGCGGTGCCCGGGTGTTGGTGACGCTCGATGAGCTGTGGCCAAGGGTGGAGGCAGTGGAAGGCGAGCTGCCGGTCGAGTATTACGTGGTGACGTCCATTCGAGACTATCTGCCACCCTTGAAATCGCTTTTGTATCCCTTGCAGATGAGCCGTCAGGGGGGCGTGCCAAAGGTGCCATATGGCCCGCGCGTGCTGGCGTGGAAGCACTGCCTCGCGAGCGCGTCGGCCGACTTGCCGAAGATCGAGATGGATCCAATGGAGGATATCGCCCTCATCCAGTACACCGGCGGCACCACGGGCGTTCCGAAGGGCGCGATGCTGACGCATTACAACCTCGTGGCCAACGCGATTCAAAGCGCACTCTGGACGTACAAGTTGCAACGAGGCAAAGAACGGTATCTCGCCGTGCTGCCCTTCTTCCATGTATTCGGAATGACCGTACTTATGAACCAGTCCATATACACGGGCGGAATGTTGATTCTTGTCCCACGCTTTCAAGCGGAGCAGGTGTTGAAGCTCATTCACGAGTTCAAGCCGACCGTCTTTCCGGGCACGCCGACCATGTACATCGCGCTGATGAATCATCCGAATCGATCTCGCTACGATCTTTCGTCCGTCGAAGTTTGCGTGAGCGGCGCGGCGCCACTTCCGCACGAGGTTCAGGATCAGTGGGAAAAGCTCACGGGCGGCAAGCTCGTCGAAGGCTACGGCTTGACCGAAGCGTCGCCCATCACGCACGCAAACAACTTCTGGGCCGAGCGCAAGCCCGGTTCCATCGGCATCCCTTTTCCGGACACGGATGCGCAGGTGGTCGATCCCGACGGAAACCCGCTCCCTGTCGGCGAAATTGGCGAACTCGCGGTGCGGGGCCCGCAGGTGATGAAGGGCTATTGGAATCGCCCGGATGAAACCGCTTCGGTGCTGCGAAACGGGTGGCTGTTCACCGGAGACCTTGCGAAGATGGACGAGGACGGATATTTCTATATTGTCGATCGCAAGAAGGACATCATCATCGCGGGCGGCTACAACATCTACCCCCGCGAGGTCGAAGAGGTTTTGTACGAACATCCCGCCGTCGCGGAGGCGGCTGTGGTCGGTGTGGAAGATCCGTATCGCGGCCAGACGGTGAAGGCGTTTATCCAGCTGAAACCGGGCATGCAGGTCACGGAACAGGAGCTCGACGACTGGTGCCGGGCCAATTTGGCCGCATACAAAGTCCCGCGGGCATACGAGTTCCGAGACAGTCTGCCCAAATCGGCCGTGGGAAAAATCCTCCGCCGTGCGCTCACGGAGGAGACCACGCGACAGGCGTGACGGCAAGGAGGGTCGCGGCGTGTCCATGTATCCAGGGGGAAATGCAGAAGCAGCGACGGACGCGAGCGTCCGCACGTTCGCCGATTTGATTGGGGCGAAACTGGTGAGCGCAGACGATGACGAAGTGGTGGCCGAGTTAGTCATCCAGCCGCATCACTGGAATCTGGCGCGCATCGTGCACGGAGGCGTGTACATGTCGCTGCTCGATTCGGCCATGGGGCTCCTCGTCAGCCTCCACTATCCGAACCGGCCCGTGGTGACGACGAACCTCAACATTCACTTCACGGAGCCTGCGAGCGAAGGTACGCTCGTCTGTAGAGCGAAGTTCATCCATCGAGCGCGAAGCACCATGACCGTGGAGGGGCGCGTGTACCTGGGAGAGGACAGGTTGTGCGCGCACGCCACGGGATCGTTTCGCGTCCTGAAGCTACCTTCTTGAAAGGATTTCGGTATCGAAACAAGGCCGTCTGCGGGCACATGTTCGCTGCAGACGGCCTTTTCACAGGTTTTTCGCCCATATCTGATGTGTTTTTTGAGAGAAGGGCTTGTCAAACACTATATCTAGTGTTACGCTAATGCCTGTCCAAAGCATGTGATGTGTCAAGGGAATGGGTGCCCGCCACGGGGCGGGTGAAAAGGGAATCCAGCGGAAATCTGGAGCGGTCCTCGCCACGGTGACGCGGATCGCGGCGGCATGGGAACTTTCCAGCCACTCGGATGTCGAAAGACGTCGACACCGGGGAAGGCGCCGTCCGCGGATGAAGCGAAGCCCGGAGACCTGCCCATTCTCGAAGGATCCGACGCTCACGAGGGATTGAGAAGTCGGCGGACCGAGGACAGTTGCGCACTTCGACTGATCCGTCTTCCGCCGTCTGCTCATCCGGGTGAGCGCCCTGGATGAGCTTTTTGTGGGCGAAACTCAAGGTTTCAGGACGAGGTGCGGGGAGTGAATGCGATGGTACACCCAACTGACACGTCGACAGGACTGATGGAGCGGACGAGTGAGGATGAACGCCGTGTGGGGCGCGCGAGCCATGCGCTAGAGGAATGGCGCGATCGCGTCAAGACCTTCACAGTGGAAAAGCGAGATGGGCGGATCGAGCCGCTGTCTCTGGACAAAATCTTCGCATTTTTAAAGCGCGGCTGCGAAGCGGCCGAGGGATGCGATCCGGAACGCCTGGCGGCGGACGTGTGGCCTCAGCTCCGGGACGGCATGCGGACGTCGGAGATTGCGCGCGTCGCGATTCAAGCGGCGGTGGAAAAGACGAGCGTCGCCGAACCCGGGTGGCAGTTTGTCGCGGCTCGGTTGTTGCTCTTCGATGCGTACAAGCAAGCGTCGCGCAATCGGGGTTATCGTCATTTGGGTTACGGGGACTTTTATCAGTTGATTGTCGAGCTGGAGCGAATCGGGCGGTACGGCACGTACATACGACAGCACTACAGCGAGGACGAGATCGCCGAACTGGCCGCCTACATCAAGCCGGAGCGAGATTACCTGTTTAACTACGTGGGTCTGAAGCAACTGCTGGATCGGTACACCATTCGCAATCTGGACAACGAGATCATGGAACTGCCGCAAGAGTTGTTCATGGGCGTGTCCATGCACCTCGCCATGAAGGAAAAGGAGAAGGTCGCCTGGGCGAAGCGATTCTACGACATGCTGTCCACGCTGCAGGCCACGGTGGCCACGCCCACACTGAGCAACGCGCGCAAACCGTTCCACCAGCTGAGCTCTTGCTTCATCGACATGCCAGAGGACGATCTCGTCAGCATCTACGCCACAGACGAAGCCTTCGCGCGCGTCTCGAAGTTCGGCGGCGGGATGGGCATCTACGTGGGCAAGATCCGGGCTCGCGGATCGGCCATCCGCAATCATCCGGGGGCGTCGGGCGGCGTGGTGCCTTGGATCCGCAACTTCAACAACACGGCTGTAAGCTGCAACCAACTCGGTATGCGAGCCGGCGCGGCGGCCGTCTACCTCGACGTGTGGCACAAGGACATTCTGGACTTCCTGCAGCTGCGCACGAACAACGGCGACGAGCGGATGAAGGCGCACGACATCTTCCCGGGCGTGTGCATTCCGGACCTCTTCATGCGGCGCGTAGAGGAGCGCGGCATGTGGTACCTGTTCTGCCCGTACGAGGTCCGCAAGGTCATGGGCTTCTCGCTGGAAGACAGCTGGGGCGAAGAGTTCGAGCGGCGGTATCAGGCGTGCGTGGAGAATCCAAAGCTGCCGCGCGTGGAGATCCCGGCCATCGAAATCATGAAGCGGATCATGCAGTCCGCGTTCGAGACGGGAACGCCGTTCATCTTCTTCCGCGACACGGCCAATCGCCTCAACCCGAACAAGCACGCGGGCATGGTCTACTGCAGCAACTTGTGCACGGAGATCATTCAAAATATGAGCCCGTCGCGCAGAATCGAAGAGACGGAAGAGGGCGGGATCATCACCACGAAGACGGAGGCCGGTGATTTCGTCGTCTGCAACCTGTCCTCGCTGAACCTGGGGCGGTGCCGCGATCTCGACAGCATTCGCGAGACCGTGCGCCGGCAGATTCGCGCGATGGACAACGTGATCGACCTAAACCATTATCCGGTGCCCCAGGCCGCCGTCACAAACCGCAAGTATCGGGCGGTGGGCCTCGGCGTGAGCGGTTATCACCAATATCTCGCGGAGAAGGGCATCGCGTGGGAGTCGGAGGCCCACGTGAAACACGCCGACGAGCTGTTTGAGTGGATCAACTTCTTTGCCATCGAGGCGTCCATGGAGCTGGCGCGCGAAAAGGGGCCGTATCCGCTGTTCGAAGGCTCCGATTGGCAAACCGGGCGGTACTTCGATCTGCGCGGGTACCGGACGCGCCCAGGTGGTCCAGACTGGGACGGCCTGCGCCGCAAGGTGGCCGAGTACGGCGTGCGCAACGCGTATCTGGTGGCCATTGCGCCGACCAGCAGTACGAGCCTGATTGCGGGCAGCACGGCAGGCATCGATCCCGTGTACGCGCGCTTTTTCCTCGAGGAGAAGAAAAACGGCGTCGTACCTCAGACCGCGCCCAATCTGAACGACAAGACGTTCTGGTACTACAAGGAGGCGCACACCATCGATCAGCGCTGGAGCATCGAAGCGTGCGCGGCACGGCAGCGGCACGCGGATCAGAGCCAATCGTTCAATCTGTACATCACGCCAGGCATCAGCGCACGGCAGTTCCTGGATCTTTACCTGTTGGCGTGGAAGCGAGGCCTGAAGACCGTGTATTACGTCCGCAGCAAATCGGTGGAAGTTGAGGATTGCGTCGCGTGTACGTCATGAGGTCACCGGCAGGCGTTGCCGCGCACAGGCGGACGAGGATCGACAGGAGGATTAGGTCATGCAACTGAAACGGACGAGGCTATTCAACGCAGAGGGCGATCGCGACTGGGGTAAGCGTCGAATTATCGGTGGGAATACCACCAACATGATTGAGCTCAACAACATCAAGTACGAGTGGGCCTACAAGCTTTATCGGGCCATGATGAACAACTTCTGGATTCCAGAAGAAATCCCCTTGGCCGACGACGCTCGCCAATACGATTTGCTGAGCGAGGACGAACGCAGGAGCTATAACAAGGTCCTGTCCTTTCTGATCTTCATGGACAGCCTGTTGACGCACAATCTACCGAATATCAACGAGTACATCACCGCGCCCGAGGTCAACCTGTGCCTCACCGTACATGCCTTCCAGGAGGCGGTGCATTCGCAGTCCTACGGCTACGTGCTGGATTCCGTCGTCAACCCGGCGACGCGAGACCAGATCTACAACGAATGGCGAAATGATGACCACCTGCTTCGGCGAAATCAGTTCATTACGGACCTGTTCGAGGAATTCATCGAGAACCCGACAGACCGGAATTTGATGAAGACCATCGTTGCCAACTACATCCTGGAGGGCGTGTACTTCTACGCGGGGTTCGGCTTTTTCTTCGTGCTGGGGCGCCAGGGCAAGATGCTCGGAACGGTTTCGGAGATCAAATTCATTCAACGAGACGAGCTGACGCATCTCGCGATTTTCCGCAACCTGTATCACGAGATCATCCGCGAAAACCCAGGCATCGTCACGCCCGACATGGAAGAAGAGTTCGTAGAGATGATGCGCACGGCCGTGCAGCACGAAATCGCGTGGGGACAGTACGTGACGCAAGGGAAGATCGTGGGACTGACCGACGCGCTCATCGACGCGTACATCAAATATCTCGCGAATCTGCGACTTCAGTCGCTGAACTTGCCCGTCCTTTACCCGGAAATCAAAGAGCATCCGATGCCGTGGATGGACAGCTTCGCTGCCATCAACTCGCACAAGACCGACTTCTTCGAACAGCGCGTGACCAACTACACGAAAGCTGGCAATCTCAACTGGGACGACCTATAAGAACTGCTTCGCGGGGCCGCCTGATGGCGGCTCTTTTTCATCCGCATGTCTGTGACGGTTCCGGGAAACCTTTGGTTGAAAAGCCCTTGGCTCGTCCTCCAGCACATCGCCGCAATTGCTTTTTTACGGCACCAGATTACAATAAATCACGTCTGACGACATCCTCGTGTCCTAATGGTTTGCGATGAAATCCGTCGAGAAATGAGGAGCGCTTCCGTATCATGCGTGGACATGACTGGTCCTGGTTGCATCCTGTCATTATCTGTGTCATCATCGCTGCGGTCGCCTATGCCATGTTTAACTTCGGCAGCGTGAAGCGGCTCGTGGTCGGCAAGCCGATGCGGACGCGCGATCTCCGCGAATCTCGCAACTTACTCGTCTGGTGGATGGCGCTGCCGGTGCTCTCCGCAGACCTGTACTCGTCGGTCGCGTACGGGCCGGAGGCGGGCATCACGGAACTGGCTGGCCTGGGGGAGAACGCGAAGTGGTTGATTCTGCCCATCACGGCCATGACGGTTCTGTTGCTGATCATTCTCATCACGTCTTATATCATGGGCGTGATTGCCTATCCGAACGGCGGCGGAGCGTACGCCATCAGCAAGGACAATTTCCAGCGTGCATGGGTTCCGCTGCTGGCGGCGAGCGCTTTGATGGTCGACTACGTGCTCACTGTCGCGGTGTCCGTCGCCTCGGGCATTCAGAACCTGGCGTCGTCGTATCCCGTTTTGCAAGGGCACGAGACATCGCTCTCGCTCTTGTGCGTGCTCATCATCCTGCTCGTCAACCTGCGCGGCATTTCAGAGTCGTCCAAGGTGTTCGCGTATCCGACGTACGTGTTCATGGCGTGCATGTTGGTGATGATTGGTGTCGGCTTCTGGGATGAGCTCCGCCATGGCTTTGTTCAGCCGCACACGCCGCCATTCGGCGTCGTGCCGCAGGGGCTGACCCTGATGCTGCTG
Source organism: Alicyclobacillus acidocaldarius subsp. acidocaldarius Tc-4-1 (assembly GCF_000219875.1). NCBI lineage: Bacteria > Bacillati > Bacillota > Bacilli > Caryophanales > Alicyclobacillaceae > Alicyclobacillus > Alicyclobacillus acidocaldarius. The sequence continues at coordinate 1,470,901 of NC_017167.1, forward strand.
CTCAAGGCGTTCAGTTCGGCTTGCTCGGCTCTGACGGGTGTCGAAACGATTTCGAACGCCGTCCCTATTTTTCGCGAGGGCAAGAACGGCGCCATCAAGGCATACATCGCCCTCGGCCTCGTGACGGGCGTCACGCTGCTCGGCTTCGCGTATCACCTGTACGTGAGAGGGATCAGCGTCAATCCGAACAACACGATGCTGTCTCAGTTGGCAGAAAGCTATTTCGGCCACGGCTTCATGTATCAATTCATCATGTGGAGCACGCTCGTCGTGCTGATCCTGGCCGCCAACTCGACCTTCACCGGCTTTCCGCAAGTGGCCGCCCTGCTCGCGACGGACGGGTATTTGCCCAGGGCACTTCGGCTGCGCGGCGACAGGCTGGGTTACTCGAACGGCATGATTGTGCTTGCGGCCCTGGCGTCGTTGTTGATCGAGGTCTTTCACGCGCAGACGAACAACCTGATTCCGCTCTATGCCATCGGCGTGTTCGTGGCGTTCACGGTGGCCCAACTGGGCCTCATCAAAAGGTGGGCGCGGGTCAAGGGGCGTCTGTGGCGCCTGAAGGCGGGCATCAACGCGTTTGGCGCGTTCATCACGGCTCTGGTGTCGGTCATCTTCGCGGTGACCAAGTTCACGAGCGGCGCTTGGATTGTTTTGGTTGTTATCCCGCTCATGATTTATCTGGCCATGAAGGTGCACAGGCATTATCAGGACGTCGCGGACGAGCTTCGCATCGATCTCAAGGTGGACCGCCCGCAACAACATCGCATCGTCTCTGTGGTCCTCGTTTCTGGCATTCACCGCGTGGTGCTCGACACGATTTCGTTTGCCATGAGTTCGACGCCGAACGTGCTCGCGCTGTACATCGGTTTCGACGACGAGTCCATTGAAAAGATGGAGGAGAAGTGGGAAGCGTGGGGCAATCCATGCCGGCTGGTGACGGTGAAGAGCGAATACCGCTCTCTGTTGCAGCCCTTGTCGAAGTTCATCCGGCGCCTTGAGACGTATGAAGGCGGCAAACCGGACCACATTCAGCTCTTCATCGCGCAATTCGTGCCCAAAAAGTGGTGGCACAATCTGCTTCACAACCAGACGTCTTTGCTCATTCGCGCGTGGATGTTGCGGCACAAGGATGTGGTTGTGACGACGGTGCCGTATCACCTGAAGAAGTGACGCGTTGGGCCGCGCCCCTCACATGGTGGCTGCGGCCCGCTTTGCCGAGCGAAGGAAGAGGGGGTCCATTTGATTCGCAGGCGGACGTGGCGAACGCTGCACAGCGTGCTCGAGCGAGACCGCACGTCTCTGCGCGTGCTCCCGGGCCTGCGCAACGGTGTCGGAATCCTCATCCCGCTCGTGTGGGGACTCCAGTCGGGGCATCTGCTGTCCGGCATAGGCGTCGCCGTTGGCGCGTTGGTCGCCGGGTTTGCGGGCAACACGGGAACTGCGCGACGCCGCCTGCGCACCATGATGTTCGCCACGGCGTGGATGAGCGTCACCACATTCGTCGGCGCTTTGGCCGGTCATCGCGCATGGCTCATCGTATCCGTAGCCGCGTTGAGCAGCTGGCTGGCAGGCATGATGCTCGGCGTCAGCCAACCGAGCGGACAGGTAGGGCTCCTCGCCACCAATGCGCTCATCCTCATCTCCACAAGCCCGCAGTCGATGTCCGGCGCGCTGTACCGCGCGTGTCTCGTCGCATGCGGCGGGTTGCTGCAAACCACCCTCATGTTAGCGGTCGATCTCGTCAGCCCTCAAAGCGCCGAAGCTCAGTCCGTTTCCAACGTGTATCGGAAGCTCGGCGCCTACGCCGCGTCCCCTTCGCGCCAGTCGGACCTCGAGTTGGCCGCGTCGCTCGTCGAGGCGAACGATCTGCTCCGCGACTCGTATATGCCGAAGCGACATCGTTCCCGCCTCTACCGACTCCTCGATGGCGCAGAACAAATTCGCATGTACGTCGTGGCGCTCGCCGAGATCGCGCGAGGCAGGGCGTACGCGCAGGAATTGGGTGACACCGCATTCGCCAGAGACATCTTGCGGCAGTGCGCGCCGATTTTTTCCGCCCTGGGCGATCACGTGTGGCTCATTGCTCAGGGAGACCAGCGGGCTCAACCGCTGATGTACATCCTGGAGCGAGCATCTGAAGAACTATCTTCCATCGCGCATGCGGCTCAGGGCGTCGAGCGCAAGGAAGAGACGGCGGCGCACGTCGAGGCTGTGGCGCGCTCGCTGATGGCTCTCAGGGCCGATCTCGTCCAACCGGGCGCGCTCACCTTGCCATCCGAAGCACTCGAGTCGGCCGCTTCGAAGATCAAGCAGGCCTGGCAGGCACTGAAGAGCCACCTGACGTGGGACTCCGCCATCTTTCGCCACGCGATGCGCGTCGCCATCGCCGTGGGCATCGGCGAAACGCTGGCCAAAGCGTTGCCCTGGCCGCACGGGTACTGGGTGCCGCTCACGGCGAATATCATTCTCCGCCCGGACTTCACAAGCACATTCACGCGGGGTATCGCGCGCGTGCTCGGGACGATGGCGGGGCTTCTGCTCGCGACCCTGCTGCTGACGGCCGTGCCGGACCGGACGGGGGTGTTTGCGAGCGCGTGCGTCGTGGTCTTCGGATCACTCATGTACATGTGGGTGACGTACAATTACGCGCTCTTCAGCTGTGCGCTGACCGCGCTGATGGTCGTGTTGCTGTCCATCTTCGAGCAACAGGCACCAATTCCCACGATGGCGGACCGGATGCTTGCGACACTCGCCGGCAGCGCGCTTGCCGTTTTCATCTACTTGATGTGGCCGACCTGGCAGCACGAGCAGGTGAACCGCGCGCTCGCGCAGGCCGTCGAGCGGGAACGAGACTACTTTCGCGGCGTCTTACGCGTGTTCGCAGAGGGAGGCAAAGGATCGCCGCGCAGGCTCGCGCGCGAGCGCCAGGCGGTGCGCGTATCGAGGACGAACGCAGCCGCGGCCGTCCGCCAGGTGCTGGCGGAACCCGTTGCACCGCCCATGAGCGCGCACATCATGGTCGCCATTTTGGTCGGCATGCACCGCTTTTCGGACACTTTGTTGTCGCTCGAGGCGTACACGTGGGAGGGACGTGCAGCGCGGTCCTTGACGCAGGAGGAAGAGGAAATCGCGCGGTGGGTCGATCGCGCCTTGTCCTCACTGGCGGACGGACTGCGACGTGGAGCAGGGGACATGGTGATTGATCCGACGGGTGAACTGTGGCACCAAGCGCGCGTTCGCAGCCACGTCGAGACGATGGAGGTGAACTGGCGCGCGTTGGACGTGATCGCCCGGGCGGTGGTTCGCCTCTACAACGTGATTCAGACACTAGCTCGTGTGACGCATGAGATCGATGCCGATCCGCCGCAGTCCTCGCCGTCCTAGTGCCGCGATCGCTCGGAGCGCTTCGTTTCGGTACAATAGACGCGAGAGAATCGCGCGCGGCCCGGCGTTGAACGGAGTCGCGTTGTCCTTCGTCTATAACGCCGGAAACCAGGATGCAGGGAGGGACAGCGTTGGATCGGAGACCTCATCGGACCGCCCGCATTCAAGAGTCGAAGACCAAGGACAAGCCGAGACGCCGCGGCGGATGGCTAGGCGTGTTGATAGCCACGGCGCTGTATGCGTTCGTGTCGGCGTCACTCTTGGTCTTCCACGGGCCCTTTCCTGCGCTGCGCACCTACGTGATCGACACGCTGGATGAGACGCGGCACGGGTATCTACTTCGCCCGCTGTCGCTTTTCACGCTTCCTGAGTCGGTCATCGCGGACCACGCCTTGAGCGGCAGCCTTGTGTCGGACACGCTGCCCATCTCCGACATTGTGACCCGCGACTTCAACGATGCAGACAACTCGATGCACCTCTATACCTATCACGGCAACACGTTCACGGCCTACATTCTTGTTGTGGACAACCCGAAGCGCGTGCGGGTTGCGGTGACGAAATATCTCGGCGAGCGCGGGGAGACGGTGCCGCAGCTCGTCCAGGACGCGGGCGCCGTGGCCGGCATCAACGGCGGCGCGTTTGCGGACAACAATCAGCAGGGTACCGGCGCTCAACCCCTCGGCATCACGATCGTCGACGGACGCGTCATCACAGGGGCAAACAGCACGGCCAAGTATCCCGAAATCGGGTTTACGAGCGGCGGCCAGATGATCGCTGGCGATTACTCTCTGGCCGATCTCGAGAAGCTGCATGTCACAGAGGCCCTCAGTTTCGGCCCGGTGCTCGTGTTGAACGGGCAGCCTGTAGAGGTTCCGGATCAGGGGCTCAATCCGCGCACCGCCATCGGGCAAACGGCCGACGGGAAGGTGATTATGGTGGTGACGGACGGGCGAGGGCAATTTGGTCACCTCGGCGCTTCCATGTCGGACATCACGGCCATCATGCTCCAGTATCACGCCGTGATCGCAGCGGATTTGGACGGCGGATCGTCCACGACCATGGTGTACAACGGGCGCATGGTCAACACGCCCGTGGACCTCACGGGCCCGCGCAGCGTGGCGACGGCATTTGTCGTCATGCCGAATTGAGCGATGGGGAGGGAAGCCGATGATCCAAATGGAACAGAAGCCCAGAGGCAGGCGGGTGGGGCGCCGTTTCCTCGCGCTGGCGGCTCTCTGCACCGCGTGTGAATCGCTCTTCTTCTACCATCTCAACCATCTCCTCGTCTCCCAGCAAACGGCCTCTCAGCGCGAGATCCAGGCCGCTTTGCATCGCCGAGCGCAGCTGGAACTTCTGCAGCTCAAACGCGAGTACGAGGGCGTCACCGTTTCGCCGAACGGCGAATATGCCACCTACGTCACATCGGATTCGAGTGGGTGGGATACCGTTCACGTGGTGCAATTGGAGACGGGGGCGCAGGTCAGCGAAGCGACCGACTTGTACCCGGTGCAATATGTGGACTGGCTCGGCAACGCCGAGGTGTTTGTGGGGGAGGAGCGCTCGCCTGGCAACTTGGAACTGAACACATTTTACGTGTCGAATGGGCTCCAGGCCGACGAGACCGCCGCAAGCGTGCCCGTGTTTTCCAACTTGTCGCCAGATGCGCGGATTGTGAAAGTGACGTACAGCACGGCGACAAACGACATCTTTGTGCTCATCGAAGCGGACGGATCGAGTGAGGTCTACCACGTGGGCACCATGGAGACCGTTCAGCCGGTCACCGTACCGGCTGGTTATATCAAGAATATCGCGATGACCGAGACCGGAGATAACCTGTACCTCGAGATCAATCAAGGCGGCCAGTGGAACGTCGTTCGCCTCTACCAGACCCCTGAGACGAGCAGCTATACGCCTGAGTTTCAAATGGACTGGCAACTCGTGAAGTCCAATGCGGCGCTCCTCGGCGTCGTCGGCAACACGCTCTACTACGGCACGGTCAACGCCGACGGTTTGGTGACGGCCGTGTATCGCCAGACCTCAGACGGCGATCAACTGGTCCGGCAGCTCGCACAACCGGCTCTCGCGAGCGACATCGCCATCTCGTCGTCGGGTTCCATTGCCCTCAATCCGCCGGCCATGACGAATGTCGAGGTGTGAAGTCGAGCTGCGCACAAGGGAAGTGCCAGTGGCTGTCGAGAGGCGACCGGCCTCGATTTTAACTTGACATAATATCTATTATCGGACGAAAAAGAGGAACAAAAAGGCCGCGCGCCGTCACGCCGGCGCCACCGCCATACTCGCGACAATCAAAAGTCCTCCGACGATCCCCGGCCACGTCATCGCCTCGCCAAGGACCACCCAGCCAATCGCCGCTGCGAAGACGGGCTCAAGCGCAAACGCAATGGCCGTCTGCGCAGACGACAGACGCTCCTGGGCCCAATTTTGCGCCCAGAGCGCAAACGCCGTGCCAAGCAGGCCGTTCACCAGGACAGCCGCCCACGTGACAGGCTGCATCCATAAGCGCACGTCCGCGAGCGGCGCCCATTGTCGGGCGACAAGGGCGGCAACCCACGTGAGGAGCGCTGTGACCCACACTTCCACCGCGGCAACGGCGAACGCGTCCAGCCCTTTCGCCCACCTATCCACGACGACAATCTGCAGGGCAATGCACAGCGCGCAGAGAAAGGTCTCCGCGACGCCTAGGAATCTCCCGGCAAGTGGTGTCCCGGCGCACATGCAAAGAAGCCCGATGCATGCCAGAACGACGCCCCACCAGGTGCGGGCGTCCGGCCGCCGCTTCGTGATTGCACTCGCGAGAATGGGCACCATGACGACATTCAGGCCCGTGAGAAACCCGCTGAGCCCGGGCGTGATGGTGCGAAGTCCCTGCGTCTGCAGGAGAAAGCTCGCCCCGAGCGGGATACCTGCCGTCGCACCAACGGCCCATGTGCGCGCATCCTTCCAAGCCGAGCCGCGGCGAGACAAAAAAGCCAGGCCCAGCGTGGCGAAGGCCGCCGCGGAGAAGCGAAGGGAAAGAAAGGCGTACACTGGCAAGATGGCAAGCGCCTGTTTGGTCAACGTGAACGTGGCGCCCCATACGAGCGTCACGAAGACGAGCAGCCCGCGGGCTGCCCAGACGCTCGCGTCTCGGGAACGCTGCATGATTCCATCCTTTCTGCCGACGGGCGGTAGCCCGTTTGAAGAGATCAGATCTCTCATTTCACCATTGAAATGTTGAGAGGGCAAGGTGTCCTACGGCTGCCTGTGCCCTTCCCTCTCCCGATCCTTCGCTACGAGCTCCAGTATCCGCTGCGCCGTTTCCTCGATGGCCCGGTCCGTGACGTCGATGAGTGGACAGCCGAGATCGCGCACAATCGATTCGGCGTACAGCAACTCTTCCTCAATCCGCTTGCGATCCGCGTACTGCGCGAGCACGGGCAGCCCCATGTGCTTGAGGCGCTGACTGCGGATCCGCATCATCTGTTCCACGCCCATCGTGAGGCCCACAATGCGCGATCGCGGCACCTGATACAACTCCGCGGGAGGCTTGACCTCGGGCACGAGCGGCAGGTTGGCCACGCGAAGGCCCTTGTGGGCGAGGAAGATGCTGACCGGGGTCTTGGAAGTGCGGGAGACGCCGATGAGGACGACGTCGGCCTGCAAGAGCGCCCGGGGATCGCGCCCGTCATCCGCTTTGACCGCGAACTCGATGGCGTCGACGCGCCGGAAGTAATCCTCATTCAAGACGTGAAGAAGTCCCGGCTTCTGCTTCGGGTGGTCGTGAAACGTATCGATGAAGGCCTGCATCATCGGACCCATGATGTCGACGACGCGCACGCCCAGCCGGATGCTCTCCATCTTCATCATCTCGCGCAACTCGGGCTGCACGAGCGTGTACGCGATGAAGCCGCCCGTCTGCTTGGCCGCCTCCACGATTTCGCGGATCTCGTCTTCCGTGCGCACTTGCGCATACCGGACGATCTTCACGCGCCGCATGTCAAACTGATGAATCACCGCGTGAACCACGGCCTCGGCTGTATCGCCCAGCGAATCGGAACAGATGTAGATGGTGCGCGTGTCCTGAACGTTCGATTCGGTCATCGCCAGTTGGTCCCCCATTCTGCCACCAGGCGCGCCAGCGTCGTCTTGGTGATCCGGCCGACGACAATCGGCGGTTTGCCATCCTCGCTTGAGGGTTCGACGACGGGCAGGCTGTCGACTTTGTACTCGATCATCCGCTTCGCCGCGTCGATCACGAGATCATTCGGTGTCACCGTTTCGATGTGCGGGTAGCGAGTCATGATCATGCCCACGGGAAGCGAGGTTGCGCTGGCATTTCCCAGCGTAAATTTCAGAAAATCTTTGCGCGAGACGACCCCCTGCAGCCGCCCCTCTTCATCCGCCACGATCAGGCCTCCCACGTCCTCCAGGAACATCGTGATCACGGCGTCGTGAACCGTCGTGGTTTCCCGCACAATCACGGGAAGGGATTGAACCTCACCCACGCGCAGATCGCGCCATGGGACGGGCGTGGCTGGCTCGGCTGGCTCGGCTGGCTCGGCTGGCTCGGCCGGATCGGCAAGAAATAGCCCCACCCGCGGTTTCGCGTCCAGCTGTCCTAGCATGACGAGCAACGAGAGATCCGAACGAATGGTGGGCCGGCTGACGCCAAGCATTTCCGCGATTTGATCGCCGGTGATGGGTTGATGTGCCTGCACGAGTCGCAAAATTTCCTTCTGACGAGGTGTGAGTTCGATGGGCCTCTCCCCCAGCAAGAGGCGGCCAGGCGGACACTCGACCGCCTGGCCGCGAATCGCATCGCGTGTGTCTCTATTGTACATCAATATCCGCATCTCATCTTGTTTCCATTTGTCCCCCTGGGTGCCTACCGCCTCATCAACCCGTCATGCGTTTGCGCACCGCTGCCTGCGCCGCGGCAATCCGCGCGACTGGGATGCGGAACGGCGAGCAGCTGACGTAGTCGAGTCCGATGTCCTCGCAGAACGCGATAGAAGCCGGATCGCCCCCGTGCTCGCCGCACACGCCGGTCTTCAAATCCGGACGGCGCTTGCGCCCGGCTTCGACCGCCCATTGAATCAGCTTGCCGACGCCCTCCGTGTCCAGCGTCTCAAACGGGTTGTACGGCAAGATCTCCCGATCCAGATATACGTTTAGGAATTTGCCCTCGGCGTCGTCTCGGCTGAAGGCGAACGTCATCTGCGTCAGGTCGTTCGTGCCGAAGGAGAAAAATTGAGCATCCTCCGCAATCTGATCCGCCGTCAGCGCGGCGCGCGGCACCTCAATCATGGTGCCGATGCGGTATGTGATCTCAACGCCCGCGCGCTCCATGGTACGCTTCGCGATTTCCTCCATGCGTTCGCGCAACACACGAAGCTCCTTCGGCGATCCGATGAGCGGCAACATCACTTCCAGCTCGACGGCGATGCCTCGGCGTTTCGCCTGCGCTGCGGCCGTGATGATGGCTTCCATTTGCATGTCGTAGATCTCCGGATACACAATACCCAGCCGAGACCCTCGGAGCCCCATCATGGGATTAGCCTCCCGCAGGTAGCGGGCTTGCCGGAGCAACTGTTCCGTCTCGGCGATCTCGTCCTGCGACGCGCCCTGCGCGCGAAGTGCTTCCAGCCTCTCTTCCAGCTCTTCCTCTCGAGGCAGGAACTCGTGCAGCGGCGGATCCAGCAGGCGTATGGTGACCGGCAGGCCGTCCATCGCTTCAAAGATAGCAGTGAAATCCGAGACCTGGAGCGGCAACAGTTTCGACAGCGCCGCTTGTCGTTCCGCCGACGTGGTCGCCAAAATCATGCGCTGCACGAGCGGGACCCGGTCTGGCGACAAGAACATGTGCTCCGTGCGGCAAAGGCCAATCCCTTCGGCGCCGAACTCTCTCGCCCGCCGCGCGTCTTCCGGCGTATCCGCATTGGCGCGGACCTTGAGGCGCCGCACTTCGTCGGCGATAGACAACAATTCCTTCAACTCGTCCGCCATTTTGGCTTCTTCCATCTGGGCCTCGCCGACGTATACCGTCCCGGTTCCGCCGTCCACCGAGATGACGTCGCCTTCCTTCAGCACGACGCCGTTCGATTCGACCTGCCGCGCCTCGAAGTCGATATGCACGCCGTCGCAGCCGCAGACCGCCGGTTTGCCAATGCCGCGGGCCACGACTGCCGCGTGACTCGTCATTCCTCCGTGCGTCGTGACGACGCCTTCTGCGGCCAACACGCCGTGGATGTCCTCGGGCGTCGTTTCGGGCCTGACGAGGACGACCTTTTCACCGCGCTGCGCCCACTCCACTGCCGTGTCCGCGTCCAGCACCATTCGCCCCACGCTCGCGCCTGGAGACGCCGGAAGACCCTTGGCGAACACCTGCAGCGCATCGGTTCCCTGGAGGCGACGGTGCAAGAGCTGGCGAAGATGTTGGGCATCGACGCGCAGGAGCGCCTCTTCCGGCTGAATGAGACCTTCGTGCAGCATGTCAATGGCGATGCGGACGGCCGCTTGCGCCGTGCGCTTCCCGCTCCGCGTCTGCAGCACGAACAGCTTGCCCCGCTCCACGGTAAATTCGACGTCCTGCATGTCCCGGAAGCGCGTCTCCAACTGCTTCGCGAGGGCCACGAGCGACTCGTACACGTGCGGCATCGTGTGGGCGAGATCGGCAATGGGTTGAGGCGTGCGGATGCCCGCAACGACATCTTCACCCTGCGCATTCGACAGGAACTCGCCAAACAACACCGGTTCACCTGTCGACGGATGGCGGGTAAAGATGACCCCCGTGCCGCTGTCGTCACCCATGTTGCCAAACACCATGGCCTGGACGTTCACCGCCGTGCCGAGCGTCTCTGGGATGCCATGTGCCTTACGATAGACGATGGCTCGCGGGCTGTTCCAGGAGCGGAACACAGCTTCGATGGCGAGCTCCAATTGCACGTTTACGTCCTGTGGGAACGGCTGCCCGACGTGCTCGGCAAACAGTTTCAGGTACGTCGCCACGAGCTCCTTCCACGCGTCGGCCGGAAGGTCGCGATCGCGCTCGACGCCATGCTTCGCCTTGGCGGCCCTCAGCGCGTGTTCAAACGGCTCAAGGGATACATTGAACACCACGTTTGCGAACATTTGAATCAGGCGGCGGTAAGAGTCGTACGCGAACGCGGGGTCCTGCGACTGGTTCGCCAACGCCCGCACGGTCAGATCATTCAGGCCCAGATTCAAAATGGTGTCCATCATGCCCGGCATCGAGACGGGCGCGCCGGAGCGGACCGACACGAGAAGCGGCTGAAACGCATCGCCGAATCGCTTCCCGGCCGTGCGCTCGAGCCGAAGAATGGCGAGCGCCACCTCGTCCATGAGCCCCTCGGGAAACTTGCCTCCCCGCGCCCAATATTCGTTGCAAGCCTCCGTTGTGATGGTGAATCCAGGCGGGACCGGGAACCCCCATTGAACCATCTGCGCCAAATTGGCACCTTTGCCGCCCAGAAGGCTTCGATTTTTCGGATCGGCCTGATCAAAGGAATAGACCCACCGGTTCGTGAGTGCCTGCTGGCGCTCGACATCCTGCACCTGTGCCATCTTGCATCCCCCTTGTCGCGGCTTTCGTGTCGCCCATCCGGCGAAGCGCTTGCACATCTGTCGCCGTGCGCTTGCCGCGAGCTCGCCATGTGACACATCACAATTCGAAATCCCTGTATTTTGTTCATACCACAGAACCAATTATGACGCAATAATTTTCGTGAATCCATTGACGAAACCGGGATTGTGATGTCATAATTCTGTTGAAGGTGAGTCTGCGCGTACCAATCGACGGGTCGCCGCGCAGTCGGGAACACCACGCGATGGAAGCCGGTTGCAGCCGACGGAGTTACCAAGGAGGGATCGCCGATGGATCGAGAGCTCGCTCTCGAACTCGTTCGCGTCACGGAAGCGGCCGCGCTTGCCGCCAGCAAGTGGGTAGGCCGGGGTGATGCGGACGGCGCGGACGGTGCAGCCACGGAGGCGATGCGCAACATGTTCCGCACCGTCAATATCCGCGGCGTCGTGGTCATTGGCGAAGGCGAGATGGACGAAGCGCCCATGCTCGCGCAGGGGGAAGAGGTCGGGACGGGACGCGGGCCGCGCGTCGATGTGGCCGTCGATCCCATTGAAGGCACGTCCATGGTGGCCAAGATGCTGCCGAACGCCCTTTCGGTCGCGGCCATCGCCCCACGAGGACATTTGTTGAAGGCCCCGGACATGTACATGGAGAAGCTCGCGTGCGGCCCTCGCCTGCGCGGTATCCTCTCCCTCGACGACCCGCTGGAGACCACGCTGCGGAAGGCGGCCGAAGCGCTCGGCAAGCCTCTGTCGGAGCTCTCGGTGGCCATGCTCGAGCGCGATCGCCACAAAGCCCACCTCGAAGTGGCTCGGCGCTTAGGTGTGCGGATCAAGTTGCTGAACGCGGGCGATGTGCTGGGCTCTATCGCCACGGCGCTGCCTCGCGGAGGCACCGACCTGTACATCGGTTCCGGTGGTGCGCCGGAAGGCGTCCTCGCGGCGGTGGCCTTGCGCTGCTTGGGCGGCGACTTCCAAGGCCGATTGATGCCGCAGACTCCCGAGCAGCGCGAGCGCTGCCAGCAACTCGGCCTCGACGTCGCCAAGACCCTCACCCTGTCTGATCTCGCCGGCGATGACGACGCCATCTTCGCGGCGACGGGCATCACCGATGGGGATTGGCTCGAGGGCGTGCGTCGCGAAGGCGACTACCTGCACACGCATTCGGTCGTCATGCGGGTTCGCACGGGCACGGTCCGCCATGTCAATGCCACGCATTATCGGCCGCTCGAACTTCGGCTCGCGCAGACGGTGTGACCCTGTCCGAGGTCGGTGTTGATGCTTCATCCTCTCCACACGTTCCTAACTCAAAAGGCCGCCCTGAGGGCGGCCTTCCTTTTAGGCGTCTTAGGCGTCTTTCGAGCGTTCGCTCGCCGCGACGCCGTTCGCTTTCCCCGGGACTGCCTCGGCCCTGGCGAGCGCCCTGAGCCACGCCCCGACACCGTCTGGCCGTTCGCCCATCGCGGCGCGAACCTCAGCCGCGCGCGTCAAGCGGCGGTACCCGCCCTCGGCGACCAACGGCTTGACGGAAATGGAGCGAAGGGTCTCCACCACCTCGCCGAGTTCATGCGCGCGCCGCTCCGCGTGCTCCAAGTTACGCCCCACCAGATACAGGGCCAGATCTCGCAGGTGATGATCTGGAAACGACGCGTCGAGCGAGTCAAGGACGCGATCGGCCAGCCCCATCTTTTCGGCGGCCAACAAAGCTTCCAGAAACAGCGCCTCGAGTCCCTTCAACACCGCGGAGCGGCACATCTTGAGAAGTGCGGCCCCACCCACCTCGCCGTCCAACACCTCGATCTGGCAGCCGTACGGCGCGAAGGTTTCCTGGAACCTGTGCGCGCCGTCGCCGTCCACTACGAGGGGCACCCGATGGCCGTGCGGCTTGACTGCTGACATCACTGCGACGGCAGCGTATTGCACCGACGGACGGTTCTGCGAGATGACTTCTCCGATGGCTCGCTTGACGGCCGGCGAGCACGAGGTGAAGTCGGCGTACAGCGCCCCATCGCTCAGATGCGGAGCGGCTTGTTTCGCTACCTCGAGCGCAGCCTGCGCCGGGACCAAGGAGAAGATGACGTCAGATTCGACGGCCACTTCCGCCACCGACGCCTTACATGAAGCGCCAAGATCCTGCGCCCTTGTCTTCCAGGTATCAGAAGGCGCGGCGTCGTACACCAACAGGTCGAGGGTGCCTGCCTGCCGAAGACCTGCCGCAATGGCGCTCGCGGCTTCTCCGAATCCGATGAACCCCAGTTTCATGCCGCTCGCCCTCCCGTTGTTCTGGTACCGCACCTCAAATCCATGTCACACCGAGTTCCCGCAGCTTGTCCCGCAGTCCGTACAAATCGATGCCGAGTTCCCCAGCCGCGAGTCGCGCCCGAGTCGCTTCTTCCTTCTCGACTCGGACGTCGGCCTGTGCCGCAACGTCCAACGCGCGCTCCTGGGGCACGCAGACCACCCCGTCCATGTCCGCGACGATCACGTCGCCCGGCCGAACGCAGATTCCCGCGCACACGATGGGCACGTTCACACACCCCGGGGTTGCTTTGACGGTGCCGCGAGCCGAGATGGCGCGAGACCAGACCGGGAAGCCCATCTTCTCGAGTTCTGCCACGTCGCGCACGCCTGCCTCAATCACAAGCCCCGCCACGCCGCGCGCCTGGAGCGAGGTCGCGAGGAGTTCACCGAACATCCCGTCGGTCGACGGTGAAGTCGTGGTGACTACCAAGACGTCTCCTGGTTGGCACACCTCGACGCTGGCGTGAATCATGAGGTTGTCCCCAGGCTGGCACAGGACTGTGACGGCGGTGCCAAACGCGCGCGCGCCTCGGTAGATGGGCCGCATGTAGGGCAACATCAGCCCGTCGCGCCCCATCGCCTCGTGAAGCGTCGCGACGGAGTGGCGGCCCAGATGTTCGACGAGCGCGCGCTCCGGTCGCTCAACCTTCGTGACGATGACCGGCCTCACACGAATTCACCTCCGACAGAAGGAAACACGCGCTGATACGCCTCTGCGTAGACGATGGGTTGCCCGGAATTGCGGCCTGCCTGCACACCGCGGCGCTTCGCAAGATCCGTGTAATACGCCCAGAGATGCTCCTGGGCCTCCATGCATTCCATCGCCTGCCGCTTCTTCTCGAAGACCGGGGTGATGTCCAGCAGGAGATCGATCCGGAACTGGCACTGTTCGGGTTGATGAGGTTCGAACGAATAGAGCTGAGGGGCGCCGATGGGCGGGTATTCAGACGGATACCCGTGCGCCTGCGCGAGAATCCTTGCCTCACGGACGAGTTCGGCCGTGCGCGGATGGTCGGCATTGTAGGGATCCACGAAGGTATGCGACAACAGCACATCCGGGCGATACTTGCGAAACTCCTGCACAAGCGCATCTCGCAAGTCCGGCGTCACCTCGATGGGGTAATCTCCAACATCGAGGAAGCGGACCTCCGCGCCCAGGATGTCCGCAGCCCGCTCGGCCTCCTCGCGCCGAATGCGCTTGATTTCATCGAGCGACTTGCCCTCCTTCCACAGGCGCGCAGACTCTCCTCGCTCGCCGTACGTCAGACACAGGACGCGCACCGTCCAGCCACGATCGCTGTACAAGGCGATGGCTCCGCCAGCCCGCCACACGAAGTCGGCGGCGTGCGCGCTCACGACCATCAACGTTCCCCGATTCTGCACGTGACAACCTCTCCTTTCATCCCACACGTCTCGAATTCATCTCATGCGAAGCGCATCTCACGCCTCGCGTCCCATCAACTTGCGCGGGTTGTCCACCCACATCGTTCGCAGGGCATCGGGCGAAAAGCCGGCGTCGAGAAGGCGCGCGGTGAAGTCCACGATGCCATCGACGACGCTCGGATTGGACTTCTGACCGAGATCCGTGGAAAGGAGTGTGCGCTCTGGCCCCACGGCGCGGATGGCCTCAAAGAGCACGCCCCAATCGCACTTCTGGGTGTAAAACGTGGTGTAGCAGTGTTCGATGAAGGCCCCGAGATCGGCGAGCTTCACCTGGTCTTCAATCGACAGCGCTTCGGAAGGAAACAGCGCGTGCGTCACGATGATCTTTTGAATCCCAAGCGCCCGCGCGCGCTCCACCACGGCGAAAATTTCGTCTCGCGCCAGATGCCCGGTCGCGATTGCCATTTGATGGTGACGAGCCCGTTCAAGGCATTGGGCGAGGTCGGAACGGAAGCGGCCCTGTTCGTCCCATATCGACAGCAGCTCGAGCCCGATGCCTTCTGCCCGCACCTCCGATTGGATGCGCGCCCAAAACGGAAGGTGGGATTGGCCGCGGGCGGCCTGTCTTTCGGGGCTTTCGTTCGCCGCGTCGACGGTGGGCAGCCACACGATGCGCCCCCCCGCTCGGCCGGCGATGTCCACGGCGACGGGGTTGAACCCGCCGACGGCGTGATTTAGCACGAGGGCTCCGATCACGTCGACTTCGGGAAAGACGCTGGACACCACTTTCGCTCGTTCAACCGTGGGAAAGTAGTGAGATTTGAGGGCAAAGCCTGACCAACCGAGGTCTCGGAACTGGCGGGCCAACGACACGTCGTCGATGCTGCGCTCGACGAGGTCCGGCCAGACGTGCACATGCAGGTCGTAGAGGCCGCTGAGAAGCGATATGATGTCCTCCCGTTGTCCCATGGGCTCGCGTCCTTTCTGTCAAGAACGAATTCATGATTGTCTTACAAAATAGACAACAATCGAAAACGCAGCGACGCCTGGGCCTTCACCCTTGCGTCAAAATCCCTGGCGCATGTTGCGGAGCGTGTCACAGACATGGCTGAGATGCACGCGCATGGCCTGCTCGGCCGCGTCCGGATCTCCCAGGCGAATCGCATCCACGATGTTTTGGTGCTCTTGCATGGACGCGGCCGATCGATTCGGTGCCAAGATGGTGCGGTATTGGTATCGAACGCTTTGCGAGTTGAGCGTGTCGAGCAGTCGCCGGGCCGTGTGGTGACGGGAGATCTCCGCGATGGTCCGGTGGAGTTGCGCGTTGCCGTCCGAGTACGCCAACAGATCGTTCCCCTCATACTGACGGCGCATCCACGCGAGGATGTCATCCAGCCGGCGCACGTCCTCGTCCGCCGCCCTTAGCGCCGCGTACCGCGCGATGAGGCACTCCAGCGCCATGCGAACCTCCAAGATCTCCACGGCTTCCTCGTGGGAGACGTGGCGGACGCGGGCACCGCGGTAACGCTCCCGCTCCACCAAGCCCTCCTGTTCCAGGCGGGCGAGGACGGTGCGGACCGTGGCCCGACTCGCACCAAGCCATCGCGCGAGGTCCATCTCCACAAGCCGCTGAGACGGCATGAGCGTGCCGTCGATGATGGCGTCGCGAAGCCGCCTGTAACACTCTTCTTCCGTGTAACCCTGACTTGAGACTTCCACGTAGGCCCCGCCTCCGGTCGGCTTGTCATCTGGAACAGTTATACCACAGGCGTGCCGTAATGGTGAAAGCTTTCGACCGTCTTGTTGCCCCACGCTTGACCGCGAGCGCGTTCGGCCTCCGTCCATGTGATGGGCTGCCAGTCTGGCGCGAGGACAAGATAGCCGCCCGCGCACACCTCGATGCGGTTGCCGCCGGGCTCGTACACATATACAAAGTAAGTCTGGTTAATGGCGTGCTTGCTGGGGGCGAATTCGATGAACACGCCGTGATCGACGAACAGATCCGCGGCTCGCCAAATGCTCTCGTTCGTGTCGACGCGAAAGGCGATGTGGTGCAGGCGGCCGCGGGCCCCTGTTGCGTCCAAGGTGTACACGACGTCGTACGACTTGTTCATGGCGCGGTACCAAACCCCAGGCCGCTTCCCGTTGTCCAGCCGTATCTGCTCCGTGAGTTTGAGCCCGAGCACCGCTTCGACAAAGTCGCCGTCGCGCTCCGCATCCGACGACAAAAAATTGACGTGATCCAGCGTTTTCACCCCGACGCCCCGGCCCGTCAACTTCTGCGGCTGATTCTTCAGGAAAGGGCGCAGGTGGTCAGGAGGATCATAATACTTCGTCTCGTAGTACAGCTCGTACAAATGCCCATCCGGCCCGCGAAACTGGTAGCCGGGACCGTGCCCGAAGCTCCCATGCACCCATTCCCCGTCGACGCCCGCCTCCGTCAGCGCTCGAACTCGGCGCGCAAGCGCCTGCTCGCTCGTCGTGCGAAGCGCCGTATGGCCGACGCCCGCTCGGTCGGATTCGGTGAGGATGAGCGAGTACATCTCGTAGTCGCCTATGCAACGCAAGTAGATGGAGCGCGCATCACGCCTCACCTCCTCCATGCCCAAGAGATCATGAAAAAACGGTAACTCTCGTCCATCACAGGCGTGAACAGCTCAACGTGCCCAAGGTGAGCGATGTCATACACGGGCTCGGCGCTCATCATCGATTCCCCCTCTCGCGGCCGGCCGAGATCGGCCGGATCATTCGGCAACATGATTGTATGACAATTTGGTCGACACCTCTATCATGGCGCACCACTTGATGCATGTCAACGCTTTCGTGTCATTTCGCCCGCGCGTGGGTGGCGCGCAGCGCAAGAGTGCCCTGCGCTCAAGACAAGCGGCCTTCGCGGCCGCTACCGCCGGCGAGGACGGACACGTCGGCCCCCGGGCGCGGCGGCCAGGCGGACAGGTCAAATGGAAAGTCCGATCCCGCGAGGACGCGATCGGCGCCGACCACGTCGATCAAACAGCGAAGCGCAGCGTCGGACCACAGCACGTTGTCGTAGAACATGCGCCGGAGATACGCCGTCGGCCGGTCCTGCAGCCGCCCTCTCACCTGCGGCCACACGTCGTATCCCTGTTCGATGCGCCCGATTTGATACGGCAGAAAGCCACCCCCGTGCGCCAATAGCACGCGCGCGCCGGGATACCGGTCGAGAAGGCCAGAGAGGACGAGGTGCGCCGCCGCGAGCGTGGTCTCCCAGGGCACGCCGACCAGGTTGGGCAGCATGAGGCGCGCCGCCCGCGGATCGGCGTGCAGCAAGGGATGCAAAAACAGCACCGCCCGGCGCGCGTCCGCGACCTCCCACAAGGGCCAAAAGGCTTCGTCGCCGATGAGCGCCTCTCCGACCCCTGGCCCCACGATGGCCCCGACGAAGCCCTCGTCCATCCGGCGCTCGAGCTCCCGCGCGGCGGCCGTCGGATCCGCGAGCGGCAGCGTGGCGAGCGGGCGAAACCGCTCGCGGTGCGGCGCCAGCACATCTCGCAGGGCGTCGTTGTACACCTCGGCCACCTGCGCGCCCATCTCGGCCGGCAGGTGATACACGAAGAGCTGCGGCAGTGGCGACACGAGCGCCAGGCCGATGCCAGCCTGCCGATAGGCGCTCGCGAACGCCTCGAAGTCGACGAACATGCGCTTCAGCTCGAACGACCAACGCCCTTCCACCGTGAGAAACGGCTCCTTGTCCGGCGCGCGCCGCTCCAGATCCACCTGAATGCGTGGCTCGCGCTTGAGGAACTCAAGCACCTCAGTAGGCAGGAAGTGCGTGTGCACGTCCGCCGCCCGATTCGGCTCGATCATGGCGTTTCACCTCGGGCCGCGTCCTGTTCCGCCTTCGACACGCCGCCAACGCCCCAGTGCGCTTTTGGCACCTCGTACAGGATGACCCGCACCGTCTCCCGCTTGGCGCCGAGCGTCTCCACCACCGCGTCGGTCAGCTTCTCCATAAGCGCCCGCTTCTGCTCGGGCGAGCGACCCTCCACCATGGTGACCTGGACCAGCGGCATCTCGATCCCCCTCACTCGATGACGTCCAGTTCGATGACACCCATGCCCGCGAAGGCGATCTCGACGCGATCGCCCGGGTGCACGTAGATGGCCTCCGTGATGCCGCCCGTCAGGACCACCATGCCGGGCTCGATGGCCGCGCCGAAGCGCGTGAGCATGCGCACCTGTTCCACGACGGACCGCACCGGGTGGCCGAGCACCGCCGCGCCGGCGCCCGTCTGCGCGACGTCCCCGTTCAGGCGCATGACCACCCCCACCTCGTCGAGCCGAAAGGCGTACGGCGAGTACGCCTGATCCGCCAGATAGAAGCGCGCGCTCGACGCGTTGTCGGCGATCACGTCCACGAGCGTGAACGAGAAGTTCTCGTACCGGCTGTCGATCACCTCAACCGCTGGCACGACGCACTCGGTCGCGAGCCAGACGTCGCGCGCGGTCACATTCGGCCCCTCCAAACGGCTGCGGAACACGAACGCGATCTCCGGCTCCACGCGCGGATGGATGAGTCCCTGCATCGACAACACCGGGCGCTCCAGTTCCATCGTGGAGAGTAGATGTCCGAAAATGGGTTCGTCGACGCCCACGGACCGCTGCTTCGCCTTGCTCGTGAGCCCCATCTTCCAGCCGACGAGCCGCGCACCCTCCGCCATGTACTTCTGCATGGTCAACCGCTGAATCTCGTACGCGTCGTCCACCGTGAGGCCTTCGTAGCGGAGCGTCAGCTTCTTCAACTCCGTGGCCGCCGTCTGGTGGCGATACAATTCATCCGCGATGGACGGAAGCGACAGGGCCATCCGCGTTCGCCTCCTTGCCGTGCGCGATCTCGTACGCGACATCGACGATCATATCCTCCTGGCCACCCACCACGCGGCGCCTGCCGAGTTCCACAAGAATGTCGCGCACGTCGACCCCAAACTGCTTCGCCGCTCGCTCGGCGTGCAAGAGAAAGCTGGAATACACGCCCGCGTAGCCCAGCGTGAGCGCCGTGCAATCCGTCAGGACGGGTCGCGCCATCCGCGGGCGCACGACGTCCTCCGCGGCGTCCATGGCGGCGTACAGGTCCACGCCGGTCTCGATGCCGTATTTCTCGCACGCGGCCACAAACACCTCGAGCGGCGTGTTTCCCGCGCCTGCCCCGAGCCCCGCGAGGCTCGCGTCAATCCGGTATGCGCCCTCTTCCACGGCCGCGATGGAGTTGGCGACCGCCACGCCGAGGTTGTTGTGCGCGTGAAATCCGACCTCGACGTCGTCCGGCAGAGCCTCCCGCAGTGCGGACACCTTGCGGCGAACCTCGTCCATGAGCATCGCGCCCGCCGAATCGACGATGTACACGCAGTGCGCGCCGTAAGAGGCCATCTTCTTCGCCTCTTCCACCAGGCGCTCGGTCTCCGTCATGTGGCTCATCATGAGAAAACCGACCACATCGAGTCCCATCTTGCGCGCTTCCTCCATGTGTTCCGCGGAGATGTCCGCCTCCGTGGAATGTGTGGCGACCCGCACTCCGCGGATGCCGAGGCCGACGGCGCGCTTCAAGTCTTCGAGCGTTCCGATGCCAGGCAACAGTAGCGCGACGACCTGAGAGGTCTTCACCGTCTGACACACCGCTCCGACGTAATCCTCTTCCGACTCCTTCGAAAAACCGTACTGAATCGAGCTTCCGCCGAGCCCATCGCCGTGGGACGCCTCGATCTTGGCCACGCCCGTCCTGTCCAGCGCGCTCGCGATGGCCTTGGCATCTTCGACGCTGAACTGATGCCTCACGGCGTGCATCCCGTCGCGGAGCGTGACGTCCGTGATTTCAATCTTGTACCGATACGACACCGCGCCTCACCTCGCCTCTTCCGCCGACGCCACCTGCATCTTGTGACGCGCGTATTCTTCGCCAAACTTCACCGCCGAAGCGGTCATGATGTCGAGGTTGCCCGCGTACACCGGCAGGTAGTCGCCGAGTCCCTCGACCTCGATGGAGATGCTGACGAGATCGTCCTGGAAGATGGGCTCGCGGTTCAACCGATACCCCGGGACGAACGTCTGCACGTGGCGCACCATCTGTTCGATGGACTCGAGCACCTTCGCCTGGGTGGTCGGGCTCGCGTCCTCCATCAAGCAGTAGATGGTGTCGCGCATGAGAATGGGAGGCTCCGCCGGGTTGAGGATGATGATGGCCTTCCCTCGCTTGGCGCCCCCGATGGCCTCGAGCGCGCGCGCCGTGGTCTGGGTGAACTCGTCGATGTTCGCCCGCGTACCGGGGCCCGCGCTCTTGCTGGCGATGGTGGCGACAATCTCCGCGTACCGCACGCCGACCACGCGGCTCACGGCGTACACCATCGGCACGGTGGCTTGGCCGCCGCAGGTGACCATGTTGACATTCGGCGAATCGAGGTGCTCCTCCAGGTTGACCGCCGCGATGACGTATGGGCCGCGCGCTGCCGGCGTCAAGTCGACCGCCTGGATGCCTGCTTCGCGCAGGAGCTTGGCATGGCGCACGTGGGCCTTCGCGCTCGTCGCGTCGAAGACGATGTCC
This sequence comes from Alicyclobacillus acidocaldarius subsp. acidocaldarius Tc-4-1, assembly GCF_000219875.1. Classification (NCBI taxonomy): domain Bacteria; kingdom Bacillati; phylum Bacillota; class Bacilli; order Caryophanales; family Alicyclobacillaceae; genus Alicyclobacillus; species Alicyclobacillus acidocaldarius. Next base: position 1,492,147 of record NC_017167.1, read on the forward strand.
GGTCGAACCCCCTGTTCGAGGACCGCCTTGAGGCCGTCCGCCGACGTCTCAAGCCCCATCTCGCGGGCGCGCCGCAGGCCGTCCGATTCCGGGTCGATGCCAATCATCCACCGCGGTTCGATCCACGGGCTGCGCTTCAGCTTGATCATCAGATCCGTCCCGATGTTTCCGGACCCGACGATCGCGGCACTGAGCTTTTTCAATCCGAACCCTCTCCTTTCGCCCACACGAACTCCACGCTGCCCAGCGGCCCAAAGGACAGCTGGACGCGATCGCCAGGCCGAATGGGCACCGCGGCGCTGACGGCGCCGGACAACACGACGTGACCCGCGCGAAGCGGCGTGCCGAGTTCGGTCAGGGTGTTGGCGAGCCAGGCCACGGCCTTCGCCGGATGCCCCATCACCGCCGCACCCGCGCCCGTCTGAGCGACCTCTCCGTTCAGCTTCAGGACGCCGCCCACCGTCTCCAGGTCGACGCCGGCAATGGCGGTGGGCAGGTTCCCCAAGACAAAGCAACCGGCGGACGCGTTGTCGGCCACGGTGTCCACCAGCCGAATGCGCCAGTCTGCGATCCGGCTGTCAATCACCTCGATGGCGGGCACCACGGCCCGGGTCGCCGCCAAAACCCGGTGCAGATCGACGCCCGGTCCGACGAGATCCTCTGCGAGAATGAATGCAATCTCCGGCTCGACCTTCGGTTGAATCAGCGGGAAGTCGACGGCCGAGCCGCTCTCAAACCACATCGAATGAAACAAATGCCCAAAGTCGGGCTGATCCACGCCGAGTTGCAGCTGCATCGGCTTGCTGGTGAGGCCAATTTTGTGCCCCACGACGCGATCGCCGGACGCCACGCGCCGCTTCACATTCAGGAGCTGGATGTGGTAGGCGTCCTGCACCGAAAGGTCGGGGTGTTCATCCGTCAGAGGCGGAATGGGCGACTGCTCGCGCTCCGCGCGCCACAGCGCCTCCGCCAGGGATTCCAGCCGTTCGCTCATCTCATCCACTCCGATCACAGCTTAATGCAGACGTTTTTCAGCTCCGTGAAGAATTCGAAGCTGTGCACGCCACCTTCGCGCCCGATGCCGCTTTGCTTCATACCGCCAAATGGCGTCCGCAGGTCGCGGAGGAACCAGGTGTTGACCCAGATCACGCCCGCCTCCAGTTCGCCGGCGACGCGGTGCGCGCGCTTGAGGTTCGACGTCCACAAGGTGGCGGACAGGCCGTAGTGCGTGTCGTTCGCCAGGCGAATGACCTCTTCCTCCGTGTCGAACGGCTGCACCGTCACGACCGGGCCGAACACCTCCTGCCGCGTGATCTCGCACGTCTCGTCCACGTCGACGATGACGGTCGGCTCGTAGAAGGCGCCTCGCTTCAGGTGTTCGGGGCGCTTGCCACCCACGAGTACGCGACCGCCCTGCTCCACCGCTCGCCGAACGAAGCCGTCGACCCGCTCCAGGTGTTCTTCCGAGATGAGGCTGCCGACGTCCGTCTGCGGATCCAGCGGATCGCCGACGCGAAGCTTCCGGGCGCGATCGACAAGCGCCTCGACGAATCGGTCGTAGAGCGGGCGCTCGACGTAGATGCGCGATCCGCAGAGGCACACCTCGCCCTGGTTGACGAAGCTCGAGCGCACGGTGGTCGCGATGGCGTCTTCGAAGTCGCAGTCCGCAAACACAATGTTGGGGTTCTTGCCGCCGAGTTCAAACGAGAGGCGCTTCAGCGTGCTCGCGGCCGACCGCATGACCGCCTTGCCCGTCGACGTCTCGCCCGTGAGCGAAATCAGGTCCACGTCCTCGTGCTCGGTGAGGAATTGACCCGCCGCATCGGGCCCGAAGCCGTGCACCACGTTCACCACGCCGTCTGGCACGCCCGCCTGCTTGCAGATCTCCGCGAGCCTGGTGGCGGTCATCGGCGTGAGCTCCGCAGGCTTGATGACGCACGTGTTGCCGGCCGCGAGGCACGGCGCCACCTTCCACGTCAACAAAAACAGGGGCAAGTTCCACGGCGAGATAAGCCCCGCCACGCCGACCGGGCGCCGGAGCGCATAGTTCAATGCGACGCCCTCCATCTCGAACGTCTCGGTCGAAAGACCCTTCACGAAATCGGCAAAAAAGCGAAAATTATAGGCGGAACGCGGAATGTCGAGGCTCTTCGCGAGCGAAAGAGGTTTCCCCGTGTCCGTCGTCTCGAGAAGGGCGAGTTCCTCGAGATTTTCTTCAATCAAGTTGGCAATCCGATGCAGAATCGCGGCGCGCTCCTGGGCCGTCGTGCGACTCCAGGTCCGAAAGGCCCGCCGCGCCGCGCGCACCGCCTTGTCGATCTCGGCGCGCCCTCCCTCGGCCACCGTGCCAATCCGCTCGCCTGTCGCAGGATTCAGATTATCAAACGTCCGCCCGTCTTCGGACGGCACAAAGGCTCCATCGATGAAGTGCAGCACTTGTTCCATCCTCATCCCTCGCCATCTAGGTAGGACTCAACTTGCATCGCGGTACCGGATGGTCAGCACGGGATTCCCGGACCCTGACGACGGGCCGTATCCGTGCAACTCACCTTCAAACTGCTTCCGGAGCACGCCGAGCAACACAGCCACGTGGCGGCCACCGGATTCCACGCCCGCCGCGCGCACGTACGACGGCAGCATGCTCACGGCCGACGCCTTGTCGCCCTTGACGAGATATTGACAAAATTCGCGATCCAACGCCTGTTCCGTAAGATTCGGCCATTTCTCGGGGCCGCGGCCCAGGTTGTGCGCGAGCGCCCCGCTCGCCAAGAACACCACCCGCTCCGGCGACTCCAGAAACACGTCTCCCATCACTTCGCCCCAACGCATCGACTCCTCGAGCGACGCAGCCCAGCAGACCGAGAGGGCGACGACGGGCGTGGGACGCTTGAGCAAGTACCGAAGCGGAACCACGGTGCCGTAGTCCCACACGTAGGTCGGATCGTCCACCGCGACGACCTGCAGCCCGTTTCGCTGTCCCGCCTCCACCAGTCGCCTGCCGAGCTCCGGATGACCCGGATGGTCGTACGGGACGTCGCTGATGAGATCCGGACACTCCACGGCCGTCAAAATGCCTTTGTGCCGCGGCGTGACGTCCACGTAGTGCATGAAGCTGGACATCCAGTGGCACGAAATGATCACGACGACGTCAGGCCGAATCTGGTCGATCACGTCCGCACACTTCAACATCGCCTCGACCATCGGCTTCTGAAACTCCGGAACGCGGTCCCGATGGCAGATCCTCGGCGTGTGCGGCGTGATCATGGCCAATTCCAGACTCATCTCAATCCCTCCCCGAATGAAACCGTGGGCGGCCTTGAAAGGTGCGACTGTAGGCACCCTCAGTTGCTGACCTCATCGTAGCACGCTGAAAGCGCTCGCTATACGCTCTTGTTTCTCTATGCGGAACGTGATACACCATTCCTAGAAGCGCTTACACGCCGCAAGGGAGGCGAACGCCGTGCCAAGGCAGTCAGACGCTCGCACGCTCTCGTCATTGCGCCACGCGCTGCACGCCCTGCGTTGCTTCTCTCAGGACGAACCTGAACTCGGCATCACGGAGATCTCGCGCAAACTGGGCCTCTCAAAGAGCTCCGTGCATCGGATCATGGCAACGCTCGCCGAGGAAGGGTTCGTGCACCGAGACGAGGAGACGCATCGGTATCGGCTCGGACTCTCCGTGCTGAGCCTCGGCGGCATCATCATGTCCAACCTCGAAATCTGCCGAGAAGGTCAGCACCTGCTCGAGGAGTTCGTGCACCGCTTCGACGAGACCGTTCACCTCGCGGTGTTGGAGGACTTTTGCACGGTCTACGTCAGCAAACTGGAGTGCAAACATCCCGTGCAAATCGCCACCCACGTGGGCCGCCGCAATCCGCTCTACTGCACGAGTTCCGGCAAGGTCATTCTCGCTTACCAAGACGAATCGATGGTCGAAGAGGTCATTCGCCGTGGCCTGCAGCCCTTCACGCCGAACACCATCACAGATCCGAACCGCCTGCGAACCGTCCTTGCACAGATCCGCGAAGCAGGATACGCGACGAGCGTCGGCGAACTCCGACCTGGCGTCAACAGCGTCACAGCACCGGTCCGCGATTACACGCGGCGCGTGATCGGCGCGGTCACCGCCGTGGGGCCGGCCGCTCGATTCACGGACGAGAAGATGAAATCGCTCGCCAAGACGCTCATCTCCATCAGCAAGGAGATCTCGAATCGCCTCGGCTACTATGAACGGCCGAGATCGCGCACCATCTTTCACGCGTCCCACTCGATAGGGAGGCCGACGTAATTCTCGGCGATGGTCGCGAGCCCGTGCCGCGACGACGTGATGTAATCGAGTTCTGCCAGTTGAATCTCTCGTTCAAACGGCGAGTGGTCCGGGAAACGATGCAGCATTTGCGTCATGAAGTACGAGAACCGCTCCGCCTTCCATACGCGCCGCAGGCAGATGGCGGAATACCGCCTCAGCAAGTCGTCCGATCCGTCTTCATAGTGGCGCGCGATGGCTTCCGCGAGGACGCGCGCGTCGGAGACCGCGAGATTCAGCCCCTTGGCACCCGTCGGCGGCACGATGTGAGCCGAGTCGCCCGCCAAGTAGAGGCGGCCATATTGCATCGGGGCACAGACAAAACTGCGCATCTGCACAATGGACTTCTGCAGGATGGGGCCCTCGATGGGCTCCCAGCCGTCCTCCGTGGCGAGCCGTAGGCGCAACTCTTCCCAGATGCGGTCATCGGACCAGTTGCGGATGTCGTCGTCCGCGTCCACTTGCAGATACATGCGCTGGATCTCCGGAGACCGCGTGCTGACCAGTGCGAACCCTCGGTCGCTGTTGCAGTAAATGAGCTCCCGGCTCGATGGAGGCGCCTGGGTCAGGATGCCGAGCCACCCCACAGGATACGTTTTCAAAAACTCTTGGCGAGCGCTTTCAGGGATGGCTGCGCGACTGGGCCCGTGAAATCCGTCGCACCCGGCGATGAAGTCGCACTCCAGCACCTCCAACGGCGCGTCGGGATCTCGCCGGAACCGGATGCGCGGCCGCTCGGTGTCGACGGCCTCGAGGGACACGTCCTGTACGGAAAAGAGGATCTTGCCCCCCTGCTCGAGCCGCGCTGCGACGAGATCTTTGATCACCTCGTGCTGCGCGTAGAGCGTCACGCACTTGCCTGTCAGCTCCTTCAAGGGCACGCGGCGCCCTCGGCCACGGAACCGGAATTCGATGCCCTCGTGCTCTTCACCGAATTCTTCCATGCGGGGGTGCACGCCGAGCTCTCGCATGAGATCGGTTGTGCCTTGTTCCAAGACGCCCGCTCGAATCGTCTGCTCGATGGCCTGGCGCGAACGCGCCTCAAGCACGACAGACTCCACGCCGCGCTGCGCGAGCAGCAGCGATAGCATCAGGCCCGCGGGCCCCGCGCCAATGATCCCGACCTGTGTGCGCACAGTTCCCCACCTCGCGTTCCTTTGATTGGAATCTTCGAAAAGCTTCCAAGACAAGTCTACCGCGAGGCTGAGTCATGAACGACCCTAGTGTTCCGATATGCGGAATGGTGGACGGATCGCCCTTGGTGATCCTACCCGGTCGCAGTCCACACCGGTTTTGCGTATGTGTCTGGAACGGTTTTGCGTTCTTGCCCAATGCAAAAGCGGGAGAGCCGCGCGACCTCCCGCCAAACTCACAAGGATGCCCCATCACGCAATGCCACGGGACCACTTGTACAGCTGCACCGCCGGCCGATAGACGCACATCACAAGGCCCAGGACCGCGACAAAGTGGAAGAACGCCGCGATGGCGTTGAACGCCACAAAAACGAGGAGAGCAAAATACTGCTCCCCGATGATGAAGCCGCGAAAAGGAATCAAGCTCCGCCACCGCTGGGCCCGTCGGAACCTCGACTCGCCGAGAGCCGTATCGGCGCCCGCGGACGGTGTCTCGCGTGGCTTGAACCGGATCTGTCCGTAGTACTCGAGCAGATACAGGGCGAAGAGCGCCGTCATGGCCCACGCCCACAGGGCCGTTGCGCTCGGGTGCCAGCGCGTGTAGCCGTACGCGAGGCTGAAGTAAATGGCGAACTCCTTGATGCGATCCGCGACTTGGTCCAACCAACCGCCGATGGCGGAAAATTGCTGGCGATATCGCGCCAACTGACCGTCCGCGCAATCGAAGACATAGGAGATTTCGACCAACACGAGCCCGGCGATCACGTCGCCGCGAATGCCCGTTGAAAACCCCACACATCCCAGCAAGCACAGAAATAGCGAGAACAGCGTGATCTGGTTCGGTGTCACGGGCGTGTTGCGCAACAGGTACACGAGCCGGATGGACAACGGATAAAACAAGTAATTCGTCCAGATGTCAATGGGCCGCTTTGCACATGCGTCGATGCGCTGGAGCTCAGACATCTCGCTCCGCCCCTTGCGCGGCGAGGAGCCGAGGCACCACACTTTCCACGGCGTACTCATAGTCCTCGGGAAAATCGATCTCGACGCAGGGAAGACCCGTGACGTCCACAGGAACCAAGCCCGATTTGTCTTCCAATTGGTCCAGGGCGTACTCAAAGAACTGCATCTCGTTGCCTTCCACGGCGAGATCGAGCACCTTTTGGCGGAATCGCTCGGCGAATTGACCCGCGAACTTCGCCACGCCGATAAACTCGCCTTCGCACGCCGAGGGATCCAGGTGCTTCCCAATGGCGACAATCTGCCCCGACCGAACCTCCACCTTCACCTCTTCGTCCCTGCACTGTTTCTTGTCGATTGCGAGATAGCCGCCCTCTTTTCCCGGGGCGAGGCGCTCGAGAATGCGCGCGTCATAGACGACATCTGCGTTCATATAAAAGAAATCGCCGCGCCAGCCGCGCAACGCATGGCTGAGCGAGAACAGCGTGTTGGTCGACTCATAGGCGGGATTTTCGATGAATCGCACGCTGAAGGCTGGATAATGCGTCTGGACGTAGTCCTGAACCATCTCTTTCCGGTAGCCCACGACCATCATGACGTCGTGAACGCCGTTTGTGTGAAGCGCTTCAAACTGCCAGTCGATGACCGCCTTCGGCCCCACCGGCAATAGGCATTTGGGTCGATCGTCGGTCAGCGGCCGCATGCGGCGCGACACGCCAGCCGCCAGGATGATTGCGGTCGGTTTCATCTCGGTATTCCCCCATAACCCGCGACTGCATGATGCTTGTCCACGGTTGCCAGAATGGTTCGCCAAAAATGAGCCCGATATACGACTATACGTTGCCGAATCTACAAAAAAACCTCAAAATCCGACACCCCTCGAGGGCGTCTCTCAAACCGCGACGGCGTATGACAAATTCTCGCCTCATGTAAAGTATTCTTACATAAAGCATTGACGTCGATTCGGAACGACTCCTATAATGAGCGCTGTTCAGCGCTGCACAGTGGGAGGAATCGAACTTGACGCCGCGCGATATTCTCGAACTCATGAAGCAGCACGAAGTTCAGATGGTGGATTTTCGCATTGTGGACGTCCCGGGCCGCCAGCATCACGTCACCGTGCCCGCGGCCGAGATCGACGAAGAGGTCTTAGAACGAGGAGTCGCATTCGATGGATCGAGTGTCCCTGGGTTCCGGGGCATCGAAGAGAGCGATATGGTGATGCGCCCGGTGCTCGAGACAGCCTTCTTAGATCCGTTCACGGAGGTCCCGACACTCGCCGTCACGTGCAACGTGTACGAACCGAGTGGGAACCGGTACGAGCGAGATCCCCGTTATATCGCGGAGAAAGCGGAACAATATCTGAAGTCGACGGGCATCGCGACAACCGCGTACTTTGGGCCGGAGCTGGAGTTCTTTATTTTCGACGACGTCCGGTTCGACTCCACGCAGAGCGGTGCGTTTTACGCCATCGACTCCGAAGAAGCGGTGTGGAACACCGGCACCGGCGCGAAAAACCTTGGCTATCACGTGAAGAACAAGAGTGGCTATTTCCCCGTCGCACCGACGGACACGCAGCAGGATATCCGCACCGAAATGGTGCTCGAATTGATGAAGGCGGGCATTCGCGTCGAGCGGCATCACCACGAGGTGGCAACGGCGGGTCAGGCGGAAATCAACTTCCGATTCGGCACCCTCACCCGCACCGCGGATACGGTCATGACGTACAAGTACATCGTGCGCAACGTCGCCCGCCGGCACGGCAAGACGGCCACGTTTATGCCGAAGCCGATTTTCGGCGACAACGGTTCGGGCATGCACGTTCACCAAAGCTTGTTCAACGGCGACGAACCGCTGTTCTACCGCGAAGGCGGCTATGCGAATCTGAGCGACATTGCGCTTCAGTATATTGCGGGCATTCTCTATCACGCGCCGGCGATTCTCGCGTTCTCGAACCCGAGCACGAACTCCTACAAGCGACTGGTGCCTGGGTACGAAGCGCCGGTGAACCTGGTGTTCTCGCGCGGCAACCGCAGCGCAGCCATTCGCGTTCCGGTGGCGGTTGTTTCGCCGAAGACCGCGCGCATTGAGTTCCGCACGCCGGATTGTACGGCCAACCCGTACCTCGCGTTCGCGGCGATGCTCATGGCCGGCTTAGACGGCATTCGCAGAAAACTGGATCCGACGGAACTCGGATTTGGTCCCATCAACAAAAACATCTACGAGCTTTCCGCGGAGGAAAAGGCGCAGATCAAGAGCGTGCCAGGCTCGCTCGGCGAGGTGCTCGACGCGCTCGAAGCGGATCACGAGTTCCTCCTGGAAGGCGGCGTCTTCACGAAAGATTTCATTCGCAACTGGATCGATTTCAAGCGGAACAACGAACTGGCGCCGCTCCACTTGCGCCCGCATCCCTACGAGTTCTCGCTGTACTTCGATCTGTGATGATGAAGAGGCCGCGCGCCCGCTTCTGGGTCGCGCGGCTTCGTGTCGTCAACGCGCGCTATCCCTTCTTCGTGCTTCCCCGAAAGCGGCGGCCAGCGCGCAAATGAGCGCGTCGCGGAACATGCCGGATCGGGTGATTCGACCGCCAGTCAACACGCCGATGGCCCCATCCCCGTGGCGAAGCCCCGTCATCCCCATCCACGCGTCCATCACGTCGCCCAGTTCCCTACCGGCGCGAATGCCTTGTGCGATCTCGTCCGGCAGCATCATGCGCAGGCCGCCCCCGACCGCCACCTCGTCGTCGCCGTACGCCACCGCTGCCCAGTTGACGAGCATCATGCCGTGCTCCGTCTCCTCGACGCCGCCTTCAAGTCCCACGCCGACGTGAGCGCCGGTCTCCTTCCTCGCTCGCTTCGCCCGCTCGACGGCTCCGCGCCGCGTCTCCTCGTCTGACAGCGGCTGCGCTCGCACGCCTGACGGGACGTTCACGCACTTCATCTCCCACGAGACGCCGAACGCGTGCAATGCCTGCTCCACCGCGTCTCGCTTCGCGCGGTTCAGCGATCCAAGCGCCACGCGCATCGTCGCTTCATTCCGCATCTTCCACTCACCACCTGCCCGCCTTCATTGTAGCGATCCCGTCCGCCGTGATCGACATGGGACGACCGAATCTCCCATATTCGCAACTTAGCCGATGTTGTATGATAGACATGCGTTCTGGACAGGTCCGGGAGGTTGAAAGGTGAGCCAACAGACGTTGCGATATGACGTGGTCGTGGTCGGCGGTGGAAGCGCCGGTGTTGCCGCGGCGGTGGGCGCGGCGAAGCTCGGGGCAAGGACACTCATTGTCGAGCGCAACCCGTATTTTGGCGGCGCGGCGACGCACGCCTCCGTGCTGACCATCTGCGGTTTGTTCGCCCAACGGGAACCGCTTGAGCCGGTCGTGGGCGGCGTGGGTCGGCGGCTTCTCGAGAAACTGGACGAGATCGGCAAATATTACGGGCCCATTCGAAATCCCGGGTCTGGAAATGTGATTGTTCCCTTAGACGCTGAGGGCACCAAGTTCGCTCTCGACCAATTGATCCTCGAAGCGGGCGTCGAGGCGAGACTCCACACGACCGTCATCGGCTGTGACGTCGAGCGAGAACGAATTCGCGCTATCCACTGTTTCCATCACGGCGGGGTATTCTCCATCGAGGCCACGTCGTTCGTGGACGCGAGCGGCGAAGCGGATCTCGCTTTCATGAGTGGCAACGGCGTCCGCTACGGGGACGAGGAAGGCCGCGTGCAGGCGGGCACCCTGGTGATGCAGTTCGGCGGCGTCTCTCCGGAAGTGCAGCTTCACCGACACCAGTTCACTGCGGCCGTGTGGCAGGCCAAGCGGCAAGGAGACACCGTGCTCACGAAGGACAGAGGCATGGTGGTTCGCCTGCCGGGATCGCAACACGTGCTCGCGCTCTTCGCCGACGAGGCAGTCAACGGGCTGGACAGCGCCAGCCTCACGCAGGCGGAAATGTCGGCGCGCCGGCAGGCGTGGGCCTATCTTGAGGCCTTTCGTCAACATGTGCCCGGGTTCAAGGATGCGTACCTCGTCGCAACGGGCCCGAGCATTGGTGTGCGTGAGACCCGACATGTCGATGGCGAATACCGCTTAACCGGCGAAGAGGTCTTGAATGCGGCAAAATTTGAAGATGCCATTGCTCGAGGCGGATGGCCGGTAGAGATCCACCAGCCCGGCGAGCCGCCCCGCTACCAGCACATCCGGGATCGCGCGTACTACGAGATCCCGCTGCGTTCCCTGAAAGCGCGCGATCGCGCCAATCTCTGGTGCGCAGGGCGGGTGATCGACTGCGATCCGACGGCGTTCGCTTCCGCGCGCGTGATGGGCACGGCGCTCGCCACCGGTCATGCCGCGGGCGTCGCCGCCGCGCTGCAGGCGTCCTACGGCGAGGCGCCTGCGGCCGCAACCGTTCGGGCAGAGTTGCAGCGACAGGGCGCGATGATTTGACCCGCAGGGATCCGCAAGCGAAAGGGCCTGCGACGTCAGATGACCATCTGCAGGCCCATGTACACGCCAAACGCCATGACGATGAAGGATAGCCCGGTCACAACCCATCGGTACCATCCGCGCATGCGGTACTCGGGCGGAAGCGCGCGGCGCTCGAGCAGCAACAGGAAGCCGAGGACAATGGGCAACAGGAGCGAATTCATCACCTCGGTGTCCACCGAGAGGTTGATCAAGTTCACGCCGCTGAAGACGAGTATCGCGCCGCCGATGTGCGCCAGGCTGTACACCGCGTAAAACGCCTTCGCGTCCTTCCACCGGGTGTTCAGACTGTGGCGAATGCCCGTGACCTCGCCAATGCCCCACGCGCCCGCAAGCGACACGACGAGTGCGGCCACAAAGCTCGCGCCGAGCATCCCCAGGCCGAAAATCACCTTCGCGGCGGCAGCGCCGAGAAACGGCGTCAATCCTTGCGCGATGTCGCCTACGGTCTCAAGGGGCGTGTTCGGGTGCGTGCGCCCCACCGTCGCCGCGATCATCACGACCACGGCGATCATGATGACCTGCGTCAGTATGGATCCAAAGAACGTATCCCAGCGAGCAAACCGAAGGTCGCGCAGGGTCAGTTTTCGATCCACCACCGCCGACTGCTGATAAAAGATCATCCAGGGCATGATAACGGCTCCCACATTCGCCGCGAGCAGGTACACATAGCTCGGATGGTTCAGCGGCACCGTCGCCAGACCCCGCAGCAACTGATGCCAGGAGGGATGCGCGAGCAGCGCTCCCGGCACCAAGGCCAGCTCAAACAACCCCATGGCGATCCCGACGCGTTCCACGCGCTTGTAGCTCCCCGTCAACGCCAAGGCAATCAGGAGGACGGTCGCGGTGGATACCGTGTAATACGGCGAGATGCCAAACAGTTCTCCCACGCCCGCAATGCCGGCAAACTCCGTGACCAACGCGCCGATAGCAGACAAAAACAGCGTAGACACGGAAATCCAGGCCCATCCGCGGCCGAAGTGATATCGGATCAATTCCCCGTGTCCGCGCCCTGTGACAAGCCCAAGGCGCACCGTCACTTCTTGCACCAAATAGACAATCGGTATCAAGATCAACTGGGGCAAAACCATGGCGTAGCCCCACACGGCGCCAGACTGTGCGGCTGTAATAATGCACCCTGCGTCGGTGTTGGCGAGCATGACGATGATACCAGGACCTACCTTAGCAAGGAGCTGCCACCAAAACCCTCGCGCCGCGCGAGGCGCCTCGGCCTGCATGACGTCCGTGTGTCCCATCAAGTTCATTCCTCTCGTTGCAAACACCATCTTGCCGCGGATAGGATATGGGATAGACGGAGTTTGCCCAATCTCTTTTCTATGGTTAGTCTAACCTAACTAGAAACTTGATTTCAATGGTCAACATTCTCTGGAGGTGTCCGCGCATGGCGCAGATCGAAGATTTTCAAAAACTCGACATCCGGATTGGGACCGTCGTGAGAGCCGAGCCGTTTCCCGAAGCGCGGAAACCGGCCATCAAGCTGTGGATCGACTTTGGAGAGGCGATAGGGGTGCGCGCTTCGAGCGCGCAAATTACGCGGCGATACACCCCGGAGGAACTCGTGGGCAGACAAGTCGTCGCCGTCACCAACTTCCCGCCGCGGCGCATCGCCGGATTTTCGTCGGAAGTGCTGGTACTCGGAGGGCTGCCCGAAGAAGGGGATGTCGTCTTGCTCAAACCCGACGTCCCCGTGCCAAACGGTACACCCATCGGATGAGCGGTCGCGTCATGCCCGCTCTCCGGCGGCGGCGCCGGTCCCATCGGCATACGGGTAAAAGTAATGGTAAAACTCGTACATCTGATGTTTGTCATACACTGACGCGTCCGGATCAGGGTTTGGTACGTCGATGACACTGCCGAGCGACGTTCCGTAGCGGCTGAACACGTCGCCGTCAAAATGATAGTCCTTTACATCCACAGATGGATTCGCCATGGGCTGAAACCCTGTGCCAATGGAATTGAACACGATCACGCCTGAAATCACCCATGGACCGGAGACCTTGCGCTCTTCGAGATAGACGGACTGCGCGAGCCACCCACCCATTGAATGCCCCGTCAGCACCACATGAATCGGGGACTGATGAACCGCCTGTGAGGCCCTGTTGCAGGCTAGGATGAAGAACGACTTCGCGGGTGCGAGTTGGTCAATCATGTTGGGAACGCTCAAATAAATTCCGGCGTCCGCAACGAGGTCCATCACGTTGTTCGTCGTCCCTCGGTACGAGATGACGACATCCGACCCTTTCTGGTAAGCCACGGCGTAAAATCCCGCTTGGGACTCCTCGTTGTCGACGGCTAGCACGCGCCATCCCCGTAGATCGGAAAAGAACTCGTTCACCGCCTGGGTATACGTCTCATGCCAGTCCATGCTGTTCACCCGCTCGATTTCGCCGAGGAGAGACTTGGGCCCGCGGTGGACGAGCGCCTCTTCTTCCATCTCGTCGAACGACTGTCCCACTTCCGCCGCCAGATTCACATAAGACAAATCCGTCATTTTCATCAACACGCCGTCATAGATGCCGTTGGTGACATCGGATACCGATAAGGCGGAAGCCGAAGGTTTTACATCGGGGGCGCGCACAATGGCATTGACGGTCAGAAACCGGAAGGGCACGACGAGCATCGCGGACGCGGCCGTAAACGCGAAGAGTCGCTTCCAAAACGACGGCGATCGCATTCGCTGTGCCTCCTCCCTTCTCCGACGCCAGCAGTATACCATACCCGCCCGGCGAGAGGACTGTGAGCCGTTCACAAATCCCTGTATATTTGTTGCCACGATCCGACGGATTCAAACAAGAGGCGGGCGCGCCTCAACTGGGGCACGCCCGCCTCATTCATCGATTCCGACCTGCGACGAACTGCATCTATACGTGAAACTTTCTTGTTTTGGACAAAAGGCGATCGGTCAGCAACTGCGAATTCAAAAAGTCCCGCGGACTAATGGTCGGCGTTTGGATGGCATGATTGGACGCGAACGTGAGGAACAAGCGCTTGGGCTTGCCGTACTTTTCAATCACACTCGCCTTCGTCATGCCGTGGCGCGTCATGCAGTGCACGGACGTCAGTTCCTGCAACAGTTCGTTGCAGATCGGACAGGTGACCACGTGGCATTCCCCTTTCGCCGCCTAGCCGAGATTCCGATGCGACAGCCTGAGATTCCCGCGGTGTCATCTTCAAAGGTGCGACAGTTCCATTTTACTCGAAAATATCGACGAAGCCAGGCAACTTCGTGTAAAAATCTCGTGACGAATGGCAAGCGAGGGCGGGGTTGCCCGCCCTGCGTCAGAGCGCGGCCAACGCATCCACGGCGCGATCGAGTTGGACCGCTCTAGAGCCCTTCACCAGCACCACGTCTCCCGGCTGAAGGTACGTGCCGAGAGAAGCCAAGAGTTCTTCCAACGCGTTGAAGTGACGCACTACGGGTACGCCCGCCTCTTCTGCCGCACGCGCCATTTCCACCGCCAATTTGCCCACGCAGAGTAGGCGGTCCACGCCGGCCAACGCCACGCGGCGACCGACTTCCCGGTGGGCCTGAACGGCCATCTGCCCAAGTTCCAGCATGTCACCGAGCACGGCAACGCGATGCCCTGGCCGCGCGACGCGCTCGAGGACTTCAAGGCTCGCGGCGACGGATGAAGGGCTTGCATTGTACGCATCGTCAATCACGGTCACATCTCTAACGTCCACCAGGCGCAGCCGGCCCCGCTGCGCTTCGACGCGGCCCAGCCCACGCTGAATGTCGCCCAAGGAAATGCCGAGCGCCAGGCCAACCGCGATGGCGGCGAGCGCATTCATCACATTGTGCTGGCCCAACAGCCGAATGCGCATGGTTGCCGACCCTTGTGGGGTGTTGACCTCGAAGGCCATCCCTTCCTGCGACCAGGTCACCGACGTGGCGCGGATGTCACACGCTTCGCTCAGCCCATACCACAGGATGCGCGCCGTCGTGCGGTGCTGCATCCGGCGAAGCCAGGGATCGTCTCCATTCAGCACGGCAATCCCGTCTTTCGGCAGGCTCGCGATGAGCTCTGTCTTCGCCAGGGCGATGTTCTCCTGGCTGCCCAGGAGTTCGATGTGGTTGTAGCCAATGTGGGTAATGACGCCGATGTTCGGGCGGGCGATGGTGCACAATTCCTCAATTTGCCCCAGGCCGCGCATTCCCATCTCAAGAACCATGGCACGATGCGAGGCATCCCGCTGTAGAATGGTGAGAGGTAAGCCCAATTCGTTGTTCTGGTTCGCCGAGGTGTACACGCACGGGCCGAGCGCGCCAAGCGCGGCTGCGACCATCTCCTTGGTCGTCGTCTTCCCATTCGACCCGGTGATGCCCACCACGGGACCTTCGAATTGATCGCGTTCCCAACGCGCGAGAGCCTGCACTGCCTTCAGGGCGTTTGGGACGCGAACGCACGGCCCGAGCGCCGTCTTGACGTCTTTGGTGACGACGGCTACACTGGCTCCGCGGCGAAACGCCTCGTCGACAAACTGGTGTCCGTCGACGCGCTGTCCCACAAACGCGACAAACGCATGTCCCGGCTGAAGCTGTCGATGGTCAATGGCCACGCCCTTGACGATGACGTCCGGGGCCTCGTGGAACGCGGGCGTGCCCCCTACCACGTGCACGAAGTTCGCAAGCGACATGGGTGTCATATGGGTTCGTTCCCCTCTACGCACGTTTTAGAAAAGGAGATGTGTGTCTGTGCCAAATCGCAAACTGAGGGTCGGCGTCATCTTTGGTGGAAAGTCCGGTGAACACGAGGTCTCGCTGCAGTCGGCCAAGTCGGTGATGGATGCGCTTGATCCTCTTCACTATACCACGATACCCATCGGGATTTCGAAGGACGGGCGTTGGCACGTCGGGAAGGGTGCATGGAAGGCGCTCGAGGCAAAGCAGCCTGCAGCGTTGCCGAGTCAACACGCCCAGAACGGCCCGTCCGCTTCGAAGCGGTTCATCAACCCGGAAATCCAGGGGTTGTCCCCCGTCGAGGTCAAGCGGTCGCCCGATTGGCTTCCTCCCGCGCTGGTGAACGAGATCGACGTCGTCTTTCCGGTACTCCACGGCACGTTCGGTGAAGATGGGACGATTCAAGGGCTCTTGGAGATGGTGGGCATTCCCTACGTGGGCTCCGGTGTGCTTGCCTCGGCCTTAGGTATGGACAAAATCGCGATGAAACAGATCTTTTCAGCCGTCGGAATCCCTCAGGCGCGCTGGGTGGGTTTCACGCGCGCTTCCTGGGCACAGGATGACAGCCGGATTGTGCGAGAGATTGAGGAGGAACTCGGATATCCCTGCTTCGTCAAGCCCGCGAATCTTGGATCGAGCGTCGGGATCTCCAAAGCTCGCAACCAGCGGGAACTCGTGGAGGCCGTTCATCTCGCCCTGTCGTACGACCGGCGCGTCATTGTGGAGGAGGCCATTGACGCGCGCGAGATCGAAATCGGCATTCTCGGCAACGACGACCCCATCGCCTCTGTGGCTGGCGAGATCATCCCCAAGCGCGAATTTTACGATTATGAAGCGAAGTATCAAGACGGGGGCGCAGAACTTCGCATTCCTGCAGACCTGTCGCCGGAGGAGCGCAAGGCCGTGGAGTCGTACGCCATCCGGGCCTTCCAGGCCATTGACGGCTCCGGGCTGGCGCGAGTGGATTTTTTTGTCGAACGGGGAACTGGCCGCGTGTTGGTGAACGAGATCAACACGATGCCTGGCTTCACGCGCTTCAGCATGTATCCGAAGCTGTGGGAAGCGTCCGGGCTGGCGTACGACAAGTTGCTCGACCGCCTCATTGAGCTTGCACTGGAACGACACGCGGAGCGGAGCCAGCTTCTGAGATCATATGATAAGGCGTAAATATCGAGCGCGGCTGGTTTCCCAGCCGCGCTCTCGTTAGTCGGGGAAGAGTTCATAGAAACTGGCGTAACGCTCGTCGCGCACGGGCTCGCGCGCAGCTGTGCGCGGAGAGGCGGGTCTCGATCTCGGTTTCGGCTGGCCGCCCTGAGAATCGCCCTGCCATTGAGCCTGTCTCTCAGCCTGTCTCTCGCGGTATTGCACGCGGTACTGCTCGAGATCTTGTCGCGAACGAACGTTGTTCTTTTGCCAGTTGTACAGCACCCGATCGATGTAGCGAAAACTGTATTTGTTGGCCAACACACTTTCCTTCAACGCTTCTACGACGAGCCACTCGGGATAGCCGTGCTCGCCAAGCCACGCCCTAAGTTGATCGCATTCCAGCGAAGAGAGAGGGCGGCCGAATTCTTCCTCGAACAGGCTGACGAGATCCTTCTCGACAGGCGGAGGCTGCACCACGCGCCGGCGCCCTTTCAGCTTGTCCCATAGCGGTTGGAGATCGAAATAGGTCACGTGCGCTCCCTGATCGTCGTACCGTTCGCCAATGGCGAGGAATCCCTCCGTGACGAGTCGCTCCACACACGCCATGACCTCTTTGCTCGACATGCCGCAGCGCTCGCCCAATTCGTGCGGAGACAGTTCCGTCGTGCCCTCCGTCTGGCCGCTCGCGAGGATCTGCAACAGCACGACGAGCTCATGCGGGTGCAGGCCGAGCTGAGCGAAGCGCCGCAGAAGGTCGCACGGCACGGCGACAAACGGGGCACTTAAGTAATCGCTGTTGCCACCTTGCCGGCCCGAAGGTTCCATTCGCTCGCCTCCCCTTGTGCTTACGGCGCCATTCGGTAGAGCATGCGGGGAAACAGAATCGCTTCTCGGACGTGATCCAGCCCACAGATCCATGCAATCGTCCTTTCCAGGCCGAGGCCGAATCCGGAATGCGGCACGGAACCGTAGCGCCTCAGATCGAGATACCATCCGTAGGTCTCTTCCGGTAACCGATGTTCCTCAAAGCGCGTTCTCAGCAACTCGTAGTCGTGAATGCGCTGGCTGCCCCCGATGATCTCGCCGTAGCCTTCGGGAGCCAACATGTCGGCGCAGAGCACCACTTCAGGCCGCTCCGGATCCGGCTGCATGTAAAAGGCCTTGAGCTTCGTGGGATATCGCTCGATGAACACCGGTGTGTCAAACTGTTCCGCAAGCGCCGTTTCATGCGGCGATCCGAAGTCGTCACCCCAGGCGATGTCGAACCCGTGTTCCCGCAGCCAGCCAATTGCGTCGTCGTACGAGATGCGGGCAAAAGGCGCCCTCACTCGCGCTAACCGCGCGATATCTCGACCCAACAGTTCGAGTTCAGGCGTGCAGCGGTCAACCACCGACTGCACCACGTACTCGACGAGGGCCTCCTGCACGCGCAGATTCTCCTCGTGCTCGACAAAGGCCATCTCGGGTTCGACCATCCAAAACTCGATGAGATGTCGTCTCGTCTTGGATTTCTCCGCCCGGAAACACGGTCCGAAGCAGTACACTTTCCCCAGCGCCATGGCCGCGGCCTCCATGTACAATTGGCCGCTCTGCGTCAGGTAAGCCGTGTCGTCGAAGTAGCGCGTCTCAAACAGCTCCGTGGTGTCCTCGCACGAGGCCGGCGTGAGGATGGGCGCGTCCACGCGCGTAAACCCGTTGTCGTCCAAAAACGCCTGGATGGCGCGCTCGATCTCGGCGCGAATGCGGAGAATCGCCCGCTGCCGCGGCACGCGGATCCACAGATGGCGATGGTCGAGAAGAAAGTCGATCCCGTGCTCCTTCAGCGCGATGGGATACTCGTGCGCCAACTGCACGGGCTCAATGTGACGGACGTCAATCTCGTATCCTCCTGGTGCGCGCGCGTCCTGGCGCACCGTGCCTTCGACGACCAGCGAAGATTCTTGCGTCAGCGCATCGCTCGCCGCAAACGTCTCGTCCGAGACGTTGGATTTGACCACCACGCATTGAACGAGTCCTGTCCCGTCCCGAACCTGAAGAAAATGGATTTTTCCACTCGAACGCTTGTTGTACAGCCATCCCCGCAACTGCACGTCCTGCCCGACGTGATTGGCGAGTTGGCGAACCGTGGTCCATTCAGCCACGCCTTTTCCCCCCCAAAACCGTGCAAACGCGATGCGCACCGATTATAGCAGAAAAGCGCAGGGGCTTGGATTCCCCTGCGCCAGCATCCAGTCGTCACTCGCTTGCCGTGGTCATGGCGGACGTGAGCTCGGCCGGCGCGAGTCCGTTCAGCCACTGGCGAAACTCGGCTCCATCCACGCTTTCCTCGCGCACGACTTGCTTCGCGAGGCGAGCAATCTCGCCTTGATACGGCCGAAGCAAATCCCGCGTCGCCCGCTCCCGCTCGGCGAGAATGAAGCGCACTTCGCGCTCAAGGAGTCGCTCGGGCAGGTGCTCTTCATCCACGATGCCGAGCCTGGACAGCCCACACCTGACCATCGTCCGCGCCAACTGTGACGCTTGTTGAAAATCGTTCTGCGCCCCCGTGCTTCGGTTCCCATATTGGAGCTCTTCGGCCAGACAGCCGGCCAGCGCGATGTCGATCTGCTGTTCCAACTGTTCTTTCGTGTAGAGATACTGGTCATCTTCCGGAATCTGACGAACGAATCCGAGTGCGCGTCCCCTCGGCGCGATGGTGATATGTGAGACCGCGCCGGGCCGCAGAAGCTCGGTCACAATAGCGTGTCCAATCTCGTGGACCGCCACGCGCTCCAGCTCCTCGTCCGTCGGACGCCGCCCCGTCTTTTCACCCATCAGGACCTTGTCGACCGCGTCCCGGAACATCTCCTGCCGAATCACGGACTCGCCCTTTCGCAGCGCCATGATGGCCGCCTCGTTGACCACCGCTTCCAGCTGGGCCCCGGAAAACCCGAAAGTTTCGCGTGCGATGTGTTCAAGGTCGACGTCCGGCGCCAAGGGCTTGTTTTTCGTCTGGATTCTTAGAATGTGCAGGCGCCCCTCCTTATCCGGCAGATCGACGCGAATTTGCCGGTCAAAGCGACCCGGTCTGAGCAGCGCCGGATCGAGCATATCCGGCCGGTTGGTAGCTGCCATGACGAGCACGAATGGATGTTGCGACGTGTTCATGCCGTCCATTTCGGTCAGCAACTGGTTCAGCGTCTGGTCATACTCTTGATGGCTGTGTTGACCGCGCCGCCCACCCACCACGTCGATCTCGTCGAGAAAGATGATGGCGCTGTCCTTGTTTTCTCGCTTCGCGAGCGCGCGAGCTCGGCGAAATAGCTCGCGCACGCGGCTCGCGCCCACGCCCACGTACATCTCGACGAATTCGGAGCCCGACGCGGACAAGAACACCGAATCCGTGTAAGTGGCTGCGGCTTTCGCCATGAGCGTTTTCCCCGTCCCAGGAGGGCCCGTGAGCAGAATGCCCTTAATCGGCCGAATCCCGAGCTGTGCGATGCGGTCTCGATACCGCAAAAAGTCGAGCGCCTCCATCAGTTCTCGCTTGGCGGATTCCTGCCCGCCGATCTCGTCAAACGACACGTTCGGCCGAACCGACACATCTCGTCCGGCAGGCGCCTGCGCGTTGCGCCGGTCCAAGACCACCCACAACATCGCTCCAAGTCCCGCGAGGAAGAGCACCGGGATAATCTGAATCACGTGCAGCATGCCTAAGAAGGCCACCACGGCGATCCCGGTTCCAATCAGCCATTCACGCATGGTCATGACGTCGCACCTCCCGCGCGCGACGCGTAAGGAATCACGCGATACAGGTAGTAGGGACCTTTTTGTAATTGGAGGTAAATATAGGAATTATCCATAGTCAAGCGGTACGCCATGTGGTACGACTTCGCCAGGCGCGCTACGTCGGCGGCCATTTGGGTATAATCCTCCTTGGCGATGCCTTGTTGGATCTCGAGCTCGAACGCGCTCTCGAAGATCTGCGTGAGCGGCCCCTCGTGCGCATCGCCAATGCGAACACTGACGTTCGTTCCAAGTTTGCGCTCTATTTCGTCGGATATGGCATCGTAGGTCAGCTGAAGGTCGCCTTGCTTCAGCGTCTGGAAGGGCCCCAGTTGGATCACCACCACATCCGGGCTTCCCGTCGTAATATCCACCTTTTCCACACCAGCGACCGACTGCAGGCTTTGTTTGAGCGGATTCAGCAAGTTATAGTGTTGATAGGCCTGCCAGCCGCCGATGAGAAGCGCGAGCATCAGGAGCGCCGTCACAAAGATCGGCACAATGCGGATGCGAGACAAAGACCTCGCCCCCTTCTATCGCTGGTCTGTGCGGCTGCTGAGACCAGTATAGCACGCCGTCGAACATGTGTTCAGCTGCACTTGTTTCCCGCGCTTCCAGCCCTTCAAGAATGGACGAGCACATCCTGCCACAAAAGTTGTCCCGTCGTAGCATTGAAATAGAAAAAGGCCAGGCGCCCGTTCGAGCGTCCCATGACCTCGTAGACTGCAGTTCCAGCTTTGGCCCAACTCGGAGCCTCCTCATCGCTCGACACGTAGCCAAGCGTGACGGACTGAACTTCGATGCCGCGCGCCAAAGCTCTCTTTTTCACCTCGTCCGCGGGGAGGATCGACGTCGAGGGCAGCACAAAAGCTCTCCGCATCGCGGGAATGTAAAAAGCATACCACGTCCGTCCGAAGCTATCTTGGCCCCGGAACACATCCTCCACGCCCGCTGCGGTGAACACGCTGTACGACTCCAACCGGTCGAGAGGCGTGTGATCTAACACGTAGGTCGCCGCCTGTTGTTCAGCTTGCCAGTAGGGGCTCAACAAGTTCCAAAAGTACATAAGAACGCCGATGCCGATCACGACCATCGCGATCGGCACCGAAGTCCATACGATCCTCCGCTTGGTCATGTGGCATCCGTCCGGTAAATGGTGATCTGCACTTTGTCGGGATGTTGCTCCGACTTGGCCATTCCAAAGATGACGTCCTTGTCTTTCAGGTTGCGATTTAAAAAATCAATGAGGCGGTACAGATCTTCCGAATTTGAACACACCATGGTCGCGTAGACGTTCCATTTCGAATCCAAACCATTCCACCCACCGTTATGAACGAGATATCATGTTTTGTAAGAATTCATCATTTGTGAAGTGGTATCTCATAGGGGTCAAACTCACCTTGCCCGACCTCACCACACCGATATCCACGAGGCCCTCTCCAACCTCGTCAATGATATCCCCTCCATAACGATACACCTCGTGCCCTTCCACGTCGAGTTCGCGCGAAAAAACATCATGGTACCTGCGCACGCCGAGATCGCACCACACGATATCCGCGCGAGTCCATGTCTTCTGACCAACGAAGGGAATATTGGCGCTGAGGAAGGTGTCCGCGGGCAGATCGAGTTCGATGGCGAGTTCGATGAGCAAGCGACACGCCTCTTGTGCCGAGGCAAAGTCGAACGGCGGGCCGACGTGGGACAGCGCGAGCGCCTTCACCCCTTGCAAGGCAGCCTCGCCCGCGATGGCCACCGTACCTGAATACAGCACATCGGTCGCCAGGTTGGCGCCGGCGTTGATCCCCGATAGCACGAGGTCGAAGGGACGCCCGGCGTGCAACACGGCGAGTGCCCATTTGCAACAATCGACCGGCGTTCCCGAGAGCGCGAACGCATCGGACGCCCCAGGAACCTCGCGCCGCTCCACCCGAATGGTGCGGTGAAGACTGATCCCATGACTCGAGGCGCTTCGCTGCCGGTCAGGAGCGGCCACGACGACCTCGCCAAAAGCGGACGCGATTTCGACCAACGCGAACAGCCCCGCGGCCTGGATGCCATCGTCGTTGCAGATCAACATGCGCATGACGGCGTTCTCCTCTCTCATCACCTCACGCCTCATACGACCGCGGCGCGTCGCTCATACTTAGAAGTACGATACTGGGAGGTGGGCATATGACTGAGCGCGAAGAGGCGCTTCCTCCGTGGACGAATCGTACGTCCTTGCGTGACGACGTCCGCCGCTTCGTGTTTGAGGCCTACATGGATATCGCCCTGGCCGACATGCTGGACGAAACCAGCCTTGTGGAGCCCGACGTCGACAACGCGGTGGAACGCGATTAAGCGCGTGTCAACAAGTCCTTGAGGCGCGCCGCTTCGTACCGAATGCGCTCCACGTCGAGCGCCGTGGGCTCTCGGTTTTGGAGCACCCATTCGCCCGCGACGATCACGTCCCGGACGTCGTCAGCGCCGGCCGCATACACCAAATCCGAGAGCAGATCGTGGGACGGCGTGAAGTGCGGCGAGCGTGCGTCGAGCAACACCATATCGCAGACGGCTCCGGCTCGAAGCGTGCCATGGCCTTCAGGCAGGAAGAGGGCACGCGCGCCAAATTCTGTGGCGAGTGCAAACGCGGTGGCAGCATCGATGGATGTCGCATCTTCACGCACGCCCTTGTGCAGCGTCGCTGCAAGGCGCATTTCCTCAAACATGTCCAGGTTGTTGTTGCTCGCCGCGCCATCCGTGCCAAGGCCCACAGTCACGCCCCGGCTTAGCATGTCGGGGAGCGGCATAATGCCAGAACCGAGCTTCAGGTTGCTCTGCGGATTGTGAGCCACGCGGACGTCGTGCGCGCGCAAAATTTCGATGTCGTCCTGCGTAGCGTGCACACAGTGCGCGGCGAGCGTCGGCACCTGGAAGAGTCCGGCGCGCTCTGCCAAACCAATGGGCGTGAGCCCTTCCTGCGATAGAAATTGATCCACCTCACCGCGCGTCTCGCTCAGGTGAATCTGGATACCGACGCCGAGATCGGCGGCGAGATCGGCGATTTGCGTCAGGAAAGGCTCAGGGCAGGTGTAGGGCGCGTGCGGGCCCAGCGCTACCTGAATGCGCCCGTCCGCCGCCCCATGCCATGTCTGTACAAACGCGCGGCTCGCCTCGAGCTTTTCCACCTGAACCTCAGGCTCAGCGGCGGCTAGGCCAATGGACAAAAGCGCCCGCATGCCCGACTCCGCCACCGCCTCCGCGGCGTGATCCATCATCATGTACATGTCGGCGTAGGCGGTCGTTCCGGACAACAGCATCTCCCAGCACGCGAGCTGCGTTCCCCAGTACACGCATTCCCCCGTGAGGCGCGCTTCAATCGGGAAAATGCGCTCCTGGAGCCAGGTCATGAGCGGCAGATCGTCGCCGACGCCGCGAAGCAGCGTCATCGCCGCGTGGCCATGCGCGTTCACAAGGCCGGGAATGGCGATGCGGTCGCGCTTTCGCCATCTCCGCACCACAACTTCGCCGGGCTCCGGTTCGTAGGCGCCCTCTCCATGGCGGACGATGCGGGAACCTTCAATCACGAAGTACGCGGGACCCCGATAGACGGTATCACGATCCACGACAGCGCCGCCAACCTCGAGAACGATGACGGATCGTTCCTGTGCCATTTGCGTTCATCCTTCCCATTCGCCTTGGTCCTCTTCAACGCTTGCCGCAAAGCCGCGCGAGCGACTCCTCGTAAGGCGGCAGAGCGACGCCGCGTTCGGTGATGATGCCCGAGATGAGGTGACCTGGCGTGACGTCAAACGCCAAGTGCTTCGCCGAAGCGCCTTCGGGCGCGATGGGCCTCCCCATCCAATGCGTGACTTCGTCCGCGCTGCGCTCTTCAATCGGGATGTGATCGCCTGACGGAATCGACAGGTCAAGGGTCGTGGTGGGGGCCGCCACGTAAAACGGGATGCCGTGGAACGACGCCAGGACCGCGAGCGTATAGGTGCCAATCTTGTTCGCCGTGTCTCCGTTTCGGGCAATCCGGTCCGCTCCGACGATCACCGCGTCGATCCAGCCGAGCTTCATCGCGAACCCTGCGGTGGAATCCGTGATGATGTCAAACGGGATGCCCTCTTCCAGCAGTTCGTACGCCGTGAGGCGCGCGCCCTGAAGATACGGTCGCGTCTCGTCCACGTACACGTGCTCCAGCGTCCCCGCCTCGTGCATGGCCCGCAGGATGCCGAGGGCGGTCCCATATTCGACAGTCGCGAGGGAACCCGTGTTGCAGTGCGTCAACACGCGTCCCCCGTGTTCGGCGACCCACTTCGCGCCCAGTTCACCGATGCGGCGATTCGTCTCGATGTCGCGCTCCGCGATGGCGACGGCGCGTTGGTACAGCGCGTCCGCTTCCGATCCCGGCGGCGCCTCCTCGAGCGCTGCCATGAGCTCGTCGACGGCCTGCATCAGATTGACGGCGGTCGGGCGCGCGGTCTTCATCCATGCCGCGACTTGCGGCAACCGAGATCGGACGTCGGCCGGCCCGATCCGCCTCGCCTCGAGCGCGAGGCCGAACGCGGCCGCAGCGCCGATGGCCGGCGCGCCTCTCACCTGCATCGACCGAATGGCCTGATAGACGTCCTCAGCGGTGCGGCACGTCAGCCAGACCTTCTCATGGGGCAACCGCGTCTGGTCGAGCAACTCCAGCCTGTCCGGCTGGTATCGGATGGCCCTCACGCTTCACTCTCTCCCCTAAGCGGCACTTGGCCGCCCACCGCCGAGCCGCACGCACAATCCCGCACACCGGTATCCCGCGCGATATAGGCAAAGAACAGGCGCCGGATGTCCGCCACGTTCTCCCGCATCGCCTCGAGGACCTCTTCGTGGGAGAGCGGCTTCGCCGCCATCCCAGCCGCCCAGTTGGTGACCATGCAGACCGTCGCGTAGCACATCTCGGCTTCCTTTGCCAGTGCGGCCTCCGGCATGCTGGTCATGCCCACCACGTCGCCGCCGAGGCGCGCGAACAGCGCAATTTCCGCCTTCGACTCGAACCTGGGCCCTTCCGCGCAGACGTAAACGCCGCCGTGGTGCACGCGAAGGCCGAGATGGCGCGCGGTCTCCACCAGGCCTTTCCGCACGCGCGCGCAATAAGGGTCCGAAAAATCGATGTGCACAACCGGCCCGTGCTCGAAAAACGTAGAAGGCCGTCCTTTGGTCCAGTCGATCACGTCGTCGATCACGACGAGATCGCCCGGGCGAAACAGGCGGTTGAGCGAGCCGACGGCGGCCGTTGCCAGCACGGTCTCGACGCCCAGTTGCTTCAGAGCCCAAATGTTGGCTCGATAATTGACGCGGTGCGGAGGGACGCTGTGGCTGCTGCCGTGGCGAGGGAGAAAAGCGACCTCCTTGCCTTCATACGTCCCGAGTGTCACCTCGACGTCCCCGTACGGGGTATGTACACGTTCGCGCGTGGCGCCGGGCAAATCGCCAGGCTGGTACACGCCTGTGCCACCGATAATGCCGTAACGCATGACGAGTTCCTCCACTCTTGAAGTCTTGTCCTCGATTATACTGAACGGACGCGCGTTTGTCGCCAAGGCGGAGGGAGCGCATCGTGGATGGCCTGCACGCGCGACGAGGGGCAGCGCGGGGCGATGCCCAACAAGTCGCCCATCCGGGCCAATCTGTCAGGCACCACGTTGAGATCAAACTCGTCGGGCGACACCCCGCCTGCGAGCTCGTCCCAGGTGATGGGCACCGACACAAGCGCTTTCTCGACCGCGCGCACGCTGTACGCCGCGATCAGGGTGCGCGATGGCCCGTGCTGAGGTGCGTCCACGTAGACGCGGCTTCCTCGCTGGTGCACGCGCCTCTCGGTGGTGGCCAGATCCGGCCAGCGCGACGCGCAGTACGCCGCAATAAAATTCACCACCGGACGCGTGACGGCGTATGGGAGCGGCTGCTCCAGCGGGACGAAGACTTGCAGGCCGGAGGCGCCTGTCGTCTTGGCAAGTCCGTCGAGCTCGAGCTCGCGAAGCACCTCGCGCAGGCGCAGCGCGAGCTCACGCACGCGCTCGAAATCGTTCGGATCGGAAGGGTCGAGATCGAACGTGAGCGCCGTGGGGCATCCGGCTTGAGGGCCGTCGGACTGGTGCAGGCCCGCGTGAAACTCGATGGCGCCCAAGTTTCCGTAGTACAAGAGCGTCTCGACGTCCGGGATGGCAATCAACGGGCGTTCGCCTTGGACCTCTTTACGCGGCAGGCTCGGAGGTGCGTGCGGCGGTAGATGCCGCTGATAGAATCGGCGGCCGGTCACCCCGTCGGGGCAACGAACCAACGTGACAGGCCGGTAGCGCAGGTGGCGGACCAAGTGCGCGCCGATTTGGGCAAGATACGTCATGTAGTCGCGCTTGTTGAGCCCCGCGCCTGGAAAGTAGATCTTGTCCCCATGGGTGAGCGTCGGCGGGGTTTCGCGGCGTTTCATGCGCTTCACCTCTCGCCTAGCGTGCGCAGAGGCGCTTGTCGCTATCAGGGAGGGAACCTGGATGCCGTTCTTTCGACCGTTCGAACCCCTATCGAGCGCCGTCGTGCCCACGGGAGGCGCGTGGATAGCACAGGTCAAGTGGGATGGGGTGCGCGCCGTGGCCGAGGTGTCGGACGCCGGCGTGCAAATCTGGAACCGCCATGGACGGCTTCGAACGGACCGGTATCCGGAGATTGCATCCGCGCTGCGGCCCTTTCGGGGGTGTGCTTTCGACGGCGAAGTGGTGGCGCTCGCCCAGGGAAGGCCCGACTTTTACCGGGTTCTTCGCAGGGAGCGGGCCGTCACGTCGCGCGAGATCGAGCGACTCGTGCGCGAGATACCCGTGTGGTACGCCGTCTTCGACGTCGTGCAGATGAGCGGGAAATGGGTTGGGGATTGGCCATTGGCCAAACGCCTCGGCTGGATGGTCGAGCATGTTTCAGGTGTGGAGCACGTGCTGGCGACCGAAAGCGAAGTGGACACCGAGGCGCTCTTCGCCGCCACCAAGCAACTGGGGCTCGAAGGCATCGTGTGCAAGCGAGTCGATTCCACCTACGCGCCAGGCCACCGAGACGGGCGCTGGGTCAAAGTCAAACACGCGCGAAACGCCATCGCGGCTGTTGGGGGCGTGATGTACCGCGACGGGGCTCCGAATGCGCTGATGCTCGGTCTGTTTGACGACCAAGCGCGGCTGATTCACGTCGGCAATGCGGGAGCCGGTCGCCTCCCCCATCGCGCATGGGAACTACTCGTCAAGCGGGTCCTGTCCCATGAGATAACGTTGCCACCCTTCGCCAATGCGCCGAAAGTCGTGAGACCGTGTCGATTCGCGCACCCCGTCGTCGCCGTGAAGGTTCGCTTCGCCGAATGGACGCCAAAAGGGACCATGCGCCACCCTGTCCTCCTCGCCGAGTTGGATATCCCGGCGACGCCCGCGGCGTGCAGTTTTGCCCAGGCCGATCCGTGACGATCACGACGTCTTCCGCTTCTTGCGCTTGCTCTCCTGAGGCTTCTCCGCCTGTTTGGCGAGCTGCAGGCTCTTCTTGAGCGCCTCCATCAGGTCCACGACCTCGCCCGACGACGGGGCGCCCGGCCTCTCCGTCCCCGCCTCGCCGCGCCGCTCGGCGATCCAAGCCTCCAACCGCGCCCTGCTCTCGTCTCGATACTCGTTCGGCACAAACGGCTTGGTCAGTTGCCGAATCAAGGTCTCCGCGACTTCCAACTCATTCGCATCGATCTCCACAGCTTCCCGCACATACGGAAGTTCGCCGGTCGATCGCACGTCCTCCGGCCAGGCGAGCGTGTGCACCACCAACACGTTCCCATCCGCCTCGCTCGCCCTCACCAGCACGAGCGATTCCGCGCTCCGCAGCGTCATCCGGGCTACGCCGACGCGGCCTGACGCCCGAAGCGCTTGCCACAAAAGGCGGTACGCCTTCTTCCCGCTCGCCTCGGGGGCGAGGTAGTACGCGCCCTGAAACATCACCGGGTCGATCTCGCCCGCGTCGGCGAACTGGACGAGATCGATGGTCTCCCCGCGGCGACCTTGAAATGCGGCGAGATCGTCGTCTTCCACCACGACGAATTCGCCCTTCGCGTATTCAAATCCTCGGACGATCTCGTCCTGGCTCACTTCCGCCTGACAACGAGGGCAAAACTTCCTGTAGGATATCGGCGTCCGACAGGTCCTGTGAAGCTGCCGAAAGTGAATCCCGCCTGTCTCCGTCGCTTTGTACAGCCGCACCGGGATGTTCACGAGTCCAAAGCTCACCGATCCTCGCCACATCGCGTGCATTCCGCTCATCCTCCCTCGCCCACGCGGTTAGAGTGAGAGCGAAGCCCGCGCCCCATGCTCGGGGGAAGATGGGGTGTCTCGCAAAAACTTCCGCACCTCAGCGACGAGATCTCTCTCCGGCACGACCCGGGGCCGAAGTCCAGGGATGGACTTCCAGAACATTGACCCGTATCGCTGCGTCACGATGCGCTTGTCGAAGACGACAATTACGCCCCGATCCTGCTGCGTGCGGATCAAGCGCCCGACGCCCTGGCGAAAACGCACCACCGCCTCGGGCAGGCTGAGCGCTCGAAACGCGTTCTGACCGCTCGCCTCCAGGCGCTCTAACCGAGCGGCTGTCACCGGGTGTGTGGGCGGGGCAAACGGCAAGCGCACAATCACGAGCGAGGTCAGCTGATCGCCCGGGAGGTCGATGCCCTCCCAGAACGTCTGCGCGCCGAATATCACGCTCTCTGGGTGAGCCCGAAACGCTTCGAGCAGCGCGGCGCGGCTCCCATCCATCTCCTGAGCGAGCAAGCTTAAGCCGCGCTCCGCGAGCGGCGCGCGAGCCAGACGCGCGGTCTCTCGAAGCAGCGCGTGGCTCGTGAACAGGACGAGCATCCTGCCGCGCGACGCCTCTGCGAGATCTGTGATGGACGCGGCCAGCCACATGGCAGCTTCCTCCGGCGGCGCTGCCGCGATGTCCGGAACATCGCTCGGCACATAGAGGCGCGCCTGCTTGTCCATCGCGAACGGAGACGGGACGGTCAGCGCAATGAAACGGTCTTCGCGAGCGTGCTCCTCCAGACCGAGCTTCCGAATCGCGAATCCAAACTCCCCATTCACCGCAAGCGTGGCCGAGGTCAGCACCACCGAGCGCAACGGGTCAAACAGGTGCTGCTTGAGCACGCGGGCCACATCGATGGGGGCTCGGTGCACGCTCACCCGCACACGAGATCCGCTGGCCTGGACCGCGGCCCACGTCACGTCGTCAGGGTGTTCTTCTAGGACGGCTTGCATCCGCGCGATTCCGTCGAGCCAGGCCCCGAGAAAGCCCGCGGCGTCGACGACGCGCCCGACGTGATCGTCCGAGGGCAACGATTTCACCAGATCCAGGAGTCGCGCGCGCAGATCCTGCAGTCGCTTTACGCCAGCCTGGGTTCTGTCCAACGCCTCGCGGTACATGTGGAACGAGTCGCTTTGGCGCCACGCTGCGTCGAGGCGCACCTCCGACTGCCCCGCGGGCACGTAGGCGGCGATAGCCTGAAACGCCGCATCCACCTCGGTGCCGAGCGCCCCCACCCATTCTTGACCCTCTTCGAGCCACTCGAGCGTGGTGCCCCGAATGTGGAGTTCTTCCAACATCCGGGTGACCTCGGCCAACACGCCAGCTCGGCCGCGATCGCGCACAAGGCGGTGGGACAAGGCCGCCATGACGCCGCTCTGGACTTCGAAGCCGAGGTGATGGGTCGCCTGTTCCTCGAGGTGATGTGCCTCGTCGACGACAAGATGCGCATACTTGGGCAGGACACGGTGGTCGGAGGCCAGATCGGACATCACGAGCGAGTGGTTGGTCACGATGAGGTGCGCAGAATGAGCCGCCTGCTTGGTTCGAAAGTAGTAGCACGGCTGGAAGAACGGGCAACGCCGATTGATGCACGACTCGCTCTCGCTTTGAACCCGGGCCCAGAGTCCTGGCCCCACCGACGACTTGGACAGCGTCTCGCGCGTGCCGTCGGGTGTCTCCGTCAGCCAGACCAGTAGCGCCATGACGCCCTGGATGTCGTCGACGGGCGTGGCCATGGTGGCAAGGCGCGCTTCACTTCGAACCTTTCGCAGGCAGACGTAATTGTTGCGTCCTTTCTGGACGACCAGGCGCAGGTCGTCGCCGAAGATCCGCCGAAGCAGCGGAAAGTCCCGCTCCGCGATCTGGTCCTGCAGCGAGAGCGTGTGGGTGCTGACCACCACGGGCTCACCTGTCGCCATCGCGACGAGCGCCGCGGGCACCAGGTACGCGAGCGATTTGCCCGTCCCGGTGCCCGCCTCGACCATCGCGTGCTTGCCCTCCGCCAACGCCTGAGCGACCGCCTCAACCATGGCCACCTGCCCAGGACGGGCTTCGAACCCGGGCATGGACGCCGCCAAGGGGCCGTCGGGCATCAGCACGTCTCTCGCTTTCCGCACGATCTCGTCGAGCTTGGCGCGATCGGGCATGGGCAGCGCGTCGCGCTCCTCCGGCCGCGCGGGCGGATCAGGTCTTGTGTAATAGAGGCCCTGCCGCTCCTCGAGGGGAGGGCCCTGGTGTTCTTCATGCCGACCTAAAGCCTGCTCGAACCAGGCCGCAGTGAGCGGGGAGTAAAGTCCCGCGAGCCCCGCGAGCAGTTCGATGACGCCGGAGGGGAGGCGGCGCGCCTTGTCCTCGAGCCGCATGAGCAACTGATGAGCCGTACGCGCGTCCGCGAGCGCACGATGGCTCCCCTCGGCGCGCAAGCGCAGGCGGCGCGCCAGATATTCCAGCCGATGGCTCATGAGCCTCGGCGCCAAAATCCGGGCCAGACTCAAGGTGCAGAGTCCGTCCCCTGGCTTTAGTGGCAAACCGTACCGCGCGACCCGCGGGAGCAAAAAACTTCGCTCGAACGCCCAATGGTGCCCCGCCATCGGGGTGTCACCTGCGAACTCCGCGAACCGCATCAGGGCCTCACGCTCGGGCGGGGCATCGGCAACGTCCGCGTCTGACAGGCCCGTCAGCCGAGTGATTTCATCGGGAATGGGGCGCTCAGGGCGCACCAGCGCGTGAAACGTGTCGACAATCTCCTCGCCGCGCACCCGCAGCGCGCCGATCTCCAGGATCTCGGCACGCTCCGGATCAAGCCCCGTCGTCTCCAAATCCACGATGATCCATTCCACCCGCGTCGCACTCCCGCTGTCCGTTTGTCCCATCAACCCGTATGTCCATTGTACTCGACATTCGGTCCCTCTGCTCGTCCAAGCCTAAATCGCGTTCACCAGCCGCCATCGCCAAGTAGAGGAGCGTGTGGCCTTTTCCTCCTGCCATCACAGCCTTTTTCGCGAGACACGCGGCCGAGGACGCGTCACCGTCCATCCACGCCATCAAAGCGCGAATCTCGAGCGCGACAGGGACAAATTCGGCATCAGACTCGCATGCGCGGGCCCAGGCTATGGCCAGTTGTCGAAGGCCGAGTGCGACAGCCAGCGCGCCCCGAATCTCCGCCAACGCCGAGTGCATGCGCCACGCCTTCAAACTCGCCGCATCCGAGAACCCGGTCATGCCCATCGCCCTCTTTGGGCCTAGGATCGGATGTGACCTGCGCGCACATGCCCGGAAATGCGCGCGCCCGCCGGGGAATCCTGACGGATGGACTAGACCTGCTCGCGCTCGGAGAATAACACCTCACCACTCACGACGGTTCGCGTCACGCCAGGCGACGTCTCGATGACGAGGCTTCCATCGGGTTCAATCAATTGCGCGATCCCACGCACGCGCTCGTCGCCAATCGCGACTTCCACCTCATGGCCGATGGTCGAACAAAGGGCCGTCCATTCGGCATGAACCGCCTGAAACCCGCGCCCGTCTCGCAGGTCGCGGTACAAACGGTCGAGCTCGATCAAGATGCGAGCGAGCGCCTTCGGCCGGTCAATGGGCCGACCCACCTCATGCAGGATGGTCGTCGCCCGATGGCGGATCTCCTTCGGCAACTCGTCGATCGAAAAATTCGCATTCAGGCCGATGCCAATGACGGCGTGATCGACCATTTCCCCCTCCGCCCGGATCTGAGCTAAAATTCCCCCCGCCTTTTTGCCGCCGAGGAGAATGTCGTTCGGCCACTTGATTTCGACCGGCACGCCCTCTCCGCGAAGCGCGCGACACACGGCGAGCGCCGCAAGCAGCGTGAGATCGGGCGCGTGCCGGAGCGCGCACGGATTGCGGACAAACACCGTGAACCACATGCCACCCCGCGGCGACGCCCAGGCGCGATCGCGCCGCCCTCGACCGCCCGTCTGCTCCCCAGCCGTCACGACGGCGCCGTGCGGAAGCCCCTTGTCCGCGAGCTCAAGGGCCGTATCGTTCGTCGAGGCTCGCGATTCCGCCCACAGGATGGGTGACCCGAGCAGGCAGTCCGGCGGCAGGTGGGGCTGAACGAGGGGCGCCATGAGTTCGTCTGGGATCCGGACGGCTCGGTAGCCGACGCGTGGTGAGGCCTCAAACTCGAATCCCATCTGCTCGAGGGCCTTGATGTGTTTCCAGATGGCCGTCCGCGAGAGCCCCAACCGGTGGCTCAACTCCTCTCCCGAGATGGGGCCCTCCGCGTGGAGGAACGCCTCAATGAGCTGATCCCGCACGCGCGTGTCATCCTGAGCCATGGTCATCGCCTCTCTTTCGCTGCGCCATCACCTCGCGGCGCAGCGCGTCAGGTTGATTCTGGATCTCGCCGCGAAGGATCTTGCGCACCAGGCTCTTTTGACATTCTCCAATCTCCTTGCCCCGCAGTCCCATGGCGATGAGTTCGTGTGCGGGCAAGGCGAGATGGGACCGATCCCAAAGCGGCTGGGCGCGGATGGCGCGTTTCCACCGCGCCATCTCAAACACGTCGCCGCGCGCCAGAAACGCGATCATCCGGGCCGCCATCTCGGCAGACGCGCGCCCTGCCTCGTAAAGCATCTGGGGAGACGCGGCGTCTTCCCCGTGCGCCCAGGCCTGAACCAACTGCACCGCCCGCTCGATGAGCCGGGCGGCGTCCTTCCCGTATGCGAGCACCTCGGCGAACCGGCGCGCGCGAAGCGGACCGTCGTCTACACCCACAAACCAAAGGGCCACACTCGGCCAGCCCGCGGGAGGGGCGAGTGAGAAGCGACCTTGGGTCGCGAGCCAGGAGAACCCTGGTTCCAGCCAGGCGAGCGGCTCCCCTTTTCGCCGCCAGAGCGGCGTCGATGCGAGTGTTGGGAGGTGCGCATGCCACGGCGCGTGCGACAGACGCTCCAATTCTCTCCCGATTCGCTCCAGGGCAATCGGGCGAATGGCGTCAGCCGTTTCCTTGAGCGCCGCCTCGGTGTCGGGATGGCACGTCAGATCCAGTTGCACGGCGAACCGCACCGCCCGCACGAGGCGGAGTCCATCCTCCTGGAAGCGCGCGACGGGATCGCCCACCGCCCGGAGAAGCCGGCGCGCAAGATCGCCCTGGCCGTCAAACGGATCGACGAGGCAGCCGTCCAAATCCAGGGCCATGGCATTGATGGTAAAATCGCGCCGGGCGAGATCCGCCTCAACGTCGTCCACGAATCGGACAAAGTCGGGGCGCCGTCCGTCGCCATAGGGTCCCTCGGCTCGAAACGTCGTGACTTCAATCCAGTTCCCCGCGGACCACACGGAGACGGTGCCGTGGCGAACGCCTGTGTCCAGGGTTCGAGCAAAGAGCGACCTCACGTCCTCCGGCCGCGCGCTCGTCGCGACGTCCAGGTCCGAGGGCGTCCGCCCAAGCAGGAGATCTCTCACTGCGCCGCCGACCAGATACGCAGCGTATCCTGCGTTTCGCAGCACTTCCATGACCTCACGCGCCGGGGCGGGGATGCGGATACTCGCCGCGTTCAGCCGACATCACCTCGCGGTACACAGCCTCGTACTCACTCACCTTCTCGTCCACATGAAACGCTCGCATAGCTCGCTCACGCGCTCGCGCGGAGAACGCCCGATACAAGGCTTCGTCCTCCAAAATCTTACACGCGAGATCCGCCATCTCATCGACGCGGCCCACTGGCGCGAGAAAGCCGGTCTCCCCGTGCACCACCACCTCCGGAATGCCGCCGGCCGTCGATCCAACGACAGGTACGCCGCACGACATGGCTTCAAGCGCGACGAGGCCGAAGCTCTCGCTTTCGGAAGGAAGCAGGAACAGATCGGCGGCCGCAAAAAGCGGCGCCACCTCGTCCTGACGCCCCAAAAAATGCACGCGATGGCTAAGGCACGCCTCCTCGACCTGGCGTTTCGCCGCGCCCAGATCCGGCCCTTCGCCGACAAGGAGCAGCTTGGCCGGCATGCGTCTCGCCACTCGCTCGAACACGGCAATCACGTCGTGAAGCCGTTTGACTGGGCGGAAGTTGGAGATGTGAAGCAGAACGCGCTCGCCGTTTGGCGCGAAGTGGCGCTTCAGTTCTCCACCGCACCCGGGTCGGAACACGTCGGGATCGACGAAATTATAAATGCAGCGAATGGGCTTATTTGTCTCGAACAGTCGGGCGGTATCCCGAACCAGGCTCTGGCTGACGGCCGTCACGGCGTCGCTCCGCTCAATGCCGAGTTTGATGATGGACTTGAGGCTCGGATCCTGAGCCAAGACCGTGATATCCGTGCCATGCAGCGTGGTGACCACCCGGATGGGATGCTTCGCCATTTCGCGCGCCAGGTGTGCACACACCGCAAACGGAAGTGCATAATGCGCGTGCAGCACGTCGAGTTGGTATTCGTCGGCTACGCGCGCCATGAGACTGGCGAGCGCAAAGTCGTACGGCGGGGTCTTGAGGACCGGGTACGTAATGGGTTCGATTTGGTGAATATAGACGTGTTCCACAAACGCACCGAGCCGGAACGGCACGTCGGTCACGATGAAGTGCACCTCGTGTCCTCGCCGCGCGAGCGCTTTGCCAAGCTCGGTGGCCACCGCTCCGGATCCGCCGACCGTCGGATAACAGCTGATACCCACGCGCAATGGCGCATCTCCTTTCTGCCCGGCCCTCGCTCACCAAAGGAGCTTGTCCAGCCCGTACACCAGCGCGTGCAGCGTCATCACACGCCGAACGGCCAGGATGAGGCCAGGCATAAAGCTCTCGCGGCTGAGGGAATCGTGACGGATGGTCAGCACCTCGCCGGCGCCGCCGAAAATCACTTCCTGGTGTGCCACCAGCCCGGGTAGGCGCACGCTGTGAATCGGCACGTCGTACTCGACCTCCATCATGGCCTTCGTCCTCAGCGACGTGCCGGACGGCTTGTCCCGCTTCCCGTCATGATGAAGCTCGATGATTTCCGCGCGCGGCAGGAAACGCGCCGCCTCCCGCGCGAAACGCATCATGAGTAGCGCCCCTATCGCGAAATTCGGACAGACGGCGGCGCCGACCTGCCTTTGGCGCGCCATTTCGTCCCACCTCGTCACGTCCTCGTCCGTGTAGCCGGTTGCCCCTACGACCGGTCGAACGCCGCGAGAAAGGGCCAGATCGACATGGCGAACCACCGCCTCTGGGCCGGTCAGGTCCACCCACACGTCGGGCTCCTCCGTGTCCATCAATCGCTCCGGGTCATCGTACACTGCGCCATAGGCGGAGAGCTTTCGCTCGGCCTCTTCGTCGGCGCGACGCACCAAAAGCCCGCAGATGGCGATGTCGTCCTCGCGCCGCAGCGCCTCGAGCGCCACCTGCCCCATGCGGCCGAGCGCCCCAGCTAGCGCCACCCGAATGACAGCCGCTTTATCCATTCGCTCGCCCCCCTTGACTATCCTCTTCCTTTCGATCCCTGCGCGTCCAGCGGTCGCGATCCCGCGTGCGAAACTTGTGCATGGTCGCCGAAAATGCCTCGCCGAGATCGATCTCGAGCCGATTCGCCAGGCAGGCGAGCACAAACAGGATGTCGCCCATTTCAAGCGCGAGATCTCCTTCCGGCTCGTCCGGCTTCTTTGGCTTTTCCCCGTAATGATGGTTGATCTCCCGCGCCAACTCCCCAAGCTCTTCGGCGAGCCGAACGACGAGCGTCATGGGATGGAAATAGCCCTCTTCAAATTGGGATATGTACCGATGGACTTCCTGCTGAACTTCCGACAGTTGCACGCGCACTCTCCTCCTCGCGTCCCCATTATACCGGAGCGTCCCTCGCAAACATAAAAGACGAGGCTTGTCATAAGCATGTATGGACGATCATGGGCCCGTACCTGGGTCCCGCAAAGGAGGGAAGCGCACTTGCGCAAAGAGAGACGCGGGCACCAGAGCACCGTCCTCTTGGCCGCCATGGCAGTGGTGTTCACGCTGGCGCTCGTGATCTACCCGAAGGTAGGGTACGAGGCGGGCATGCAGGGCCTCCGGGTGTGCTGGGAGATCATCATTCCGTCACTTCTGCCGTTTTTATCGTCTCGGAGTTGCTTCTGGGCCTGGGCGTGGTTCGCGGTTTCGGGGTCCTCGTCGAACCGCTGATGCAGCCGCTCTTCAGCGTGCCGGGTGTCGGGGCTTTCGCCCTGTCCATGGGGCTCGCCGCCGGCTATCCCATGGACGCCGTGATCACGGCGCGATTTCGCCAGACGAACCAGTGCACCCGAATCGAAGGGGAACGACTGTTGGCCTTCACCAACACGGCGGATCCGCTGTTCATGTTCGGGGCGGTGGCGGTCGGCATGTTCAAATCGCCAGCCCTCGGCGGTCTGTTCGCCCTCGCCCACTACATTTCCTCGTTCCTCGTCGGCGTAGCGTTCAAGTTCTGGGGACGGCGAGATCCCGACCATCTGAGAGAAGTGAAGGAGCGCGAAGAGGTGAGGCCGAAGGGCAACCTGTTCGCCCGCGCATACCGGGAGATGCTCACGGCACGCGAGGAAGACGGTCGCCCCTTCGGGAAATTGCTCGGCAATGCGGTGAGTGAATCGGTCCAGACCATCCTCATGATCTCCGGGTTCATCGTGTTCTTTGCCGTCGTGATCGAAATCCTCGAAGTGAGCGGCATCATGGCGTTCCTGGGATGGCCCCTGATGGAAATCTACCGGCTACTCGGCATTCACACGGGGCTGGTTCAGCCGACGCTTGCAGGCGTACTCGAGCTGGACATTGGCAGCGCTCAGACGGCGGCGGTACCCGCGCCGCTCATTCAGAAGCTCGCGCTCGTAAGCGGCATTATCGCTTGGAGTGGCCTCAGCGTCCACGCGCAGGTCGCAAGTGTGCTGACGCATACCGACATCCGCATGCGCCCATACTTTCTGGCGCGCTTTCTGCACGCTTCCTTGGCGGCGCTCTTGACCGTCGTCCTGTACGGGATGGGTGTGGGAAGAACCGCCCAAGGCGCGCTGGCAAGCGTGACACGTCACCTTCCCATGATGTCCTCCGTAAGCGAACAGGAGGGTTTTTGGACGACCTTCACTCACGCGATGTCGAACAGTTTCGAGTTGTGGCTCGGCATCTGCGCGGCCCTCACCGTTTTGTCTGCCGGCGTGCTGCTGCTCCGGAGGATTCGAATCGTCGCGTTCTTCGTTCGCTCGCAAGGATGAAACCAGACCACGCAAGACGGCCAGGTATCGCAGTGCGATACCTGGCCGTCTTTTCCAAGCCCTAAACGGCAGTCATGCGAGAGGGGGAAAGAAACGATGTTGGATCAGCTGATCGAACAAAATCCATGCCGAAAGCGCGAACGCGTACACCGCGAACCAACGCATTCTCGCGCGGGCGACCAACGCCTTCGTCCACCGCACTGACAGGTACCCCGTGGCGAGCGCCGCCAACATGCCAGCAAGCATCGGCCCGGACGACAGAGCCGCCGACCCGTGGGCCTCGACGAGGTCGTCGAGCTTGACAAGAACGCCGCCCAAAATCGCCGGGATGGACAAGAGGAACGAAAACCGCGTCGCTGCCTCCCGGTTCAGCCCTCGCCAAAGCCCCCCGGCGATGGTCAGACCGGAGCGCGACAGCGCCGGCAGAATGGCAGCGCCCTGAAGCGCCCCAATCCAAAGGCTGTCTGCGGCCGTCATCGTGGTCTCGTTCTTGGGGCCCGCGTCGACGGCGTCCATCCACCACAGAATGATGCCTGTCAGCAAGAATTCGAGGCCGATGGTCGCGCCCGATGCAAAGAGATCATCGAACCACTCCTCGAACAGTCCGCCAATCACGGCTGTCGGCAAGAGCGCCAGTACGAGCATCCACGTCTCTCGGGCCTTCGGATGTTGAATGAGCCAGCGGACCTCCTTGCGCATGGCGTACAGGACCGCCATCAACGTCCCCACGTGAAGCATGAGGACAAACGCTGTGTTGTGATCGACGTCGACGTGAAGCAACTTCTCCAAGAGAACGATGTGGCCTGAGCTCGAGATGGGCAAAAATTCGGTCAGCCCTTGCACGGCTCCAAAGAGCACCGCATCTCCGTATGTCATCTCGTGTTCTCCTTCATCACCCAACCTCCCTCCCGCAGACGCGCCATGGGCTTGACCCCCCTAAATATCTATGGACAGGCGCACCAGAACATGTCCGTGCTTTGCAGCATGTCTGCAAGATGATTTCCATACCATGTAGCGACAAGAACAACGTGGCGAGGAGGAACGAGCGTGAAGGCTGTGAAACTCGCCTTGCAGATTGCCGCGGTTTACATCGGCACGGTGGTGGGAGCAGGATTCGCGTCCGGCCAGGAAGTCTATCAATTCTTTGGCCGATTCGGGGGGGGGGGATTTGTCGGGATTGGCATCGCCACGTGTCTGTTCGCGTGGTGGGGATACCGTTTGCTGATGCTTGGGGCGGAATGTCAAGCCGCGTCGTTCCAAGACCTCACAGCCCATGCGCTGTCGCCGTGGCTCGCGCGCGGGGTCAACGCGCTCGTCATCGCGATGTTGTTTGGCACCACGGCGGCCATGCTGGCCGGCACGGGCGCGCTCTTTCGCGAACAACTCCATCTGCCTTACGCGCTCGGCGTGCTCTGCGCGATGGCCGTGGCCGCCGTCACGACGTCCTTCGGTATCCGCGGCTTGTTTGGCGCCAACACGGCGATTGTTCCGGTGCTCTGTCTCTTCGCCGCCGGATTGGCGCTGGTCAACCTGGGCAATCCGGCGAAGCGCTGGGCCATTTTTCACCCGCTCGCTGCGTCTGGCTCCCTCGGAGCGGCCCTGCTCTCTGCGCTGGTCTACGCCGCGATGAACGTCGGCCTGTCGATTGGGGTGCTCGTGCCGCTCGGTGGACGAATCCGGCAACCTGACGCGCTCCGGAATGGCGCCATCCTCGGTGCGCTAGGACTTGGCGCCTTGCTCGCTTCCGTGGCCGTGACCCTATTTGCGCATGCTCCGGACGCCTATCAATACGCCGTGCCCATGGGCCGCATCGCCGCCACCTATCCGCGCGCCGTATCCGTGATGTTTATCGCGGTCCTCTTTGGGGAAATCTATTCCACACTTGTCGGCAATCTGTACGGCCTGCTCGGCGAACGGCCCACGACGCGGACGAAACGATTCGCCGCAGCGGGCATGGTGCTGTGTGCCTGCGCCGTTTTCACGGCGTTTGGTTTTCGAGCGATTGTTCAGTATGGGTACACGGCGTTCGGCTGGATCGCATTGTGGCTTCTCACGGTTTTGACGATAGCGCGCGGCCCGTTGAAGACCCCGTGATTTCGCCCGTATAATGGCTCGTAGTACCAGTGAAGCGGCAAGGGAGTCACTCCTGATGAAAACATTCGAACGCGGAATCCAGTGGGGCGCCATCGCAGTGGGCGCCCTCATCTACGCCCTCGGACTGAACGGATTTCTGGTCGCCAATCACTTGGCCGAAGGCGGTTTTGTGGGCATCTCGCTGCTCTTGTTGTACAAGCTGCACGTGCCCATCGGCGTCTCCTTTTTCATTCTGAACATCCCGCTTCTCGTCGTGGCGTGGAGGCAATTCGGCCACGAGTTTGTCCTGAAGACGGCGGCGGGGGTCGCAGGCGTGTCTGCCTTCAGCGAAATCACCCAACCTGTTCGGATTCCGCTGCACGATCCCCTGCTGGCCGCACTCTATGCCGGCGTGATCA
This sequence comes from Alicyclobacillus acidocaldarius subsp. acidocaldarius Tc-4-1, assembly GCF_000219875.1. Classification (NCBI taxonomy): domain Bacteria; kingdom Bacillati; phylum Bacillota; class Bacilli; order Caryophanales; family Alicyclobacillaceae; genus Alicyclobacillus; species Alicyclobacillus acidocaldarius. The sequence continues at coordinate 1,532,658 of NC_017167.1, forward strand.
CCGGCATCGGGCTTGGGCTCATCTTCCGGGCGGGCGGCACCACAGGTGGATCCGACATCATCGCGCGCCTGCTTAGGCACCACCGGGGAATTGGCATGGGACAGACGCTCTTCGCCATTGACTTCGTCGTGATCCTCTCGGTGATGATGCTGATTGGCAAGGAGGTGGCCATGTATTCGCTCGTGGCCCTCTTTGTGGCGAGTCGCGTGATTGACTTCGTCATTGAAGGCGCCTCGAGCGGCCGGGCGATGATGATTGTCTCCGACCACCATCACGACATCATCGAGGCTATCCATCGCGAGCTCGATCGCGGCACCACGCTGTTGCAGGCGCGCGGCGGTTACACAGGGACCAGCCGGGAAGTGATTTACTGCGTAGTCTCGAGAGACGAGGTGTCGCGCGTGCAGCGCATCATCGAGAGCATCGACCCGCACGCGTTCGTCACGGTCAACCCGGTCCACGAAGTCCTCGGGGAAGGCTTCACCTTCGATGGCGAGGCGAGCTCGTCGGGCAGGCGGCGCAAAAAATGGCTGTGAGGCTCGCGGCCACACAGCCAACACCGACGCAGGTCAGGCGGGAGAGTCTTCGAGGAATTCGCCGCGATCGAACTGGATGAGCCGTTCGCTCGCCGCGAGAAAGGCGCGCTTGTCTCCCGCGTCCAGCGCCGCGTCGACCGCCCGCATGAGTTGTTCACGCCGGTACGCCCGCAGCGCCTGCTCGATGACGAGGTCCGCCTGGACGGACAGCATCTCCCGGATGGCAGGGTCCAAATCCGGCCGCGCAGGTTCTTCGAGGACCGAGGCGAATTCGGGGCAGGTGCTTCGGTCTTTAAAGAACAGCCCCACGTAGATGTCCTCGTCCGGGTGCTGATACAAGTCCATAAACGCCTGCTCGACATCGGTGGTCACCGGCTTGTTGCGCCGATAGTACCGAAACGGCGCGACGTGCACGCAGGTAGTCGACACCACGATGACGCGCGAAAATTGGCGGAAATTGTCTACAAAGTGAACGCGCTCGAGGATGTTTTCGCGCGACATCATGTAGCGCAGCAACATCTCGGCTTCACGGCTCTGCAATCGGTAGTTGGCTAGAAACCAGCGCAGGAAATGCTTCTTCTCAGCGACGCTCACGGTGGTTCCCATAGCCATTCTCCTCCCTGCTTCCCGAGGTCTCGGAAGCGTCCAGCGAGCATCCGCAAGTTTCGAATTGTGTGTTCATTGTATTCTGTGAACGAGCTCGCTTTTCCTGCACCCGGTGTGTTTTCCGTTCTGGACTCTACGCCCACGACTCACCCGGCTTTGCACGTTCGGACTCAGCCAGGGTCTCTCCGCGCGCGGCAGCGACCCAACGAGCGAGCATCCGCTCGACATTTTGCGGGATGCCGTACAGCGAGTGCCGGATTACGAAGGCGCGCCACGCGTCGAAGTCGTGACCTTCCTCTAAACCACGCGCGATGGTGTGCGCCAGGACTCGGTAGGCGCGGACCCCGTCGGACGGAATCCGTTCCACAAACGGAGCGATGGTTTCCTCCAGGCGCGGATCGGGCGACACGACGACCAGTTCGAAATTGGGCTGCACGACGAGCGCCGGCCGGCGTTCGGTCAGGTCGGCGGTCGACTCCGCGTCGCCTTGTGATAATAATTCTTGACCGAGTTCGGTCGTTTGAAACCACTGCGGAGGAGATTCTGGCCCATCAGAACCAATTCTGGCGACACCCAGGTGAACGAGCATTTTGACGATCCGCGTTCGCCAAACGTCCTCGGTCGAATCGTAATAAAACGCGTTCAGAAAGGGGAGGCACAACTCGTACAGCGAAGCCAGGTGGAGCCAGTCCCCACCCAGGCGGCGGATGAGCCGCAATACGTCGGCCAAGCGAGGAATGGGCCCCCGATAGCTCGCGACGTAGTGGCGAAGGAAACGCCGCAACTTCACCATCGTCAGGCGCGACTTCCACGCCATCCAGCGCACCTCGTCAACTTCCACCTGGCCATCCTGCTCGACGATCACGCCCTCGTCACAGGCGAAGTCGTAGATCAGCGCGAGACGGTCCGGGTATGCGAACGTACGCTTGCCGTATCCGAACCTCCATCGCGGCAGCTCGAGCGACTCCTCCACTTCGAACAGCTGCATCAGTTGCTCGACGTTTCGTTTGTACATGGCACCGGTGGTGGTGAGGCGGACGTCGTGATCGCGCACGTAGGCGACGAGCGTCTCGAGATCGGTCAGGATGGCGTCCTCCTCGTCGCGCACATAAGTCGGATCATCCAGGCGCTTCGCGACCTGCGCGCGCCATCCCGCCACGTAATGGGCATGACACGCCTCTTGAACATCGATAGGCACAACCAGCGGAAATTTCGTTCCAGGATCCGGATGAACGTACAACCACCCGGCTCCGAGCGCGCGTTCGGTGGCCTCGTCGCCATAAGGAGCGAGGAGAGACGACATCTCCTCGCGCGCGAAAGCGTGACGAGGCTGCAGCACGATCCGCCTCATGGCCGCATCCCACTCCGTACACCATCGGTGAACCATGGTTTGGCGTATGTCGGGATCCAACCACGCCTCCAGGATCGATTGTAGAAGGTCGAGCTTCGAGTACGGGATACAGGCGACTTGAAGCGATCTTGCAATCCGTTGGAGCGTGGGGACGGACGCGTGGTTCAGGCATTCGTTCAGGCGCATGCGGCTTCCCTCCGCACCGTTTTCGCCTAGCATGCCCAGAGACATGAAATCTTATCCTCATCAACATCTTTTTAGAACACCCTGCTGCTCGGCTAACCGGCAAAATAAAAAGAGGGAACTCGCACGCGGCGAATTCCCAACACAGGAGATTCTGCTAGGAGTGGAGAGAAATCAGAACATAACACCCTTCGACTTGAATCATACACCGCTCTGTAAACGCTGTCAATACCACATCTGCTCCGATTTTCAGATTACTCCGTGTTTCTCGCCTCGTCCGCTCGTTCGCGCCGCCGCTTCGCCTCTTCCAGCAGAATTTTGACCTCCGAAGGGTCCCCTCGCTCGAGCGCTGTGCGGAAGGAACGGGCTACCGCTTCAAAACGTTGCAGCCAGGCGATGACGTGATGGCGATTGGCGCCTAGCGTCTGAATCCAGAACTCCGAAGGCGAGGACGCTAATCGCGTCACATCCCAAAAGGCGGGACCTGCGATTTCGGCGATGGCCGCCGGATCTGTCTCCGCGGCAAGTACCGCGCACTGGCTCGCGAGATGAATGCCGTGGCTCGCGTCAGCCATCAGCCGGTCGTGATCTTCGGCATCTGGAACGCGAACGACGCGGGCGCCGAGGCGGCCAACGAGTTCCTCGACCTCCCCGGGCGGACGATGTGTCTCGAGAAAAATCCAGGGCCTTCCTTCGAACAAGGAGTCGTCCGCACCGAGCGGTCCCGCCTGCGCCTTGCCCGCCATCGGATGGGACGGGATGCCACGCGATCCGGCGAGGACCCGATCCATCGCCTCCACCATCGGGCCCTTGACGCTACAGACGTCCATCACCCACGAGGCTTTGCCGCGCACGCGCGGAAGCAGATGGATGGCGGCTTCGACCGGCACGGCAAGCACGGCGAGATCGTAATCCGAGGGCGCGCTCTCGAGCGCGTGCCACACGTGGCGAAATGCGCGGAGTCCTGCGGCCTGATCGCGATAGATGGGGTTGACCTCCATGGCATCGATCTCAAGATGCGGCAACCGACGAGAAAGGGCGAGGCCCATCGACCCGCCGATGAGTCCCGCCCCCACGATGAGCACGCGTTTCAACGCCATGGCCTCTCACACCAAGCTGGCAGCGGGCTCAAACGTCTTCATTAGCTGATGGATGGCCCGCACCTGGTGCGCCAGTTGATCGAATTCCTCGAGCGTGATGGTCTGGTTGCCGTCCGACCACGCCTGGGTCGGATCCTTGTGCACCTCGACGATCACGCCGTGTGCGCCTGCCGCGATCCCCGCCCTCGCCATGTCCGTTACGTAGCGAGCGTGACCCACGCCGTGTGACGGGTCCACAAGAACTGGTAGATGAGACAAGTGCTTCACTACGGGCACGGCGTTCAGGTCCAGCGTGTTGCGCGTGTACGTCTCAAACGTCCGGATCCCGCGCTCACAGAGAATGACATTCGGGTTTCCCTCGGCCATGATGTATTCGGCCGACATGAGCCACTCTTCGATGGTGTTGGAAAAGCCACGCTTCAGCAACACCGGCTTGCCAGTCCGGCCCACGGCCTTGAGGAGTGGGAAGTTTTGCATGTTGCGTGCGCCGATCTGAAGAACGTCGACGTACTCGGCCACGAGCGGCACTAGGCCCGGCTCCATGACCTCCGACACGATGGCAAGCCCCGTTTGTTCACGTGCGTCCGCCAGGTACTTCAGGCCTTCTTCGCCGAGCCCTTGGAACGAGTACGGGGACGATCTCGGCTTGAACGCGCCTCCTCGCAACATGTGGGCCCCACTTCGCTTGATAGCGCGCGCAATCTCCAGCAGCCCTTCGCGCGTCTCCACGGAACACGGACCCGCGATGAGCGTCGGCTCCGGCCCGCCGACGACGTGTCCGCGGATCTCAATCCGGGTGTCGTCGGGATGGAAGGGGCGGCTCGCGAGCTTGAACGGATAGCTCACCGCCACCAACTTCTCCACGCCCGGCAACGTCTCGATGCCGAGCTCATACACCTTCTCCTTCGCGCCGATCACGCCGATGACGGTCGTTTCCACGCCGACCGACAGATGGACCCCAAGTCCTTTGCTCTTGAGCAACTCCATCACGCGATCGATGTCCGACTGCGACGCGCCCTCCTTCATGACGACGATCATGGTTTCTCTCTCCTCCAAGCATTCTTTTGTACCCTTCAAATGATTTGAAAAGTCTATCACAATCGGCGAAAGAGGACAATCCCGTCAGCGCGGAAGGGTGGACTCCATCGCCGCTTGTTTGAGCTGTTCGGTGAACGAGCGCACCGCTTGGACGGGATCGCGCTGCTCCTCGAGCGCGTCGCCGATGCGCCGCACGTAGGCACTGCCCACAATCACGCCGTCCGCGAATTCCGCGATCTCGCGCACGTGCTCGGGGCGGCTCACGCCAAATCCCACGCAGGCAGGCAGATCAGTGTGCTTGCGGACGAGACGAACGAGCCCGCGCACCTGCCGCGACACCTGCTGGCGCTCGCCCGTCACGCCGAGCGACGAGACGCAGTACACAAAGCCTCGCGCCGCTCGGACAATCGCGCTCACTCGCTCCTCTCCCGACGTCGGCGCGACGAGCGGGATGAACTGAATGCCATGCGCCTCGGCCGCGGCCGCCACCTCTCCCGCCTCCTCAAGCGGCACGTCTGGAACAATGACACCATCCCCGCCGGCAGCCGCGAGTTCGCTGAAAAAGCGCTCCGCTCCATACTGGATAAGGGGATTGACGTACGTGAACGCGACGAGAGGCTTCGGCGATTGCGCCCGAACGTCGTGCACCAAGCGAAGGCAGTCTACGAGGCGCGTGCCTTTCTTCAGACTACGTACCGCGGCCGCCTGAATGACTGGGCCGTCGGCCAACGGATCGGAATACGGAAAACCGATTTCGAGCATGTCCGCCCCGGCATCCAAAATGGCGCTCGCAATCTGGAGAGAGCGCTCGTAGTCCGGATCGCCCGCTACGATGAAGGGAATGAGCAGTTTATGACCGGTTCGAAATGCCTCACGGATGCGATCCATGCGCTTCATCTCCCTCCCGAGCGGCCACCTGTTCGACGTCTTTGTCGCCGCGGCCGGAGAGGCAGACGACGACGACGTCATCGGAACTGTACCGATCCGCTTCCCGCATCAGATACGCGATGGCGTGTGCGCTCTCGAGCGCCGGAATGATGCCTTCGAGTTTCGACAGGAGAAAAAATGCCTCGAGGGCTTCGTCGTCCGTCACGGGCACATACGTGGCGCGCCCCGTGGCAGCCAGATGTGCGTGCTCAGGGCCGATACCGGGGTAGTCGAGTCCCGCTGAAATGGAATGGGCGGGTTGGACCTGACCGTATTCATCCTGCAACAGCATGGTCTTCGCTCCGTGCAACACGCCCGGGCGCCCGCGCGCGATGCTCGCCGCGTGATAGGGCGTCTCCAGCCCGCGTCCCGCGGCTTCACAGCCGATGAGCTCCACGCCCTCCTCTTCAATAAAGGGGTAAAAGATCCCCATAGCATTCGATCCGCCACCGACGCACGCCACCACGCTGGTCGGCAGGCGGCCTTCCTGCTGAAGGATCTGCGCCTTCGCCTCATCCCCAATCACCCGCTGAAAATCGCGAACGATCATCGGATACGGATGAGGGCCCACCACGGACCCAATGATGTAGTGCGTGTCGTCCACGTGAGCGACCCAGTGGCGAATGGCTTCGTTCGTGGCGTCCTTCAGCGTCCTCGTCCCTGAGGTGGCCGCCACCACTTCGGCGCCGAGCATCCGCATGCGAAACACGTTCAGTGCCTGCCGGCGCATGTCCTCTTCGCCCATGAACACGGTACATTCCAGGCCAAACCGCGCGGCCACCGTCGCCGTCGCGACCCCGTGCTGGCCCGCGCCCGTCTCTGCGATCACGCGCCGCTTCCCTGTCCGAAGCGCGAGCAGCGCTTGACCGATGGCGTTGTTGATCTTGTGGGCGCCGGTGTGATTCAGGTCTTCCCGCTTGAGGTAGATCTTCGGCCCACCAAGGTGCTTGGTCAGGCGCTCCGCGTAATAGAGCGGCGTCGGCCTGCCCGCGTATTGCTCAAGATAATACTTCAGTTCCGCTTGAAACGATTCGTCGCGCGAGAGGCGCAGGTAATCGCGTTCCAATTGGAGGAGAGCTGACATGAGCGTCTCCGGGACGTAACGCCCGCCAAACGCGCCATATCGCCCCGTTTCATCAGGATATGGATAATGACTCATGGCCCCACGCCTCCATCGCCTGGATCAACTGCTCAATGCGGCGGACGTCCTTCCGCCCGCCGACTTCCACGCCCGAAGACACGTCAATGCCGTCTGGCCGCGCCCGGCGCAGGAGGTCCCGAACGTTTTCCGGCGTGATTCCACCTGCGACCCACCATTCGAAGGTGAACGCTTGCGCCATCTCGACCAAACGATCCCAGTCGAACGCTCGACCGTGCCCGCCCGTGACGCCGGGCTTCGCGCCCAATGGCGGTTTCGCATCGAACAGGATGGCATCTGCGGAAGACATATGCGCCCTCAGGGTATCCAGAAAAGCAATCACATCGTCTCCGGGATCGAACGCGACCGCTCGCCACACCCGAAACCCAGCTTCGCGAAGCCACTCAGCTACGTCCCGAGGCTCCCCGCCGTGCAGTTGCACCACGTCGACACCCGCCCGCTTCACGGCCTCGCCGATTTCTTGAGACAATCCGCCCGAGACCACGGCAACAGTCGTCACATCGGGGCGAATGCGCTTTGCAGTCCGGACGAGATCGCCCGCCTCGTCTGGGGTCACGTAGCGCCTGGACGCCGGGACCAACACGACGCCCACGTGCGTGACGGCGGGATGGCGAAGAAACGACAGATCATCGCCCGGCCGAAGGCCGCAGATTTTCAAAAGCGGAAGATTCCTCACTTCGCCACCGCCTCAAGCGGGACACATAGATCCGCCACCTGCGCTCGAACGGATGCGAGATCCGCGTGGCGCATCAGAAGTTCACCGACCAAAATCCCCCTCGCGCCCGCAGACGCCATGCGCAGGGCATCGTCTCGGCCCATGATGCCGCTCTCGGCGATGGCGAGCGTCCCTTCGGGCAGCCGCCGCAGGACCCGCTCCGACGTGGCGAGATCCACCTCGAAGGTCCGCAGATCGCGATTGTTGATGCCAATCAAGGTCGGCTCGGCCGCCAAAGCGGCCTCCACCTCCTCCTCGCCATGCACTTCAAGCAGCACCTCGAGTCCCCGATCGCGCGCGTACCTAGACAATTCAACCAAACGTTGCTCGGGCATGGCCGCGGCGATCAGCAACAGGAGATCCGCCCCTGCCGAAACCGCCTCATCTATCTGGATCTCGTCAATCACGAAGTCCTTGCGCAGCACGGGAAGTTGGACTGCCGAGCGGGCTGCTCGCAAATCTTCAAGCGCCCCATGAAAATACGTCTCGTCCGTCAAGACGGAGATGGCGCAAGCGCCGCCCTGCTCGTACACCTTGGCGCGCTCGGCGGGATCCACGCTCGCCTGGAACACGCCTTTGGACGGGCTCTTGCGCTTGATTTCCGCGATGACACAAAGACGGCGAGCCTCGCGCAACGCCTGAGCCAGCGAGCGAAACGGGTCCGTTCGTTCCGGAAAAGGCCCTTCACGAACGACGCGATCGTGCAACGCTTCCACTTCTCGGCGCTTGGTCTCGAGAATCCGGTCTAAGATGGTGCTCACGGGCTCACCGCCTCCTCCACGCTCGCGAGCCTGCGCGAGCCCTCGACGAACGCATCCAGCGTCGCAAGTGCCCGCCCAGCGTCGATCATCTCAGCAGCCAGTGCCACGCCTTCGCGCACGGACGCCGCCTTGCCGCCCACGTACAGGGCCGCTCCCGCGTTATAGAGGACGATGTCGCGCTTCGGCCCGCGTTCTTCACCCGCGAGAACGCGGCGGACGATCTCGGCGTTCTCCTCAGGCGATCCGCCGCGCACCGCATCGATGGGCGCCGACTGAAGTCCTACGTCCTCGGGGGTAAGCCGATACGAGCGAACCACGCCGTCTTTGACCTCCGCGACCAGCGACGGGCCGGCCAGAGAAAGTTCATCCAGTCCGTCTGCGCCATGGACCACCAGCGCATGCTCGGATTCAAGGGTCACCAGCGCTTCGCCGACAATCGGGACGAGACGTTCGTGGAAGACGCCGAGGATTTGGCGCTTGGCGCCGGCGGGGTTCGTCAAGGGGCCGAGAATGTTGAAGATGGTCCTGAACCCAAGTTCCTTTCGCACCTGGGCCGCGGCCTTCATCGCAGGGTGATACACTTGGGCAAACAGAAAACACAGGCCCGTTTCTCGAAGCAGCCTCTCCGAGGCCGGCACGGGCAGATCGATTACGGCGCCAAGCGCCTGCAACACGTCGGCACTGCCGCTGCGGCTCGAAGCCGCTCGATTGCCGTGCTTGGCCACGGGAATGCCCGCCGCCGCGGCGACGAACGCGACGGCTGTGGAAACGTTGAAGGTATGTTGGCCATCGCCCCCCGTACCACACGTATCCAGGGTACCCTCAGGGGCTTCCAAGCGAACCGCATGGCTCCGCATCGCCCGCGCGAAACCGGCAATCTCCGGGGATTGTTCCCCGCGGTACGCCATCACGCTGATGAGCGCGGCCGCCTGGACGGGCGACACGCCGCCATCCATCCATGCGCTAAGAAAAGCTTCCGCTGTCGCTTCATCCAATATTTTACCTGCCACAACAGCAGCAACGACTTCCCGAACCAAATCCTTCATAACTCGACTCCTCTCACCTCAGCGCCGCAGAACGGCGCACTCCTCTACCTCAACTCAGCTCGACTGACGTCCACAGAGCTGTTACGACTATGTTAGCCGCCCCCGTCGCATTCGTCAACCAAAGGCGCGAAAGTTGGGCAGAGAGGGATGACGTTCATCGCGTCGCGATGTCGGGCCGCAGTTGCACAGCTTCGCCCAAGTACACGTGGACCAGTTCATCTTGTCGCTTGTCGGTGTTCAGATGCACCAACACGCGAATGCTCCGAGGCAACGAGCCCGGCACGTTGATCTCCGTGGCGCACATCAAGGGAACCCATTGCCAGCCCGGAAGTTGCCGAACAGCAAACGCCGGAAATGCCGCGTTCAGATCCGGCGTCATGGTCAGAATCACGCTCGCCACGTCGTCCACGTCGATGTCGTTGGCGCGGACAATTTCCTCCATCAGCTCGCGAGTCGCCCTCAGGATCTCGTCTCGATCGTTGCGGGCCACCGTCGTGGCTCCGCGCAGTCCTCGCACCTTCATGGACGGTGTCCCTCCCTTACCTCTTCGTAGGCCTGTCTCACCTCGTCGGGCTGAACCTTACAGATCTCCACCCGGCCGATGGCGGTAGGCAGCGCGAACGTCCACCCCTCATGCGTGTGCTTTTTGTCGACCGCCATCAGGCGGAGCACGGCCTCCACGTCCTCGTAAGGCGGACGAACGGGCAAATGATGCCGTTCGAGCACCGTCTTGATCCGCGCGGCATCGGCGAGAGACAGAAGTCCGCGCTGCACAGCGATGACGGCTTCGACCACGAGTCCGATGGCCACGGCCTCCCCGTGTCCCAAGGTATACCCCGAATACTGCTCGACCGCGTGCCCCACGGTGTGACCGACGTTGAGCACCTGCCTGAGCCCAGTCTCTCGCTCGTCCCGGTTCACGACGTCCACCTTGACGCGCATGGCTCGCGCAAGGGTATCCGCAAACGCAGCCGGATCGCCAAGACCCGTCAAGGGATTCGCTTCAAGCTGGCCAAACAAGGCGGCGTCTGCGATGATGGCGTGCTTGATGACCTCCGCCATTCCGTTGCTCCACTGCCGCGCATCGAGGGTGCACAGCGCCTCGGTGTCAAACAACACCGCCCGTGGGGGATAAAACGCGCCGACGAGGTTCTTGCCTTCCTCGAGATTGACTCCCACTTTGCCACCGATGGCGCTGTCGTGCGCGAGCAATGTGGTGGGGACTTGCACATAGGGAACGCCGCGCAAATACGTCGCCGCCACGAACCCGGCCAGATCGCCTACCACGCCGCCACCCACGGCCAGGATGACGTCCCCTCGGCGAAAGCCGCGCCGAATGAGGCTCCGGTACAGTTCGACCGCAGTGGCGAGATTCTTGTGCGCATCGCCAGCGGGAAACGCGAGCACAAAGAGCTCGCGCCCCACCTCCCGCACTGCGCCGGCGACTTCGTCGACAAACGGCGTCCGTTGCACGATCTCGTCCGTGATGAGCGCCAACTTCCGGCCGGCAAGCCCCAATTCCTCCAGCAGCCCGGGCAAGAAGCGCCTGGCGCCCGCGTCGACGAGAACGGGGTAGGCGCCCTGAGAACTTTGCACCTCCAGCCGGATCATCGTTGGCTCACCCGCGCCTGGTACGCACGAAAGGCATCCACAATCTGCTCGAGCGAGTCTCCGCCGAACTTCTCCAGGAACGCCTCCGCGATGACCCAGGCGACCACGTTTTCCCCGACGACCGACGCGGCCGGGAGTGCGCAGATGTCGGAGCGCTCAATAGCCGCGGGTTCGGCCTCCTTGGTCTTCATGTTCACGCTCGGAAGCGGATTGTACAGCGTGCTGATGGGCTTCATGGCGGCCCGGATGACGATGTCTTCCCCGTTGGTGACGCCGCCCTCGAGTCCGCCCGCGCCATTGTGCGAGCGGATGTAACGCGTGCCGTCGTACAAAATGGGATCGTGGACCTTCGAGCCCATGCGCCGGGCCGCTTCAAATCCGAGCCCAATTTCCACACCTTTGATGGCCTGGATGCTCATCAGGGCTCCGGCGAGCCTCCCATCCAGCTTGCGATCCGGCTGCGCGTAGCTGCCGAGCCCAATGGGACAGCCGCGAACAATCACCTCAAAGATGCCGCCCACCGTGTCTCCGGCCGCCTTGGCCTCGTCGATGCGCGCCATCATGCGTTCGGCCGCCGACTCGTCCGCGCACCGCACGGGAGAGGCATTCGCGCGCGCCTCGAGCTCCTCGAGCGTGTCCGGAAATTGGGACGCCTTCACATCGCACAACTCGACGACGTGCGCCGCGATACGGATGCCGAAGTGCTCCAAGAGTTGTCGCACGAGCGCGCCAGCCGCCACGAGCGTTGCCGTGTTGCGCGCACTCGCGCGCTCGAGGACGTTGCGGATGTCCTCGTGATCGTACTTGATGGCCCCGGCGAGATCGGCGTGCCCTGGCCGCGGCCGGTACACTTCCTTCAGATCTTCCGGTTTGTCGCCAAACGGCGCCATCTTCGCCGACCAATTCTTGAAGTCTCGATTCTGGACGACGAGCGTGATGGGCGTGCCGAGCGTCTTCCCGAAGCGAATCCCGCTCGTCACCTGCACCTCGTCCGACTCGATCTGTTGGCGGTAGCCGCGACCATAGCCCTGCTGCCTCCGTCGCAATTGTTCGTCAATTTTCTCTTTGCGGATGGTCACGTTGCTCGGAAAGCCGTCAATCACCACGGTCAAGGCCGGGCCATGCGATTCTCCTGCCGACAAGTAACGCAACAAAGGCTGCCCCTCCACTTCCTGCTCTCTCCCATAAGCGTTCGTCTCTGCGAATTACCGGTAGTATAACATACTCGAGGCGGGCCACGCGCCCGCCCCTCGCATCAGCCTAAGAGAGTCTCCGCCGTCGCCACGGCGAGATCCACCAGACGCTTCGCGTCCGACACGTCCGCCGTCGCGGCGAAAGCCCCCGCGCGACGCACGGGATACCCGAGCCCGATGGCCATACAACCCGTCTTTGCCAGTTGAATTGCGCCCGTGTCGCTCCATGCATCGCGCGACACCTCGTGTTGAAGCGCCAGGTGTAATCCATCCGCTGCTCTTTCCACAGCGCGCTTGCCATCGAGCGGCACCACGGTCGCGCGATCCATTACCTTCAGAACGGGTCCCTTGCCCAACGATACGGCCGGGTCATCGTGCCACACGTCGTCTGCTGTCACGCCGTCTATCACGAGTGCGTACTGGGGCTCGAGCTGAAAGGCCGCAGCCTGCGCGGCCCTGGCCCCAACCGCGTTCTGCGCCGTGAACGCGATACTTACGTTCAACCCTCTTGCGGCGAGCTTGTGAAACACCTCCGCGGCAACAGCGCACCCCAGGCGGTTGTCGACGGCGCGCCCCGTAACCATGTCATTTCCCCACGTCACAGGAGGAACGTGTACCGCACCGGCTGTTCCAATGGGCACCATGCGCTCGGCCTCTTCGCGCGATTGCGCCCCGACGTCGACGACCAGAGCGTCAAAGTCGAGATCGCCCTTTGCCGACGGATCTGCGTGGACGAGCCCCTCCGTGCCATTGGTGAAACGGACCAACCGTCCGACGCACTCGCGCGCCTGCGCGTCTCCGACGGAGACCACGCGGAGATAACCGCGGTCGTCGATGTCCATGACCATGATGCCAGGCTCGTCGACGTGCGCGGCCAGCATGAGGTGAGGCCCCTCGCCCCGCTTTCGCGCCATCCCGTTGCCAAGCGCGTCCACCCAGGTCTCGTCCGCCGCGTCTCGGACGTGATCCAAGAGCGCCTGGACCACGGCCGCCTCACTCCCGCTCGGTGCAACGAAGTCCATCAACCGCATCACCCAGTCCCTCATGGGCGAAATCCTCCCTTTGCGATCTCGTCGAGTACCGCGACCACGAGATCGATGGCATGCATCACATCGTCGAGCGACACCACCTGCGTCGGAGCGTGGATGTACCGCACGGGCACCGAGATGGCCCCGCCCAGCACCCCTTTGCCGACGCGGTGAATGGCGCCAAAATCGTTGGTTCCGCCCTTGACTCGGCGCCACTGCACCGGAATGTTGCGCGCCTTCGCCGTCTCCCAGAGGAATTCGGCGAAGCGCCGATTTGCCACGGTCTGCCCGTCCTGCACCGTGATGGCCGGGCCCCTGCCCACCACCGTCGACTGACCATGAGCGGGCGTGCCGACGACGTCGTGGGCCACGGTGCCTTCGAGCGCGATGGCGATGTCGGGCTGAATCTGATACGCCGCCGCGTGCGCGCCACGCAGGCCGATTTCCTCCTGCACGGTGAACGCGCCAAACACCGGCAGAGCGCCCTTCCACCGGCGCAATGCTTCGAGCAGGATGTAACAGCCGACGCGATCGTCAAACGACTTCGCCTTCGCCATCCGGTGCGGAAGCTCCTCGTATGTTGTGGCGAACACGACCGGATCGCCTGGTTTCACGTGGCGCCTGGCGTCGTCCGCGTCGCGGGCGCCGATGTCGATGTACAGCTTCTCCATGGGGATGGGCTTCTCGCGTTCGCTCGGCTGCTGCAAGTGAACCGGTTTGGCGCCGATCACGCCCGGAATACGACGCTCGCCAACGAGCACTGGCTTGGACACGAGCACCCGGGGATCCACGCCGCCAAGCGGTCGAAACCGAAGCAGCCCGCCGTCTTCTCGGCCTTCGCCGATGTGGGTCACCATGAGGCCCACCTCGTCCATGTGCGCGTCGAGCATCACGCGCGGCCCGGGATGGTGTTCTCCCGTGGACGCGATGACATTCCCCAGGACGTCCGTGCGCACCGACAGCCCCATCGCGTCGAGCTCGCGGCGCACCACGCCGCGCACCTCGTCTTCAAACCCCGTCGGGCCAAAGGCCTCCGTGAGTTCCTTCAATAACATGTCAACTCCTCCACCTGCAGAGCGTCCACCTCGGCCACATAGTGGGCAAGAAGTCGCGCGCACTGCCATATGTCGTCGTAGGCGACGGTTTCGACCGACGTGTGCATGTACCGCATCGGCGGACCAATGAGCGCTGCCGCGAGGCCGGGGCCGGCGATTTGAAAGGCGTTGGCGTCCGCGCCCACTGGCCTCTGCGACAACTCGATTTGATACGGGATCCGATGCCGTTCGGCGCAGTCCACGAGCCGCCGAAACACGCGCCGATGGAGGTTGGGGCCAAAGGAGATGGCGACGCCGCCCTCGAGCGGAAATGACTCATCGGGCGCCTGCCCAGGAAACGCCCCGAAGGTCACGTCAACGGCGATGGCAATGTCCGGCGCGAGTCCAAATCCGGCTGTTCTGGCCCCTCGCAAGCCGACTTCCTCCTGCACCGTGAACACGGCGTAGAGATCCGCGTGGTGCACCATGCCTTTCAGCAAGGCGAGCGCCTCGAGCAGAACCGCCGCGCTTGCCCGGTTGTCGACCGATTTGCCCGCGATCCGGCCGTTCAGGAGATCGACGGGCGCGCGGCGAAGCGTGACGCGATCGCCCACGCGGACGCGGGACCGCACCTCGTCCTCGGGGAGGGCGAGATCGATGTACAGATCTTCGAGTTTCGCGGCTTTCGACCGCTCGGAAGGCGGCGTGAGGTGCGGCGGTTTGGCCCCAATGACGCCCCAGACCTGGCCGCTTTGGGTGTGAACCAAGACCTCTTGCCCGACGAGCGCTCGCGGATCAAATCCCCCCGCCTGCGTGACGCGGAGAAATCCGCCCGATTCGATGCGGGTGACGACGAGCGCGATTTCATCGATGTGCGCAGACACGAGAACCCGCGGCCGCCGCCCTTCTCCGACACCTGGAACGAGGCCGACGAGGTTGCCGAGCGGGTCGGTCCACATCTCCGTCGCATATTCCGATAGATGAGGGAGAATGAGGTTGCGCACGTCCTCCTCGAAGCCTGGCCCGCCGTGCGCTTCGAGCAGCTGCTTGAACACGCTCATGTACTTGGACAAAGGTGACACCTCCTCATACCGCACGCCATTCCGTTCAGGCGTCCATGGGGCCGTAGATGGGATCGCCCGGCGGCTCCACATCCTGTGCCTTGTCGCACCACACTTCGATGTCATCTCTGCCGGCCACGGTTTGCCAGAGTTCGCGCATATCGTCGGCGACACGCGCGCGAACCTTGCACATCACGCGGTCTTCGACGCGCGGCCACGACAGCGCGTAGGCGTGAAGTGCCTGGCGGCCAAATGCCTTTTCGTAAAACGAAGCTTGCCCCAGCGGATCGCGCCGGTTGGCGAGCGCGTACGTGTAGTCGCGATCGCCCACAAGGGGCATGCCGTGATAGGCCATCTGGGCCCGGATCTGATGGGTCCGGCCAGTCTCGAGGACGAGTGCCACCAGCGCGAGCGGCCCAGCCTGCACCAGCGGGAGAACGTGGGTGACCGCGCGATCCCCCCGTTCGGGGGGCACGACGATGCGCCGCGACGGGCGGTGCGGGTTCGGCGCCAAGCCGTCCACAAACGTGATCCACCGCCCGGTTTCACAGCCCTCGGGTGCGTAGACGATGGCTACGTAGCGCCTGTCGACGAGACCTTGGCGAAGGGCGCGATCCAACTGATGGTGCGCGTGCGCGTGTTTGGCGATGAGAACTGCACCCGACGTGTACTTGTCCAGCCGGTGGACGGCGTGTGGCACGCCGCTATCGCGAAGGTAGTGTGCGGCAGCAGCTAGAAGCGATCCGCGGCGCTCGTGCGGAGACGGATGCGTCAACATACCTGCAGGCTTGTTGACGACGATCACGTCATCGTCTTCGTAACAGATCTCGAGCGGGATATCCTCGGGCTCGACCGCGACCTCCTCCTCCGGCCGTTCCCAGGTGACGCGATCGCCGTCCTGCACAATGACCGACAGGTAGACCGGTTCTCCGTTCACATAAAATCCACCCGCCTGAATGATGCGCCGGAGCATCCTGCGGGACATGCCGAGCCGCCCGCTCAGCACGGACGACAAGCGCCGACCCGCGAGGTCGCTTGGCACCACGTATTCCTCCAACAACCGTTCCCACCCCCTACACGTCACAGGCCGAGGTGGCGCACAGAGAAGTACAGGTACGCCACGCCGATGGCGACGAGACCGCCGAGTACCGCTGCATACAGCAACTTATCCAGGGTGCGCATGCCAACTCACCTCATTTTAACTTTCTCGGCGCGACCTTGCCCTATGCGGCGTTTGCGCCGTATGCGAACGGGCCATAACAAAGATGGGCTCGTTCGCCCGAACAAGAGGTGCTTTCAGCATGTCCAACGTCCCTTACACCTACCGAGTGGTTGGCCGCGAAGCCGCGGTTTGGCATACGTCGCCCTGCGCTCACGGGTGCGATTATATCATTCAAATCCTTGGACCGGACCACGATGTACAGATGGAATTCTGCCCGCTTGACGCGGAGCAACTCGCCGGGCTGTTGCTCGAAGCCGTCGAATGGAGTCATCGGTCCGACTAGCTTGTCATACTTGTCCCCTCGAGCGCGTACATCTCTCCATAAAACAGGCCGCGAGGCTGTGTCAAAGGGGAGATGCGAATGTTTGGCCGCCGTTGGCAGGCCCTCATGGCCGGAGCCCTCGCGTTTGTCGCTGCCGTCGGACTCTGGACGGGCGACCGAGCGAACCGGGCGCCGGAAACCGTAGCCCCCGTCGTCGACGCCCGCACAGCGCCCGAGCGCTCCTCGAGCCTCTCGCTCTTGCCGCGAGTGGAATGGACGGCACACCGCGCGCCTTCGGCGGAACCGTCCCACTCGGGCGCGCTCGACGTCCACCTCGTGCACCGTCCGATGAGTGCCCCGATGGTTCAGGTGGAGATGCGGCACGCGGAGATGCGCCACGCATCCGCCGTCCACCTTCGTGGTGCGAGCGCGGTGGCGAAGAAGCCCGTTCGAACGACACTCCTCCGCGTCCACGCAGGGGAGTGCCTGTGGAGCATTGCCGAAACCCATCACACGACCGTGGCGGAATTGATGCGCGATAACCACCTTCACTCCACAGTTCTTCGAGTGGGACAGGTATTGCGTCTGCCCGCGGGCGTTCACCGCCCATTCGCGTTGCCGAAGTCGCCGAAAGCGAGTTCCTCGCCTCTCGTGCCGAGCCTGACCTACACGGTCCAACCGGGGGACTCGCTTTGGGAGATCTCGAACATCTTTGGCGTCTCGATTTCCGCCATCTGCAGCGCGAATCACCTGACCCAAGCGGCCATCTATCCCGGCCAACGGCTCGTCATCGAGCCTTCCAGCGCCTTCGGCGGATCGCAGGCACAAAGCGTGCTGTTGCGCGAAGCACCGTCTTGGCTGATCCCTATCTACAAGGCGGCCGGCGCCAAGTACGACATTCCCTGGACCGTGCTCGCCGCCATCCACAAAGTCGAGACGGATTTCAGCACGGACGGCGACATCGAATCGTACGCCGGCGCCATCGGACCTATGCAGTTCATGCCATCGACCTTTGCCATCTTCGGGGTCCCTGCCCCAGGCCATAAAGTTGCGAACATCCACAACGTCGAGGACGCCATCTACTCGGCCGCGAACATGCTGCACCGGGAAGGATTCAGTTCAGATCCGTACTACGCCATTTGGACGTACAATCACTCGGCGAGCTACGTCGAGGACGTCCTGCACTTGGCAGTCACCTGACGGCGGAGATGGCCCCGCGCAAAATCTGCTTGAGCGCGCGCTCCATCGCCAGTGGCACGTCGTTGGGCGTTCTCGCGATGGCGAACGCGTGCCCGTACAGGTAACGCACGGCGTCGACGAGGGCCGCATCCACATCGCTCGCCACGACGAGGTGCACGACCTCGATACCCCGAGCGCGGACCTCTGCCACCGCGCGCCGCGTGTCCTCGTAGCCTCCCTCGTATCCCTCGGCAGCCGGCCTCGCGTCACTCACCAAAACCATCCATTTCGACGCCTGCGCAAACCGCGCCAGGCGCGCTGCGACGTGCCGTATCGCCGCGCCATCCCGATTGTCCAGTTCCGGTCGAAGCGCCCAAACCGCGGCGAGCGCGCCGGGATCGCGCGACTTTTCAAACGGCACGACGTCCCAGATGACCGTCTCCAGGCGCGAAGCGCCCATCGGGGCATCGTCTTCCCAATAGGCCGAGACGCCAAACGACGCGCCCAGTGCGCGCAACACATCCCCGAGCATCACAACGGCTTCTTTGCACGCGGGCAGGTACGGTTCCATGGAGCCCGAGACGTCGATGAGGATCTGCACGGCTGCGTCGTGCGCCAGAGGCCGCTCTTTTCTCGCCAGCACGCGCGGATACGGCTCGAACGCGACGCGCTCCACGTGCTTCAGCGTGCGCCCATGGCGCGACAACCCGCCTCCCCAAGCTCGGCGGCGCTCAAGATATTTCGCGAGGAGGCTCTGAAGCCGACGTCGATCCCGCGCCTGCGCGCGGCGCACGGACCGAAGCCAGTCTTGAGCCTCAGGCGTCGGGGGAACGTAGCCGCGCTCTCGGATGGCGTAGTCCGCATCCAGCCCCTGTTCGGCGCGAGGCGCCTCGTCGGCCTCCAGTCGTCCCTCGTGTTCCCCGCGAGTGTGGCTGCGCCGCGGCGGGCCTGACAGGCGAGCGAATGCCGTTCGTCCCACCTGCGCGACGTCATCGTCACCCAGCCGCCCCGCTCGAGCGGTCGGCGCCGCGCGGGAGCCCGTTTTCGCCGGTCCCTGGAGCAAGGCTCCGCGTTCCTCGTCCCGGGGTCGCGTCCAGATCTCCACGCGCGGATTCGACGCGCCTTCGACGGGTTCACTGTGGCGAAGCGCATGGCGTGATCGCGAGGGCGTATGAAAGCCCTCCAGATCTGCCGTGTCGCGAGAGGCTCCCGGGGCGAGATCCAACCAGATCTCGGCCAAATCTTCCACGCTCCGCCGCGCCATCGCCTCGCTTAGGCGATCCGCGGCCCACGCGGCAGCGAGAAGGGTGTCGCCTGAGAGCGCACTGCGCACGCTCATCGAGCGCCCGAGAAGTTCCGCCAACAGTTCCAAGTAGACGCACTCGGCGATGTCGATCCGGCCACCGTCTCGAGATCTCCATGCGGCCTGCCTTCGGACGCGGCTGCGATGAAAGGCCATTCGCTTGGCGAAGAGCCTTGCGACGCGTGGCCGCTCTCGAGAAAGCCAGAACATCAGGCGCGCGTCCTCGACGGTCATAAGCCATTGCCAAGCAAGCTTCGGGGCTTGGCATCTCTCCGACTCGCGGCGCGCGCTGAACAGGGCCGCCACATCGGTCAGCCGAACGCTACCTCCAGCGCGCAGGTACACCTCGGCGCGCTCAAGCGCCCGCCGTTCCGCCCCACTTGCGGTCCGGTACGCATCGGGCAACTCGATGACACCTGTAGCGAGGTTGATGCTTGAGAGGCGGCCATACCTGCAACAAAGGCGGGCGTTGCGCGACAGAGCGCGAGCGAGGCCGGTGTACAGCGAGAGCGAAGGCTCGTCCTCGTATGGACTCGTGAAACGAAACATCCGCCCGCCTCCCTATGCGCCGCCAAAGTAGCTCGACGCGAGTTCCATGACCAGATCCTGTTCCCGCGGATCGCTGAGTTTGCCGGCGATGGCATAGCGAATCGCCCGCAGGGGCGGCATCTGTGTCGAGAGGTCGCACGCGTCCAAAAGAGCGCGAATGGACGCGGCTTCGACAGGGAGTTCCCCGACTTCGCTTGCCCGGACCAGATCGGCCGACAGGCGAACGAACCGTTCGACGTGATCTCGGCTCGATAGCGCGGTGGCCTCGCGAATCAATTCTGCCAGCACGTCGCCCTGGACGTAGGACACGTCGAATACGACGAAACGGTTCAGCAGGGCTTCGTTGAGGGGCGAGGTGCCGGCGTACCCCTCGTTGATGGCCGCAATCACGCAGAAGTTCGGGTGGGCTTCCACCAGCTCGGCAGTCAGCGGATTGGTCAGTTGGCGGCGGTGGTCGAGTGCACCGTGCAAAACGGGCAGGACCTCGGGCCGAGCGACGTTGAGCTCGTCGATGTACAGCATACGGCCGAGCCGCATCGCCCGAATGACGGGGCCTTCGACGTATTCAACGACGGTTCTGCCTTCGGCAATCCCGAGCGTCCGATAGCCAAGAAGGGCCTCTAAATCGAGATCGACCGAGCAGTTCACAGACTCCATCTCGAGGCCGAGCCTTTCCGCAAGCGCCTCGGCGAGGCGCGTTTTGCCGCTCCCTGTGGGACCGCGCAGCAACAGGTGCTTGCCGAGCCGAAGCGCGGCTTCCGCGTCGTCCACCAGGTGGGGGCTATTCGCAAGAAAGCGCGGCGAACCCCGGCTGGTGATCGGCGCCTCCCGTCCGCTGTCGATGTCCATGCGTCCCTCACCCCTTTCTGAATCCGGGCACGTGTCCTTAGCGCGTGGATCTCACGTGGCGTACGATATGCCAGAACCGCGAAGAGGAGGTGGCTGATATGTACGGCGTGTTTGGTAGCTACACGCAGTGGGCCGTCGTGTTTCTGATCATCTTCGTGCTGTTCTTCCTGTTGGTGCCCGCGTACGGCGCCCCCGCAACCTGCTGAGCATGCGGAAAGGCCGCCCCGCCGGGCGGCCCGTTTTCCGTGGCGCGACGAGCGCATGAAATGCGCCCCAGCGAGCAAGATTAAGTGCGCAACGTGAAACCGAGGTGCGCTGGGGGCTACGACATGGTGTTCATTGCATGGTTCATCGTGGCATTCGTCGCTGCCGTTCTCATCGTGTACTTTGCGAAACCGCGCCGGCGCGAGTGAATTCAACCTTCCTCGATCCGGCAGAGTACATCGTCCATGCGGACGTGATCGCCCTCTTTGGCGACAATCTCCTTCAACACCCCGCTCACTTCCGCGGGCACTTCGACGGTCACCTTGTCCGTCGTCACCTCAAGCAACGGCTCGTCCTTCTCGACGCGGTCGCCCTCCGCCTTCAGCCAGGACGTGACGACCGCCTTGGTGACGCTGTCCCCCAGTTGGGGCAGGCGTACCTCCACCATGTGAACCCTCCTTCAATCCGCCCGAAGTTCAATGGGCTCGCGCCATATGGCCTGCGCCTGAGACGGCGAAAGCTGGCCGTCGTCCACCATGTTCTCCAGCACCACCTGTTGACGAGATCGCGCAAGGGCGTAATGGGTCAACGGGTCGTATGCGGAGGGGGCGTTCGGCAGTCCGGCCACGAGCGTGAGCTCACCCGCGTTACAATCCCACGGCGGCTTGCCAAAATACGTCTCACAGGCATTATACAACCCGTACGCGCCGTGGCCAAAGTACACGACGTTGGTGTACAGCGTGAAGACCTCTTGCTTGGACATGGTGTCGTACAGGCCGATGGCGTACCACGCCTGCAGCAGCTTTCGCCGAAGCGTTTTTTGCTTGCCCAGAAGCGTGTTGTCGACCAATTGTTGCGTTAACGTCGACCCGCCTTCCACGTAGCCGTCGCGCTCCACATCCACCACGACGCTTCGCACAATCCCAATGGGATCGATGCCGGGATCGGACCAGAATCGCCGGTCCTCGGTGGCGATCACGGCCTGGCGAAACACGGCGGGGATTTGGCCGTATCGGATGGGATGCACATGCTTGTCGAGCATGCGCACGGCCGCCGCCTGCCTCACGCGCGTGGCGATAGGATTCAACGTGTGAAAGTATACGTCCTGCCCGACCCAGAAGGCCACCAGGCCGAGAAGCGCCCGCATCCACCCGCGCTTGAAACCGCGTCTCAATCGCTCACCGCCTCAGGGCCGTTTTATTCCCTTGCGTATCACCCCGTTCAGATAAGCGAGAATGCCATGGCGCGTGAGCAGCCCGACGAACTTTCCGCTCTCGTCTTCCACGCACAAAAACGGCGCGTCGATGCTGAGTTGAAGTGCGCGCAGAAACGGCTCCCATCGCCCGATGCGGTGAAAGTCCGTGCGCATCACATCCTGGACGGTGAACGTCGAAAGCGCCTCAAACTCAATGCGCTCGAGCCCCAGAATCCGGTCCAGGATGAGTGTCTTGCTGATGATGCCCACCACCCGCCCGTCCGTCGTCACGACAGGAATGGCCGAATAGCCGGATTTAATCAAAACCAACAGCGCATGCTCCGCGCTGTGCTGCGGATGTACGCAAGCCACATCGTCCGCGTCGATGATGAGGCGAGCAATGTCCTCGTCCTGCAACGTCAAAGACTGCATAGTCTCCATAGACATAGACGAACGTCTCCTTGAAGCACAGACTGTGCCTGTCGGTGTTCGCCTCGTATTTTACCAGAACGCGGTCGCCGCCGATACGGCGACGCCGCGCCTCCCATCACGACACGGGTCCCACGCGACGGTGCGTCATGTCGGGCGGCGGCACGACAGCCGGGTCCAGCCGTTCATGCGCGATCTCGGGTGCGACGCCTCCGTCCTGCTGCAACCGGTCAATCCCGTCGTACACCGAATCCAGGTAGACCTCGCTCCCGTGCGCCTGGTTGCCATCCGACACAGGCGTGTGGCCGCGTTCGTCCGCCATGGCTCTCGCCTCCTTCGCATGGATTCCCATCTGTTATCATGACCACGCAAGGACGGCGTTATTCGACCCCAAGGACGCGCCTCGCTCACCTTGGGTTCAAGGCCCGTCGGCTTTTTGATAGAGGAAGGGTGCGACAAGGCGAAGCCCGCACGCATCCATCCCGACCAACTGCTCGGTGCTTCCCACGAACAGATGACCTCCCGGCTTCAACGCCTGAGAAAACCCCGCGATGATCCGCTGTTTGGCGGCATCAGTCAAATAGATCAGGAGATTTCGGCATACGATGAGATCGAGATCGCGAGGATACGGATCGGCGAGAAGATTGTGCCGCTCGAAGCGGACGCACTGCCGGACCGCAACCGACACACGCCATCCTTCCGGCGTTGGCTCAAAAAAGCGTTGCAGGCGGTCCGGAGATACATTCGCCAAGGCGCGGGGCGAATAGACGCCGTGCAAAGCCTGTTCGAGCGCCCGCTCGTCCACATCCGTGGCCCAAATATCGGCGTGAAGCCCAAGTTCGGCACAGACCATGGCCAGGCTATAAGGCTCCTCACCGTGGGCGCAACCCGCGCTCCATGCGCGAAAGGGCGAGGCCGCGACAACCTCAAGCTTCGCCTTGAGATCGGCCCATCGCTCGGGGTTCCGAAAAAATTCTGACACTTGAATCGTGATGCGATCCACCAGTTCCCGGAGAAGCGAGGCGTCGCACGAGAGCGCGGCCGCATAGGACGCGAAGTCCGAGAAACCGCGCCTATCTCGAAGGTGGGCTAGACGTCGCTCCATCTGGGGCCGCTTGTAATGACTCAGATCGATCCCGGTCAATCGTCGAACGCGCTCCACAAACTCAAGATACGGGTCCAGGATGACTCACTCCATAAAGGCGGGGATTTCTTTGGGGGACACGAAGTGGGATCTCGGCATCGCGCTCTCCGGAGGCACGCTCAAAGCCGCGGCGCACGTGGGCGTGCTTTCCGCACTTGATCAGCTGGGCATCCGCCCGGACGCCATCGCAGGCACGAGCGCGGGATCACTTGTCGGATGCCTGTACGCATACGGCTATCGCTCCGAAGATCTCGAGCGACTGGTTCGCTCATTTCCCGGTTGGCGCCTTGTAGACTATGGGTTTCCCGCCGTGCAGTCCGCCTTGGCCCTCGCGGCCAGCCGCCTCGGCATGGGTGCCACTCGAGATCCTGTTCCGCCGGCCCTGTTACGCGGCGTGCGTTTTCGCCAGTACGTCGAGCGCCTCCTCGCACACCGCCGGCCTCAAATGCCGGTGTTTGTGCTCGCGACGGACCTCATCTCTGGACGCCCCATCGTCTTCACGCCGAATGACCTCCGACTAGATGCCGTGGAACGAACCGAAGCCATAGCGATAGCCGTCGCTGGCAGTTGTGCGCTTCCTGGCGTGTTTCGTCCTGTGCAGCACGGTCCCTACCTGCTCGTGGACGGCGCCATGCGCCACTACGTGCCGGTCTCCGTGCTGCGCCAACTCGGGTGTCGCAGGATTCTCGCTGTCAATCTGTACAGACTCCCCGCCGAATTTCGCCCCAAAACCATGATCGACGTCTTTCTCCGCGCCTTCGACATTCTCCTGCGAGAATCGATTGACAACGATCTCGACGCCCCTTCGGTGCTCCTTCTGGAACCCGACCTGAGCGCAATCAAGGGACACCCGTTTGAGCGCCTGCCGGGGTACATTCGCGCGGGGCGCGCGTGTGTAGAACAACAAGCCGAGGCGATTCGCAACTTTGTGCGTTCGTGACGCATGAAAAAACCCGCGCATAAGCGCGGGCCATCTCACGCCAACCAGGCGTCCACGGTTCGCTCGTACGTCAGCGCACCCTCCGGGAACCATAGCTCGATCTCCCGCTTCGCGCTCTCGGGCGAATCGGAACCGTGCACGACGTTCATGCCGATTGTGAGGCCGAGATCGCCGCGAATCGTGCCGGGAGCGGCCTCAGCCGGATTGGTCTTGCCCATCATCGCACGCACTACGGCGATGGCGTTCTCGCCCTCCCAGATCATGGCGAACACAGGCGACGACGTGATGAACTGAACCAAGTCGCCAAAGAAGGGCCGCTCGCGGTGCTCCGCATAATGCGACTCCGCTAGCTCCTTCGAAACCTGTACGAGTTTGGCAGCGACGAGCTTCAGCCCCTTGCGCTCGAATCGCGCCACAATTTCACCGACGAGTCCACGCTGTACGCCGTCGGGCTTCACCATGACAAATGTCTGTTCACGGGCCATGTCTTCCATCCCTCGCTCTGTGCTTGTTGTCCGCGGGCAGGCCACAGACGGCGCTATTGTAAGAAATTCGCCAGGCTCAATGCAAGTCAGTACTGTCGGCGAAGGATGAACGAGGTGAGGCCCATCAACTGCTCGCGGACCGTTTCACGGCCTACCCCTTGCAGGAGCTCCCTCGATTTCTCGAGATATCGCTCTGCCAGGCGTTCCGCGTCCGCAAGCGCTCCCGACGCCACAACGAGTTGAATGGCTTCCTCGGCCTCCTCCTCGCGCATCCCCTCGCGCACCAAGGCCCTGAGGCGCTCACCAATCCCCGGGCGAGACGACGCCAACAGCGCCGGCAGCGTCAAATTTCCCTGGCGCAGGTCTCCGCCCACAGGTTTGCCCACAATCTCCGCTGCTCCCGTGAAGTCGAGCAAGTCGTCCACAATCTGAAACGCCATCCCGACCGCGTGTCCGAATCGCGCGAGTGCCGCGACCTCGCGCGGGTGAACGCCTCCCACCATCGCACCCAATTGACAGCTCAGCGAGATGAGCAGCGCCGTCTTGC
This sequence comes from Alicyclobacillus acidocaldarius subsp. acidocaldarius Tc-4-1, assembly GCF_000219875.1. Lineage (NCBI taxonomy): Bacteria > Bacillati > Bacillota > Bacilli > Caryophanales > Alicyclobacillaceae > Alicyclobacillus > Alicyclobacillus acidocaldarius. Next base: position 1,558,315 of record NC_017167.1, read on the forward strand.
GGTGAATGCGGCGCAGATACGTCATCACGCCTTGCGACCAATTGTAAAAGTCCTCAATCTGTTCGATCTCGCCCTCACACAAGAGCACAATGCCCTTCGCCATCAGCCGGTGAACTTCCAGGTTGTCCACTTCGGCGAGCAGCTGAATGGCGCGAGCGAACAAGTAGTCGCCCGTGTACATCGCAGCCAGATTGCCGTAACTCTTCCGGACCGTGGGCCTGCCTCGCCGGAGGTCGGCACGGTCGATCACGTCGTCATGCACTAACGTCGCCATGTGAATCATCTCAAGCGCCGCGGCGACCTTGGCAACATCTTCAGACCATTCGCGCTCGCCGAGGCCGCAGATGAGCGCAAACAGAGGACGAATCCGCTTGCCTCCGGCCTCGAGCAGCGTCCGTCCCGCTTTTGCGAGATCCGCGTGATCCGCGCGCGCACGCTCGTCCAACAGCCGTTCGACGCGATCGAGTTCTTGGCGGTACAGAAGATAGATTTCATGGAATTCCACGCCGACCGCTCCTCATTTCCATCCGATGTGGAAGGCCGCGATGCCAAACGTCAGCGGGCGGCTCCAAACGTCGCGCAAGCCCACGCGTCGAAACATCTCCTCGAGTCCCTTCCGATCAGGAAAGTCGATGAGCGACTCCGGCAGCCAGGCGTACGGCGCTCGATCCCCCACCACAAGCTCCCCGATTTTGGGGAGAATGCGGTAAAAGTAAAAGTAGTACAGCCGCCGAAACCACGCGGCCTCCGGCTTCGACAGCTCGAGCGAGACCACCGCGCCGCCCGGCTTCACCACTCGGGCCATCTCGCGCAAACAGCCTTCGGCACTCGGCATGTTGCGCAGGGCAAAGCCGATGGTGCATAGGTCAAAGGTGTTGTCTGGGAACGGGAGGTTCATCGCGTCGCCGTGTACAAATTGGACGCGATCGCGAAACGCGAACCGCTCCAGCCTCTCTTCCGCGACCTCCAGCATGGCCTCCGTGAAGTCGAGCCCGATGACCCGCCCCTCGGGTCCAAGCCGCTTGGCGATGGCAAACGTCCACGCGCCTGTGCCTGCAGCTACGTCGAGCACCTGAGAGTTCGGCGTCAGGGGCAACTGGCGCATCGCATAGTGGCGCCACAGCCGATGCTGCTGGAAGCTCAACACCGAGTTCATCGCGTCGTAGCGCCGCGCGATCTTCGAAAAGACGTCGTGAACGTAAGCCGATTTGTCTCCGTGCATCTCAACGCTTCCCTTCCGCGGCCTGAAGCCCTTGTGGCTCTTCGGGAAGGGCGTAGTCCAGTACGGACCATGTCCCGCGTAGCCGGGCTGCGTCTTTGGGCGTGAGCACAACACCTTCGCGCGCCCGGGAGGAAACGGTGCCGCGCGTAAACACGCGAACCTTCGCCCCACCGGCCAGGACGTGGTGCCGCACCGCCTCCTCCACTTTCGCCATCCACGGCCCCGGGTCTGGGTGATAATGGCGTACCAAGGCTCGCAACAGCTCCGCCTCGATGGTCGACATGCGTTCCACATACACGTCGAGCGACAGCGGCGATGCCATCAGCAGATCCATCTTCGCTTCGTTGATCCGCACGACCGCCTCGCACAACTCATGCATGAGCTGGCGATCTCCGAGTTCAGCGAGGATCAAGTAGTATTTGCTGCTATCGTAATCCCCGGCCAACACCACGAGTCCTTGTTCCGCCGCGCCCCACTCATCGATCTCGTCGTGAATGGAAAGCCCTTGCTCCAGCAAGAGCACGGCGGTGAGCACCCGTTCTGCCTCGCTCTCGGGCACCGCAGCCGACTGCAGGATGGCATAACCGAGATGGAAATGAAATGGACTCACCGCCTGGCGGACCTTCCGCTTGGCCAAGTAGTCGTGATCCATATGCGCCTTGGCGCAACGCGCGACGCGTTGAAACATTGCCTCCCGAGCGTCCGTCAAGCCGGTGTCATCTCCTTCGAACGGGCCGACCCTCGTATGCTGCGGATAGTATATCATAAATGGTGGACGCTCACGCGTCCTCGTCGGTCCGCACGATCCCGTACCTCGTGTAGATGACCGCTTTTCCTCGGACTTTGATGGCCGAGGTGTGCTCTGTAAACTGCGCGATCATGACTTCACTCTTGTCCAACTTCTCTGCGTGGTGAAACCGCGTCTGCGGGCCACGCGTCATGCCGTTGACCTGAACTCCATTTTCGAGCGCCCGAATGACCACGTAGTCGCCGCTGTAGGGCGTGTCAGCCAAGGCCGCAGCCTCCTTCGAATCCGCCTAAAATACGAAGACCAGCGTTCAACACGCTGGTCACTGGTCGGAATGACGGGATTTGAACCCGTGACCTCTACCTCCCCAAGGTAGCGCGCTACCAGGCTGCGCCACATCCCGACGTTCTTCGCTCTTTTCGTGAAGCCGTTGATGATTGTAACACGCACCTCCCGTTTGTGCAAGAGCATGAGGCCTCTGTGTGTTGGAGTTGGCTTGCGCGTCGACCTGAAGCCTCGCTCATTCACACGGCGATGACGCGGCCTGTCCTTGAGCCACGCCATCGCCGCGCCGAATCAGAAGGTTGTGATCACGTTGAAACCTTTGGTTTCAAATCTCGTCATCTTGTCAAACACTTCGTTGACCTCTTCGAGCCGGACCTCTCGCTCCACCAGGTTTCTTGGCCTCAGGCGGCCTTCGGCCACCAGTGCGAGGAGCCCCGCGTAGTCCGGGTGCGGTATGCCGAGGCTCCCCACCACTTCAATCTCGCAACTGGTGATGAGATCCATGGGAAGGGGCACAAAGCCGCCCTCTTGCGACGTGGTGAGCCCGATTTGGACGTGTCTTCCTCCTTTGCGAAGGCTCAACACGGAGTTCAGGACCGTGTCCCGGATCCCAAGCGCGTCGATGCTCACGTGGGCCCCGCCCTTGGTAATCTCCCGGATGGCCTCCACTACAGGCTGCGTTTTGGCGTTGACGACCTCACACGCGCCTTCCGCGCGCGCCTTAGCCAGCTTCTCGTCGTCCACGTCCACCGCGATGACACGAGCGCCCACCGCGTACGCCGTCTGAATGGCCGAGAGGCCCACGCCGCCCGCGCCGTGCACGGCCACCCACTGTCCAGGCTTGACACCGCCCCGCATGACGCCATGATATCCGGTCATGAATCGACACCCGATCGCGGCCGCCGTCAGGGCGTCGACGCCTTCCGGCAGGCGAATCAGATTCAAGTTCGCGTTGCGGACGACCACATACTCTGCGAAGCTGCCGTCCCAACTGAATCCGTAGATACCGACGTGATCGCACCGGTTTGGCACGCCCGCGTGACAGTATTCACAGTGCCCACACGCATAGTGAAACGGCACCGTCACCTTGTCGCCGACTTGAAAATCGCGCACCTCGCGCCCCAACGCGACGATCTCGCCGCCGAACTCGTGACCGGGCGTGATGGGCAACTGCGGCGACAGCCCGAGCCACGTCCAGTCCCCCATCCATCCATGCCAGTCGCTTCGACAGATGCCGGTCGCCTCCACCCGGATGACGGCGTCCTCTGGCCCCGGTGTCGGATCCGGCACGCGTTCAATGACGAGTGGCTCGCGAAAGCCTACCATTCTCGCTGCTTTCACGGCTTGTCCACGCTCCCTTTTCGTTTGGTCGGACCTGCGTCCTCTCCATGTCTATGAGCGCATGTCCGCTTTCATGCGTGCCCGGAGACGCGACAAAGCCCGCCCGATCGCGCG